>CALLAT010000083.1 GCA_938002085.1 uncultured Pseudanabaenaceae cyanobacterium
CCGCCCCGTATCACAAGCACTCAGCACCACCAGCCGCGCCTGCAAACGACGCTGCAAAATCTCCCCCGCCGTCAACAACCCATCCTCACTGCCCCCCGGTGCCAAAGCAATCGCCCCCTCCAACGGCTTTGCCGCATTAAAAATACCGTGCGTCGCCAAATGAATCGTCCCGGCCTGGGGCAACAGCTGCTTAACAATCGCCTCCGTTGCATCACTACCAATAATGGCATTGCCACCCAGAAGCTCACCCACGGTGCTGGCCTCATCTTCTGTGAACGGCAGTGGGCTAAAGGAGCTCGGCATGGGCGCGGGATTGCCAACGATGAGAGCGCTATTGTTACCATTGCCTAGCTGATCACCCCGCGCCTTCGTCGCCGCCAAGAGCTGAATCGAAGGCGAAGTCATCACCGTATGGCGATCAATCAAGTAGCTGCCATTGCTCGCCTGCAAGGCCGGGAAGGGCACTAGGAACAGATGGTCCTGGGGCACAAAAATAACCTTCTCTTCCTCCGACTGGGGCAACAGATCGGCAATGGGCTCAATCAAGAGCTGGTGCAGCTGATACAGCGGATTATTTGCCGCGATTTGCTGGGTCTCTGCCTCACTGATGACGGGCTCCACTGGCTCCGACTCAACAAAGCCAAAGCGGGTATTGCGCTCCGCCCGACGTACACAGCTTCTGTCGTTCATGCAGCGGCGAGCTACCTGGACCAAGCGCTTCAAACTTGGCCGATTTTGCTGGGACAGCCCCTGTTGTGCCCGCAAGTCTACTTGCCGCAAATCCACCTTGCCCGAAGGCTGCACCGTCCAAATAATGATCTTGGAATCCTGGGGCTCACTGGCATATTGCACTGAAGCCCCATGGGGTGTTTCGACAAACTGCTCATGGGCCAGGCTGTATTCCACCAGCGTGGCATTTTGCTCCCGCGCAATGCGCTGGAGTTCTGCCAGGTTGGGCGGTGCAAGATTGGCAGCATCAGCCTGGGCAGTGGCATTACCTCGGGCTAACAGCTCAACGAAGGCGCGGCCCCGGCTCTGCTCTGCAACTTCCAGAGATTCACCGACCCGATTCTGTTCGGCCAGAAGCTCCTGGAGATTACGATAAGCCGCCCGCTGGGTCTCAAAAATTGAAACCTTGTAGGCGTCGTTGGTACCCAAACCTGCCCGCAATGATTCCCAAACATCGATGCTTTGGCGGAAGTTGGTTTCAGCCAGGGCAAATTGCTTCAGTTGGTAGTGAGCATCGCCTAGGTTAGTGAGGATGATGCCTTGGCCCAGGCGGTTGTCGAGTTGGGTGAGCAACGCTAGGCTTTGATTGTTGTAGGCGATCGCATCCTCGTACTGCTTCTGGTAAGACGAAGTTGTCCCCAAGCCCAACAGCGTCTGGGCCTCATCCAACCTCGCCCCCAGCTCCCGCGACAGAGCCAGGCTAGGCTCATAGGCCGCGATCGCCGCATCAAATTCACCATTCAACGTATAAGTATTGCCCAAATTCCCCAGGGCCTGCATTTCGCCATAGCGATCCTTAATGCTCAGAGCAAGCTGAAGGCTCTGGTTCTGGTATTGCAGCGCCTTGTTGTAGTCCTTCTTAGACAGATAGGAATTGCCCAGGTTGCGCAAAGTTAGACCACGCCATTGCAGGGCTTTGTCATTGGGCAACTGGCTGAGACTGCGCTGGTACTGGGCGATCGCCTCATCGTAATCTCCTAAAGCAGCATGGGCCGCACCAATGCCCGATAGCGCAATCCCAATCTGGGTGGCATCCCCCGTCAGCTTCGCCGCAGTCAACTGCTGCTGGTGAGCATCCAAAGCCTTGAGATAGTCACCCACAACAAAATAGGAGCTGCCCAGATTATTGAGCGCGTAGAGCTGAAGATTTTGATCTTGAGATGCTTCAGCAACCTCTAGGTTTTGCTCAAAGCAGTTGATCAAGGCTTTGTAGAGACCCTCTTGCTTCTGCTTATTGGCCTTGGTCTGTTGATGGACCTGGGCGACCTGCTGAGGGCAGTTTTGCACGCCCCCTGCTGCGGCGCTGGTTGACCCCGGAGAACCACTCTCGGTATTGGAGGCTTGAGGATTACCTGGGCTACCCCCTTCAGAACTAGACCCGGCTGAAGTTGTACCGCCCCCAGAAGGACCAGGCTGCTCGGATGCTGTGGCGATCGGTCCAGAAGAACCACTCCCGCTGGAACCGATCTGGTTACCCGGTGTTGGATTGCCAGTGGGTGATGGGTTAATTCCTGCCCCAGGCTCGGGCGTATTGACTGGTACGCTGCTCCCCGAAGATTCAGGCGTAGAAGGTGTTGGTGGAGGCCCGGGTGCAGGAGAAGCAAAGATGCCGGACCCGCTAGTTGTCCCACTCGTGGGCACAACCTCGCCAGAACCCGCCAAGTTGTCAGTGATACCAGGATCAAAGGGGTCGTCTTGAATGCCCAGGGGCAAGCCTACACTAGGGGTTGTACCAGCATCTGCACTAATCGGTGTCCGAGTTATGGTCTCTGTTTCAAAGCCACTATCAGGATTGATCGGGTTGCCATCCACATCCATAAAGCCGGACGGGCCAAAGCCAAAGCCGTCGGCAGTGCCCGAGAGGGGAATGCTGGGCTCGCCAGCTAGGGAACCCACTTCTAAACCAGCGATCGCGGCTCCATGTATGCCTGCCGTTGCCCAAGCAACCGCTTCGTTCTGGAGTTGAAGTTCTCCTGTAATTCCTGAAGAACCGCTCGTTCCATTACTTAATCCACTCGCCCTAGCTACATTCCAAGTACTGACCGGCAGCATCAGCAACGGAGCTTCTGGCACAACTCCGCGTAGAGCAGAAAGCTCTGAGATCGCAGGGGCCTGGGTGAGGGGCATTCCCAGTAAGCGCGTTTCTGGCAGGGTCTGAATAGCAGGTTGTTGTAGCTGACTCGCATCTCGCAGCAGGAAGCTACTGTCTGGAGTCACAATTTCTGGCGGCGGCGGCGGCGGTGGAGGAACGATGGTGTCCTCTGTGATGTTGATGGGGATGCTGATGGGTGGGGAAGTGGAAAGGCGATCGCTGGCAAGGAGTTCAAATGCAGCCGCGCTGCCTGCCGTTCCTGCAGCGGGGCTATAGCTCAGCACGTCCCCCGCTGCGACGACGTCTCCGATGGAGAGGGCATTGCCATTGCGGCTAAGACTACCGCTGGTGGGGAGGGAGGCGATTTCTAGTTGGAGGTTGTCGTTGTTGGCATCAGCGGTAACAAGATTGAGATCGGCTATGGCGATGCTGACGGGCTGATCCACCGTCGTTTCCAAGTTGCCATTGCCATTCAAGCTAGGAGCTGTGTTGTTGAAGGTAATGCTGATTTCATTACCCGGACCTCTGCTTTCCACGCCAGCATTGCCGAAGGACTCACCACTGCTCGTGACGCCACCCACTGCCAAAGTTCCGGCCACCCCATTGAGGCCAGCATCGCCCGTTTGGAAAGCCACGTTGTCAGGACCACCATCATGGGTCAGTTCGATGCTGCCAGAACTGTTGGTACCAGTCGTGTTGATCGTACTCGTATCACCGGGAATAACGCCGCTGCCTTGAATCGTTCCAATGGCGCTCAAGCTCACAGCTCCAGCATCACCCGTGATGGTCCCTGGACTGATTTCAAAGCCATTGCCTCGGGTGTCGATGCTCTCAAACTGAAGGTTTCCACCAATATTGATGCCAACATTGCCAGCTTGGAGGGTAAAGCCGTTGCTCGTTGCAGATGCATTGACAACACCAATTTGGGCATCGCCATTGGAATCAATCGTAATGTCTCCGGCCTGTTGATTTCGACCTGCACCATTGGTTGTGGTGTTAATAGCGCCCAGGGTAAGTCCACTGCCTGCGTTAATCGTAACGGCCCCTGCTTGGTAATCATCTGCGCTACTGGTGCTAGAGACAGATGCGTCAATGCCAGCGATGGCGATCGCGCCATCTGCGGTAGCGCTAACGCTGCCTGCCGTCAGATTTCCGCTCGTATCCAAGTTGTTCAAGATAGAGGAATTAAGTAACCCAGTGGAGATATCTCCGGTAGCAGAGAGGGTGATATTGCCCCCATCGGTAGGAAACCCTCCACCTACGACCGTACTGAGACTGGTATCAATATCACCTGCGATGATGTTGGCAGGAGTGGCTTCGGGGCTACTGCCATTAACAACAGTGCCATTCACATTGGTTGGCAGACTGTCAGGCCCACCGCTCAGGGATGTACCCGCTCGCAAAATTAGCGAAGGCAGGGTGGTCAACTCAACAAAGTCGGGGTCTCCTGCTAGAAGTAGATCAGTATCCGCCCCTGTAATGGTGATGTTCCCTGTTGTGATGCTACCTGTTGCTTCGATTTTGAGGGCTGGCCCCCGATAGTCGCCAAAGGTGACATTCCCAGCGGCTCGAATTATCGGGTCATAGAGACTAATGAAGGCGTTGGTATTGCCCTCTGCATTGGTTAGGCTGAAGTCACCGCCGCTGGTGAAGTGGGCATCGGCAGAAATGGCATTGTCACTGATCAAGCGGAGACTGCCACCGCTTTGAATCAGCGTTTGCAGGTTGCTGAGGGCGAGGATGTCGAGGCTATTGCTGCCTTGGAGTGTGAGATTGCCGCCTGCTTTGGCGATGAAGGGGTTGCTGTTGCTGTCGCGAATTGTGAGGCGATCGCCCGCAACAATTGCTAAATCACCGCTAGTATTCAGCTCACTCCCCTGCAACACCACATCGCCATTGGCCGAGACAATCGCACCCTGAGCTTCCAACTGCTGCAACGTCACATTGCCAGCCGAGAATTCAGGCATTGCTTCCGGACTGAAACTGGGCGGCAGATTATCAGGTGCCGCAACAGCATTGGCAGCAATGCTCAGGGTTGCGCCGTCCTGACCCAGACGGATCGTGCTGTTTCCTGGTGCTGCAATGACATTGATCTGGCCATCGGGAGCGACTAAACGACCACTGCTGGTAACGCTACCGCCAATGAGATTGAGCTGCTGCCCCGGCGTCAGGGATAGATTGCCCTGGTTGAGAATGCCTGCGGGCTCCGCCCCCGAAAAGACAAAGTCATTGGGATTACCGAGGAGCTGACCATAGTCGTTGTCGCCAAAGACGTTGAAAAACTGATTACCAAAGGAAAGGCGATCGCTCGTGCTCGCGGTAAATGCCCCAGGCAGACTCAACTGCGCATTCGGTCCAAAGATCATCCCCGCTGGATTGAGCAAAAACAGATTGGCATCAGCCCCAGTCACCTGTAATTGCCCATCAATAACAGAAGCCTGTCCCCCATTAATGCGCCCCAGAATATTCTCAATGGCAGGATTAGCGATGAAATTGGCCGTTTGAGAAGCATTGAGACCAAAGCGCTCAAAACTGTGGAAAAGATTGCTCCCAGCCTGGGTGCCGCCCGTGATATCAAGCTGATGGCCCTGGGATTCAACCTCCGTGCCTGCGCCGTTGGGAGTGATTGGGGGAGTCAGGGACTGCGCAATCACTTGTGAAACTTGAGCTGGTTGCTGCAAAGCAGGCACTTCTGGGCTCAAAGCAGGCTGTTGAGGCGGAATGGCAAACAGGGGCATGGCAACTGTTCTAGTTAGAGCTGGGGCTTTAGTAGGTCAATGAAATGCACTATATGCAGAGTGCCCTTATTCCCTTTTCGAGAGTCAATTGCCTGTATCAGCAATTTCGGGTAGCAATCTTGACAATCAAACAGAAGCGCCTGCTCAGCCATCGTTCGGTCTCCACCCCAATCGGTACGGTTGTCACCCCAATGGGAATGACCGTAAAGATTCACAAACCCAGCGATGAGGTGGGACAAACCGAATCAAAGGTGAGGTTGCTACACCAACATTTCGTAATAACCTCACCTTTCTGGGATAGAAGCAACACCAGAGGTTTCTAGGCAAGTTTGAGATGATGAATTTGTCGAACAGAGAGCGATGAATGAAACCCTTTCTCCAGCCCCTTTACAACGTTTACAAAGCAGTTCTCAAGAATCCTAAATATCGCTGGATTGCCATTGCTGGAAGCCTCGTCTATCTACTCAGTCCAGTGGACCTCGTCACAGATTTTCTCCCCATTGTGGGATGGATTGATGATGGCTTAGTTGCCACCCTATTGGTAACAGAACTATCTCAGCTCCTAATGGAGAAATGCAAAAGTCAACCCGACGAAATGGTCGAAGACGAAACGACAATTACCGTTTAGTTTTCCCTTCCAGTTCGCCTTGAGATGGTCCTGGTGGGGATGCTCCCTACGACCGTCCATCATTATCGCTCTCTGACATCTAGGAGAGCATTCCCACCCACTTGTTCAAAGGAATCGAGTCATGGCTAATTCAATTAAACAGCAACTCGCAGCAGACCTAGAAAAGGTCAAATCCCAAGGTGGCGATCGCGTTCAACGCATCAAAACCATCGTTAAAACAGCCTTCACAGAGGCCGTTGCTGAAGTTAAGGACGGTACCCAAGAGGTCAAAACAACTTCCAAGGAATCCTTCACCAACGTGATCCAAACAGTGGCCCCTAAAGACCCTGCCGAGGCAGTGGTTACCGTTGTCGCCACTGAGGAGAATCCCGAAGTTCTGCATCAGAATAGCGAGACATCCGAGGGTTTTGCTTCTGAAGCCGCCGCCGATAAAATGCCAGAAGCGAAGGTTGAGACTTCGACGCTTAGCGTCATCCAGGCTTTATTACAGGCCGCTGGCCTCAAGGCTAAATCCCTGGCAGGCGAGCAATACAGCAAGATCAAAGAAGAGTTCCCAGAACGCTTGGAGCAAGTTAAGGACAAAACAACGGTTTGGGATGAGAAACTGAGCGATCGCTACGGCGATGATTATGCGGGCATCAAGCAGCGCTGGGCCAAAGCCGTCACTTGGTACAAAGCCAAGCTAGAGGAAGGCAAAGCCGTCAATGCCCAGCCCCTAGAACGCAAGCAAGCGCAAAAAGCAGAAGAGTTGAGTGATTTAGGTGTAAAAGTCGCTCAAAAGGAGGAAGCCGTGAAACAACAAATCGGTCAGGCTCTAAGAACGATTACCGTGAACGCTCAGTCGTAATCACAAGTTCTACGCAAGAGGCTGATGGAAATTTAAGTCTCGTCATTTAAGCATCAAGACGGGTTCAAGTACCGTTGCATCGCGATCAAGTCAATCTTCAATTCATTAAAACCAAGGAGTCATTCATGTCTAATCTATTGCGCTACGTCCTAGGCATTCTCATTCCCCCAGTCGGTGTGTTCTTAACCTACGGAGTAGGCACCCAACTATTCATCAATCTCGCCCTCTGTCTATTGGGCTGGGTTCCCGGCATCATCCATGCCCTGTGGGCCATCTCAAAGTTCAATGGCGACGACACCCGTACGGTATAAGTCTGAATCCTCGGCAGTCGAGATTGCCCTGTTTCGAGTACAGCAAGTTAATAATTTGGAGCGCATTCAATGATTGGTTTCGCAATTACGACCCTAGTTACAGCCCTCAGCCTCTTTGTGGTGGACCTCACAGTTCCGGGGGTGACCATCGCGACTGTTACCGCAGCCCTGCTAGCTGCCATTTCCCTCGGTTTAGTCAATGGCTTTGTTAAGCCTGTCCTGTCGATTCTGTCCCTGCCCGCAACCTTCCTCACCCTGGGAGCCTTCTCCCTCGTCGTAAACGGTTTCTGCTTCTGGCTAGCTTCCCTATTCGTGCCTGGCTTTGTGGTCCATGGCTTCCTGGGTTTCATTCTTGGCCCCATCGCCCTGTCCTTCGTCAGCACCTTCCTGAGCAAGTACCTGGCTGAGAAGGGTCTGTTCAAATCCATTACGGGCGAAGACACCATAGCTCTGGATGCTGGCGAGTAATTCCACAGCCTCATTCAACAACGGCTAGCTCCAGCTAACACTTGACTTAAAAGCGTCAGACCTTCTCGGAAAGGTCTGACGCTTTTCGCTTGTTATCTCAGCATTTCCAAATTGGTCTCACGAACATAAGCCAATTTGCCCCAGTCTATTAAGTCACGCCAGCCGCTTTCAACATGTGATAGGTAATCAACAATTGAGTAATGGCTAGGGGAAAGCTTTGCAACGTCTCCCCTGTCGTCCCCACCACTTTGCCGATGTCTTCATTCCCATTCAAACTACAAAACTGGCCGAGGTGGGAAACCTCATTGCACAGCATACGCTCCAAGGCTTGCACCTGGGCAGCAGTGGCATGGCCATCAATTTCCAGCAAATCTGCAGGTTGCCCCATGTCACGAATCAGGCCTAAGCGAACGGCTGCTTTTTGCTGATTTTCAGAACTTTCCAGTATTTCACTGAGGTCGGGCTGGGAAATCGTGGGCCGCAAAATCAAACGCGCATCTAAGAGCAACTCATTCTGACTCGCTTCCTCCTCGGGGGGACAGAAGCTCACAATGATGTCAGACCATTGGCGTTGGGGACGAATAAAATGCTCCGAGTCGTACTCTCGCTTGCGCATTTGCTCCATCACCTGTTCCTCGGTGTAGCCTCGCTTACGCGTATCACGCTTCACCTTCCAAAAGGCTCGCAAATCTTCCGGCGGTGCCAGATAGACCTTGACGTCATAGCAGTCCCGAGCAGCACGGGTGGAATAGCCCAATAGCCCCTCGACAATGACAAACTTCTTCGGCTGAATGTATTCCGGTGCATCAAACTCACCGCTATGGTGGTTGTAAATCGGCTTCAGTATGGCCTGTCCCCGGCGCAGCAGGGCTAGATGCTGTTGAATAATATCGAGATAATTGCAGTCGGGATGCAGCGCCGAAATACCCATTTCAGCACGCTGTTTGCGATCGTAGCGGTGGTAGTCATCGGTACAGATGACAGTGACTTCATCTTCGCCTAGAACCTTGGCAATGCCTCGGGTAAGGGTGGTTTTACCGGCAGCGCTGTCGCCAACGATACCCAGAATAATGGGGCGAGGACTCATGGAAGAAGCTCGTATAGGGAATTCAGCACCAGTACCAAACGGAAGGTTTCTCAACCGAATGGAATGGGACGGGGGCGCCTGTGTATTATCTAAAATCGGGCTAGCCTGCGCCTTAAAGATTCATCAAGCAAGGTGACAGAGAGTAGAGATTTAGAACCTTTAATCGCAGCCTCTATCACTTCTGAGTGAGAGCCCCATCAGGCCCGTACTTTTAGTATTGCGATCGCTCCAGTCATTTAGCAGTGACCTCGCAGAGGGAAAATCCGCAATTTTCTGTCTACAGCCGCTAAAATCAACGGGATTATCAAACTTAGCCAACTGAGCCGAGTTTCCTGAACACCTAAACACCATTTATAGGGTCTCAATGACAACCCTAGAGCAGAGCACTTTAGAGCAATTACGCACTGGCCAACTCCAGGGAAGTAAGCGGTTTCAGCTGGCTGCTGGCATCACGAAATTCCCTGACGATATTTTCCAGCTTGCCGACAGCCTCGAAATGCTCGATCTGTCTAACAATAATCTGAGCGAGCTACCCGATCGCTTTAGCCAGCTCAAGCAACTCAAGATTGTCTTCCTCAACAACAATCAATTTGAAGCGTTTCCCCCAGTCCTAGCTCACTGCCCTCAGCTATCCATGGTGAGCTTTAAAGGCAATCAACTGAAGACGATCACCCCCGCAGCCCTATCCCCCAACTTCCGCTGGCTGATCCTCACCAACAACCAGCTCACTTCCCTCCCCGGCAGCATTGGCCAGCTGAGCAAATTGCAGAAGCTGATGCTAGCGGGCAATCAGCTGCGATCGCTCCCCCCAGAATTAGCCCACTGCCATAATCTCGAACTCATTCGCATCGCCGCCAATCAGCTCACTGAATTCCCCAGCTTCCTCCTCGACCTACCTCGCCTATCTTGGATTGCCTACGCAGGTAATCCCTTTGCCAAAGCGAACGCAACCCCCAAGACAGACTTACCGTTAGTTGATCCCACAACCTTAGAAGTCGGTGACGTTTTAGGCCAAGGAGCTTCTGGCGTGATCTATCAAGGTCGCTGGAAATCAAGCGATCGTGGCCCCTCCCAAGCCGTCGCCATCAAAAAATTCAAAGGCGAAATCACCAGCGACGGCTCTCCCCTGGACGAAATGCGCGCCTGCATCGCTGCGGGCAGCCACCCCAACCTCGTCAGCGTCCTGGCCAAACTGGACGAGAAGGCAGACAGCAATAGCCAGGCAGGCCTCCTCTTCGATCTGCTTGCCCAGGACTATCAGAATCTGGGTGGACCGCCTAGCCTAGACAGTTGTACCCGCGACACCTACAGCGATGAAACTCGCTTCAGCCTCGACCAAATCTTAGCCATCTCCCAAGGCATCGCCTCTGTCGTTGCCCATCTGCACCAGCGCGGTATTCTCCATGGTGACCTCTACGCCCACAACATCCTCGTCAACCCCGCAGGCCACAGCATCCTCGGCGACTTTGGTGCAGCCTCCTTCTACGATGTCAGCGACATTCCCACAGCCCAAGCCCTAGAGCAACTCGAAGCCCGCGCCTACGGCTGCTTATTAGAAGATCTACTAGACCGCTACAGCCCAGGTAACAACGCCCCTAACCCAGAGCAATCAACCCTCAAAAGCCTACGCCAACTCCAGCAAGCCTGCATGGAGCGCCACCCCAGCCAGCGCCCCAGTTTTGCAGAGATTTGCCAGCAGGTCTCCTCGTTTTAAGCATCCGGTTCCTTAGCCCCCAAAGCTCTTGAAGCCATCCGGGGGCCTGTCGTTTAGCCGCTATTTTGTCCCCAGCGCCATGAAAACTAGCCTACTCAAAACCGCCCTTGCCGCAGGCCTTCCCTTTGGCATCATCATGGGGCTATTTTTCGGCTTCAATACGGGCCTTTACCCAGGCCTAGTTTTGGGTTGCTTCAGTGGCCTTCTGTTCGGGGGGCTCATCGCTGTTTTCGTGCAATACCAAAGTAGAAAAATGTCCTCCCCCCATGGCAATTTCGAAGGTGAAACCATCCTTCTTGAAGGCCCCGCCAACCATTTTCTCAATGCGGAAGGTCGAGGAGGCTGGCTCACCCTGACACCCACCCGTTTGGCCTTCCGCTCCCATGGTGTCAATGCCCAAAATGAGCCCTTGGATATTGCGCTAGGCGCGATCGCCAAAGCCAGCCCCAGCAACACCCTGGGCATCATCCCCAACGGCTTAACCATCCGCACCCACGCAGGAAAAGAAACCTTCGTAGTCACCCAACGTAAACGCTGGGCCACCGAAATTTCAGCCCAGCTGAGTCAGGCAAACGCTGATTAATCCAGCCTAATGTTGTGGGCATCGGCGCCTACTACTGCTCCCCCAATTTCTCCCCTCGAATTGCCATATCCAACAACTGCATCGGATGCAACACCGGCACAGCCTTCCCTTCCAACTCCAGATGCTTGGAAATCTGCACAAAGCAGCCAATATTGGCGCTCGCGATCAAATCAGCCCCTGTATTCGTCAGATTTGTCACCTTTTTCTTGCCTAATTCCTGGGCAATCTCCGGCTGCAAAATGTTGTAGATTCCAGAACTACCACAACACAATCCCGCATCCATAGACTCCTTCAGCTTTACCCCAGGGATTTGCCGCAGCAACTGTCGGGGCTGGGCGCTAATTTGCTGACCATGGATCATATGGCAGGCGTCTTGGTAGGCGATCGCCAAAGGCTCCTCCTGTAAAGCCGACATCTCCGCCGTCAGCCCCACCTCTGCCAAGAACTCCTGCACATCCCTCACCTTGGCCGCAAAGGCCTTCGCCCGCTCCGCATAGGCTGGGTCATCCGCCAAAATATGGCCATACTCCTTCAGGCTATGGCCACAACCCGAAGCATTAATCGCAATAAAGTCCAAATTGTGCGGCTCAAAAGCATCAATCATCTGGCGCGCTAGCTGGCGAGTCTGCTCTTCTTGGCCCTGGTGGTGAGTCAAAGCACCACAGCAGCCCTGATTTGCAGGTACAACCACCTCGCAGCCATTGGCTGCCAAAACCCGCGCCGTCGCATCATTCACATCGGGATTAAACAGCCGCTGCACGCAGCCCAACAACATCCCGACCCGATAGCGCGTCTCCCCCTGGGCCGGTGTCACCCCAATCAAGTCATCGCGAAAGGCTTTTTCAGGCAACTGCTCCGGCAGCAATGCCTCCATGGCCTCCAGCTGGGGAGAAATCTTCTTGAAGATGCGCAGACCGCGCAGCCGCTTCTGGAGCCCCGTCTTCTGATACAGCCCCACCGTAGGGCGCATCAACAACCGCAAACGATTGGGGTAAGGGAACAGACTAAAAATTAGCTTGCGCAGCGCCTTTTCTGCCAGGCTGCGGGGCTGATTTCGCTCCACCTGGGAGCGGGTCGCTTCAATCAACTGGTCATAGCGCACCCCAGAGGGGCAAGCCGTTACACAGGCTAAACAGCCCAAACAGGTATCAAAATGCTGACTGGCCGTCTCACTAAACGGCACCTCGCCTTGATTGATGCCATCCATCAAGTAAATTCGGCCGCGAGGAGAATCCATCTCCTTGCCCAGAACCCTATAGCTGGGACAAGTCGGCAGGCAAAAACCGCAGTGGACGCAGGAATCAATCACCTCAGGATCTGGAGGATTCTGCTCGTCAAACCCAGGATCGAGGTTCGGAATCGCAAATTTCTCACGCAAAACGGCGCGGTCATCACTACGGTTTTTGGGATCTGTCGTCTGCATCAGAGAACGGCGGGGCAGAGGGCTTCTCTAGGATAAGGCGATTGTGTAGCGAAAGTAGCAGCAACACGATCAGACCCACTCGTCATTGGGGGCAGTCAGGTCTCTCCCGGAATTTCCCGTATTCACGATGCCGCGAGGTTCAATCAATAATGCTTGGCACTCCTGGGAGGCTCGGGTAATGTGCTCCACTCCCCTAGGGATGACGTATAGCTCGCCAGCCTTAACCGTGACTTCGCGATCGCCGAGGGGCCACCGCCCCATTCCGGAGGTTGGTCTCTAAGGCCAATCTGCATCTCGCCCTCGATGACAAAAATAATTCATCGGTCTCGTCATGGCGATGCCAAACAAACTCCCCTTCAAACTTAACGAGCTTTAGTTGATCGTCATTCAGCTCCGCAATCACCTGGGGAGACCCATGCTCAGAAAACCAGCTGAGTTTCTCCGTTAGGTTGATAGGAGCTGAATGCTGTCCGTCCACTGGTTATGTCATTGCCAATGTTGGATTTGCGCTGGAGGTAAGGGACTCCGAAATTGGCGCTTTGGCGATATTGGCATGGCTCCGTTGGGCGAGCTTGCGTAATCGGCGATAGACAAAGATGCCTGATGCAATGCCAAAGCAGAGGAGCTGAAACGAGGCTTTGAGCATCAGAAACGCAAAGCATGCCAGTAGCAGCATGGGAAATGCAGAGGACTCAGACAAGGGAGTGGACTTTGCACTATCGGTGGATGAAGCCGTTACGCTGGGAGCGTTCCACGGATCCGAAATCAAGGGCTGTGATGGAATAGTCATACTTGTACTTTCTGGAATGATTCGTTGTACAACGCGATCTCCTCATTCCATAGTAATCACTGCTGACTTTTCGTTAGCCCGAGTAATTTAGATGAAACACCGCTAGCTCAGCACTTTCATAGCAACCCCCGGCTAACCCCAGTCAGGAACATTTAAGGTTTTTCTGACTTCGAGCTGGAGCAGTAGCCTATCCAAGCTCGGGCCTCACCTCGGCCAGGCGTGGACCCGTTAGTGAGATGTGGATTAATCCTGGACGTAGGCCTGACCAGGCTCGCGATAGACGCCGTAGGCTGCAAACAGTCCCAGCAAGAAGCCATACAAATGCCCCCACCAGGCCACGCCTGGCTGGGTGGGCAGCGTCCCCCAAATAAAATAGCTGTAGTTCAGCAAGATGAAAATCGACATCAGCAGCGGTACAAACCGCTTCTCTAGCCAGCCAATCAAAAGCAAATAGCCAAACAGCGTGTAGACCACCCCACTGAGGCCATGGGCAGGGCTCAAGCCAAACAGCCAGCAAGCTAAGCCACCGCCCAACCAGCCAATCATCAGGGTTGTCCAAAAATCCTTCCGGCTTTTGGTCAGGATAATCCAACTGAAAATAGCAAAACCAATGCTGTTGCCAATGAGGTGGGCAAAATCCGCATGGGAGATGGCAGAGAGAAAAATGCCTGGAATTCCAGCGATAGAGCGGGGGTAAACAATAAATTTCAAGTTGCCTTTGAAAAACAACTGGTCCACAATTTCCACGGCCCAGGGAATCGCAAGCAGCTGGAGCGGCAGGAAAAAGTTTCCCTTTAACCGCTGGAGACTTCCATCAGAACGCACTTCAGTAGCCATAGCCGTTGCTCTAATCCAGCAAAATCAACTTCGCGATCGCTAACCCTCATTGGAGCCGCATCGCTGCCTCCAGCCTAGCCTCAGCTCCAGAAATTGCCCACGTCTCCCAGGTAGGGATGCCCCCATTCCTTCAATGTGACATTAACCAGAATGGGGACCCAGCTCTCGCCTAAGCGACCTGCGAGCCATTGGGCAACAAATCATGCAGCACTTCAGAATCAATCCCCACTGCCTTAATCTCCCATTTACAGGTTGTTAAACGTCTAGCTTTACGCAGCTCTGGTGGATTGGCCGAGGCTTGACGTTTTAGTGCTCGGAGACATTTCTGAGCCTCGCGCTTGGTGGCGAAGCCGAGGTAGCCGACCTGGCTCCAACCGTTGCGCTGCTGAGGGTCGTGGAGGATACCGAAGCGATCGCTTAAAGGCTCCCAATCAAATCCTTGTTCCTCAGAAGCGAGGGTCAGCAGATTGCCTTCTTGAACGGCGAGCTGATCTTTCAGATAGGCAATATTGGAGCGCAGCATTTCCTTAGAAGTCGCCATTTTCGAAAGCTCCATTCCTTCGTTTTTCCTACCTCTATTTTAACTTTTATTTTTCAAACTAAAATTCTCCTCCAGGTCTTTAAATCAACTTCATTCAACCTCCGCTGAGGTTGGGGATTCATAGAGTTTTTCTAGATACTCAGTCCCTCCCAACTGGTACATCTGCCGCAGGATCCAATCCTGTTTGCCATACATCTCATCAGAGGGTTCATCGACTCGGTAGATTTCAGGGTTAGGCAAGGCTGAAGCGAGGAGAGCAGCGTCTTCTGCGGTTAATTCCTGTGGTTTGACATCAAAAAACTGACGACTCGCGGCCCCCACGCCAAAGGTGCGATCGCCCATCTGCGCCACATTCAAATACACCGTCAAAATCCGCTCTTTGGACCATAAAAGTTCAATCCACCAGGTGAACCAAACCTCTACCCCTTTACGAATAGCACTGCGCCCTGGCCAAAGGTATAAATTCTTCGCTACTTGCTGGGAAATCGTACTGGCTCCCCGCAAACTACCGCCCCGCTGATAGTCCCGCAGCGCGGCACCAATCTCCTCAAAATCAAAGCCGTTATGGGTGGGAAATCGCTGATCTTCTGCCGCCATCACCGCCAAGGCCATTTCCGGCGGAATCTTGCGATAGGCCGTCCAGCGATAGCTATAGGGTCGACGATTTTGCCAGGCGCTTTGCAACATAAAGCTCGTCGTCGGCAGGGGCAAATAGCCCCAGGGCAAAACCAGGGCGATCGTCAGCATCAACCACAGCACTACCAATGCCACTGCCCCCCGTACCAGGCGCATGGGCCAGGAATGGCGACGGCGACGGCGACGGGATCGTTCAAACGCTTGGGGGACAGGATTGTAGAGCGGATCCTGCCTGGGATCTTGATAAGCCGATGGAGAACCCTCATCCCCATGAACAGGGTGAGGAGCCGGGGAAACTCTACGAGACCGTTTGCGGCGCAGCAATGGAAGGCTCACAGCAGCAAATCCTAGGGAAGCTTAATATCCCCTCTAGGATGGCGATCAAACCAAGAAACGTCCAGGGTTGAGGATCTGGCTGGGGTCAAACTGCTCACGCAGACGGGCCATTGCCCCCAGGGCGTTCCCCCCATAGCCCCACACATCAAAATCACGCTTCAAGCTAGCGGGCGCCTCCAATAGCGTCAAAAATCCCCCATGGGATTCACAATATTCGCGCAACTTCGTTAGCTTAGATCGGTCCCAGGTTTGGGGGAGATCGCACAACTGCCCCAGCCCGCTCGCATAGTGAAACCGGGCAAACGCATCTTCCGATGCATCTGTGAGATGCGCCATCACCCCTGGCAACTGGGCAGGTAAGAGACCGAGTTTGCAGCGCAGATGCTGTCGGTCCAAATAGATTGGTAGTTCACGCCATAATGCTTGCTCCGGCTGATTCACCAGGATATGGACACTCAAGCCTAACTGTTGGCCAAGCAACCGAATTTCATTGCTCTGTTCAGTTGTACTGGCAGCAATATTGCCAAACCGAAGGGCAATGGCTGGGGTGTCCCCCAAATTCAACGCCCGCGTCAATCGAGCCGAGAACCAGTCAAAGGCCACAGGATTTAGCGTGGAAGGCGCGATCGCCTCTGCGGCCTGGGTTAATTGCGCTAAGTCCCCGGTGAGCACCACTGTCTTGAAATCTTCAGGAATAGGATAGGTCTTTAAGGTCACCTGACTGAGAACGCCCAGGGTGCCAAAGGCCCCCGTGAACAGCTTCATTAAGTCATAGCCCGCCACATTCTTCACCACCCGACCACCGGCCTTGGCCACCTGACCATCCGCCCGCACAAACTGAATTCCCAACAGCATGTCTCGCAATCCGCCGTAACGATGGCGCAGGGAACTGGCATCTGCCGTGGCAATGATGCCGCCAATCGTCGCTTTTCCGGAATAGCAAGGCTCTACCGGGACAAACTGGTTAGACTTAGCCAAATGTAATTGGAGTTGGCTGAGTGTAATACCAGCTTCACAGGTCACCGTCAGGTCCGCCACTGCATGGTGAATCACGCGATCCATGCGAGCCGTACTGACAATCAGCGGACTCGACTCCATGGGATTTCCCCAGGCAATCTTGCTCCCCCGACCACAAAGTAGCAAAGGCCATTCCTGCTCATGGGCCAAGGTGATGACCGCACAGAGTTGGGCTTCATTGCTGGGCTGAATGATGAACTGGGGCTGGCTCCCATCAACAAATGCCGTTTGCAAATGGGCTTGCCATGCACCATCCAGCTCAGCCCAAGGGGTCAGCATTTTCGGGGGCAAACGATCGGCAAGAAGCGGCGCGATCTGTTCGACAGCGGCAGAAGATGACATAGGCTCGTCGGAGAGGCGAGAGGCTAACGCCTCATAATTCTAGAAGTCCTTCGCAGTATCCCCTAATTCAGCAGTTTTTATTGTTAAGCAACAATTCTAAAAAGCCTTGACTCATTAAGGTTTTAAACTGAATACTACAACCCATGAAAGCTCAACATGCTGACCCGTTGAACGACTCTAACTTCATGGCATCTCTGTCAGAGCGGAACGCTGCTCTGGTCCGATGCAGTCCTGAGGTCGAACGTTGTGCCTTTTGGGCTGTAGCCCATGGGGTCAATGCCTTTGAGTTGCTAGAGATTCTAGAAAAACTGGGGCTCGATATCGCCACTTGGCAACAGGAATCTTGGCATACGACACCATTAGCCATGCTGTTTGAGCAATATGTCGTCGCATTACGACTCACAAAACTTGAACAAGCCTTAGGCAGGGTTGCGGTAGCAAACTTAGTCCCCCTATTAGAAAACAATCAACCTCCAAATAAGCTGCCAACTGCGGCCCAATTAAAGGCGATTGCCCAGCTGGGAACTGAATATCGGCGGCGTTGTCCTGGAGCCGGTGAGGCCTCGTTAGATGAGATGGCCACCGCCATTGCAGACGCAGTGAACTTCTAATCGCAGCCCAGCCTGGAGAAGGTTTAGGGGAACAGTCCTGAGAATGGGGTATTACAGCAGTCCTCGATAGCGGATAAACAGCAGAATTGCAGCCCAGGATCCCAACGTCACCTTGAGCGCCACCAAGACATTGAGCAATGGAATCCAGCCGCCACTGAGTAAGGTGCCTAGCTCTCCCTGGGGTAGCGCAACCCCCAACAAACTCAGCAACGCAATCGCCACAAACAGCAGCACAGAAACCTTCTCCCACACCGCAGCGCCATAGTTTTCATAGAGCTGTTCCATATATTGCGCAGAAGAGGTGATGGCAACTAGGCCGATCGCAGTCCCCCCTGCCACTCCCGCAGCAAAGCCGCCGCCAGGACTCAGATGTCCGCGAATGGCAAGCTCAATACAAACTAGAGCTGCAATGGTGGCGCCCAAACGGGCTAGAACAATGGAGGGTTGATCGGTGAATTGATAAACCGTGGCCGAGGGCTGCTCATCAGCCAAAAGAAATTTCACCCCCATAATCGCCACGGTAAACACAATCACTTCAAAAATCGTGTCGTAGAGGCGATTGCGAAAAATGATGCCCGAGACGGCATTGGGCACACCGGCTTCTCCCACCACGGACTGCACAATCTCCCAATCCGCGATCGCCCAATCCACGGTCTCTAGCCCAGATCCATTGCCCCCAAACAGGGGCAACAGCAACAGCTTGAGAAAGACAGCAACCCCAGCAATGACGTAAATCTGCTTCATGATGACTCCTGGGCAGGGCGAACAAGGGATGACGGGGCCGATGGCGAACTCAGTTGAGGGGGCGAAGACTGAGTGACCTCCCAGTAATCGACCGTTGCATATTGGCTCGGCAGGCGATCGCCCAAGATCTGATACAAACGCTGTA
Organism: uncultured Pseudanabaenaceae cyanobacterium; assembly: GCA_938002085.1. Taxonomy (GTDB): domain Bacteria; phylum Cyanobacteriota; class Cyanobacteriia; order PCC-9006; family JAAUQQ01; genus JAAUQQ01. Next base: position 18,620 of record CALLAT010000083.1, read on the forward strand.
CGCGCGTTTGTATGGCATAAGCTCCCGTGGCCTGAGAAGCCTGATCAGTGGATCGATTTACATTGGCAGGTAAAACCGCACTGTGAATCTGCTTATCGTTCAAAGCCGTTGCCAAGGCATCCAGGCTGGGATAGGCCACAACTTCCAACCGGAGATGCTGCGGTTTAAGGGCTGCTCGCAAGGCGACCATCAAGGCCTCGTCAGGGGTTGCCGGTGGCGGCGGCTCATCTTCAACATTGGGGCTGGCAACTGGCTCAACTTCGGTCTCAGCGATGGTTGCCTGAGTTGCCTTTTGAGTGATGTCCTGACTCGTTTCAGCACCCACTGGGGGCACCCAACCGAGGCGCATTTCCATGGAGGATCGCACCGCCACGGCATACAGGGTAATGGACAGCATGGTACCCACCAGAGCTTCGGTTAAGGCCACATCTGCGGCACCAAACAGGGCATAGACCAGAGCCGCGATCGCCCCCAAAATCCCCCGCATCACCAAGGCCTGATAAGGATTCACTTGTAGAACCAACATTACGGCCGTGAGGGGCAACAGCGCTGTAATCGCAATCAGATAGAACTCATCCGTCATGGGATACCTCTCCAGTCAGATCAGACGAAATAGTGTCAGGAGCCAAAGCATTACCCGCAGCAGATGACTCCAGCGCTCTAGCGAGAGCTTGGCGCTCAGCCAATTCTCCATTTCCCGCCGAACAGTAAGCCAGAACGTAGCCCAGCACCGTATTCCAAATCGCCAGGGAGATCAGCGCCAGAATCAACAAAGGCCATTCGCGAGGAATTTTCCAGAGCAGGCCCAAGATAATTAACATCGACCCCAGAGTGTCGGACACCGAGAGGCCATGGAGCTTATAGAGCACGGAGCGATCGCCTAACAATGGCCATGTCCCCCACAGCCAAAACCAAAGCCCAATGCCCATGCAACCGTAGCTCAGGCCACTCAGCACAGCCGGTCCCAAAACAGAGAAGCTCATGATTGATTCACCCGTCGCAAAATATGAGCCAAGAGCATTAATGACGCATTTCCTAAACTGAGGATCAATACCCCCACCAAGCCAATCATCCAGTCATCCCGCAGGACTGAAATCACAAGAATCATCAGAGAGGCTTTAGTCGAAATACTGGCAAAGGCCAACATGCGCTGCCAGACATCTTCCTCCTGGGCCGACTCATAAATTGGAATCAGCAGAATTCCAATCATCACCAGCAGTATCCAACTCATTGATTTCTCCTGCGACGAATGCGATGGACTTCATACCAGCCGGTTTCGCGGCAATTCAAAACAATGGTTTTGGGAGTGAACGTGATGATGAAAATATCGAGAAAAATCAGTCCCGGCGATCGCTGGGGCTTAACCCGCTCTAGTACCACATCCTCGCCCCGATGGGGCTTGAGCATAATTTCCACGGCCTCCCAGTAGGCCTGGGGAATGGCGATCGCAACTTCCCACAAAGCTCGCCCCCAATCCTTCCATTTAGGAGGTACTAAATTGCCACTGCGCGGTAACAGCAGAGCCACGGCCAGACCGATAGCAATATTGGGCCAACTCCCATCGGCAGTCAGTAAGAACCAAACAGTCAGGCGTAACACAATATCCAAAATTCTAATCATGCCAACACCATCCAAAACAGCAGGGTTAGCATCAAACTCATGGTGCCAATGAGGTTATCGAATTGCTCCATCATGGAAGGCAACTTCAGGGGAACTTGCCGAATGACCAGCCAGTAAACGGACCAGCCCGAACCTAACGTGAGCATCGCTTTAGCCATGGACTTGAAGCTGTAAGCCTCTAAGTAGAAGCCATTCGCCAAAACTAAGCCCCCTAACAAGAGCCCCATCGCCAGCCAAAAGCCGGGGTTGTTAATTGAGGTTGCAGCAGGTTGCTCCGCAGAGGCCGTCAGCGAGCCTTCCTTCGAGTTGCCATGGGGCAGAAAGATAAACTTCGCGAAGGAAATCGCAGTGCCCAGGGCCGCAAGATTCATCCCAATCACCTGCCAGGGTTGAACCGTCTTTAAGGTCAATGTCTTCGCACCAAAGCCAGCCAGCAAAGGTAGGCCAGAAATGGAAAGCGCAGCGATCGCTAAAACACCCCACAATGGCCAAGCAATAGGTTGCTTTTGCAACACCTTAAAATTTCGATCCGGCAACTGCCCTGCTCCCAAGAACAGTGCCGACTTCACCAGCCCATGGGTCAAAGCATAGAAACCTGCCACTGCTGGAGCAGCCAAGACAAAGCCCAATTGGGACACCGTATGGAAAGCCAACATGCGCTTCGCATCCTTTTCGAACATGGCATAGCCCACCCCCAGCAAAGCGGTCCCCACCCCCAAGAGACCCAACAATGGCTGGAGTTCAGGAAACAGCAAGGCACAGCGCACCAACGGAAACACCCCGGTCTTCACCACCACGCCAGACAGCATCGCCGACACCGGCGTCTCTGCCTGGGAATGGGTCAGGGGTAGCCAGAGACCAGAAACGAAGATGCCACCTTTGGTCAATAGCCCCAAGGTCATTAAAGCGATCGCCTCTGGCGGTGCTTGGGCCAACCCAGCAAAGGCAAAGGTGCCACCGGACTGATACAGCAGCACAGCCCCCATGAGATAAAACAACATGGCCGTGTTGCTGATAAAGAGATAACGCAGCCCCACCCAAATGGCGCGATCGCTGCGGGCATAGGTCATCAGCAAAAACGAAGCCACCCCAATCACCTCTAAAGCCACATAGAGACTAATAAAGTCAGCACAGATAAATGCTGAATTGACAGCGCCATGGAGAACCATGACCTGCGTATAGAAAAATGCACCTTTGTTACTCGACCAGCAATAGAGCAGCACCGCCGCCGTCACCATGGCATTGGTCAGCACAAAGTAACCGCTGAGGGCATCCAGTTGCAGCGTCACCCCAAAGCTATCCATCAGCTGCATCGTCAAGGCCGTATCTTGCTGCAACAACAGCAAACTATAGACCCAGGACAGACAGGCCATGACCATCGCCGCAGGACGAGCCAGCTTCGGCAAGAGATAAATACTAAAGCCAATCAAAAATGGCAGCGCAATCCAAACCAGTGTGGCAGTTTCTAAAGACATCACAGCAGTCATGGGCTATAGGTCTTTTCAATCTCGCGACTTTCCAAAGTCGGGTTGTCTCGGGACAGCTTCATCACCCCCACCAACATCAAGGCTTGAATGGAAAAGCCAATGACGATCGCCGTCAAAATCACCGCCTGGGGGACGGGATCGGCATAGCCTACAGAGGGTTCAGCAGTATCGAGAATGGGGGTAAAAAATCCTCCCCTGGCTGCAATCAGGACGTAGAAGGCAATCACTCCCGTACTCATCACATCCATCGAGAGGATCTTCATCACCAGGTTTTGCTTCAAAAAAATGCCGAAGAAACCACAGAAAATCGTGGCGAAAACCAGGGCCTGGAGAATTGGCATCATTCAAGTTTCCTCAAATTTTTCCCGACCTATTCAGGCCGAAGAACAAAAGTCAATATGGACTCTGGAAAATCTAGTGGGACCGCTTAGAACTTAATGCGACGGGCTTGGAGCTGTAGCCCACCTAGCGTCAACAAGCCAACGCTAATTTGCGCTTCGCTGGGCGCAACAGCCAGGCCCCAGAGGGCAGCAAGACTAGCAGCGCAGTAAAGCGCCAAGCCATGGATCTCATCCATTACATGAAGGTAGCGGGCAGTAACCAGGCCCACAATTGCAAGTCCAATGAGCACAAACCAAAGCATCACAGAACCTCCCTGGGGTGAGCAGCCTAGAAGCCAATCCACCGACCTAGCCCAATTAGCCAGATGGGGAAGCTTCGTTGGTCAAAACGAAGCTGAAGACGACAAGCAGACGATAGACAAAAACCAATGCATTTATCAATTTGCATTGGTTAAAGTCTAGCAATAGATCCGTATCTTGTCTCATCGCAGAGCGTGATGACTTTAGATTCCATTCAAAAGCTCAGCTTATGGTTGCGGCTCACTCTTGCTCAGGGCCCTGCTCCACGACAGGATCCGAAGCCTAAGCACCTCAAAGATTCAGTTGCCCCCCAAGAGACCTGTCCCCAACAACAAACTGCTGAGTCCCAGCAGTCGCGAAGTCTCTTATCCCCAAAATAGATATCCCAAAAACAGACTCCTTGATGCAACTGCCCATCAGCAATGCAGGCAGTGCAATGCGCCCCCTATGCCGAAACGCCTTTGACATAGCGATCGCACCAGCGCACCATCTCCCACTGAACATGACGAATGGCCTCTAAAGAGCGATAGCCATGGCCCTCTAGCGGCAGCTCCACCCAGCGCACCGTCTTCCCTAAGCCCCGCATCGCTTCATAGAAGCGTTCACTTTGTAAGGGATAGGTCCCCGCATTATTGTCCTCAGCCCCATGAATTAACAGCAATGGCGAATCGATTTTGCCTGCATGGGTGAAGGGGGAAATCTCCATATAGGTCTCCTGGGCTTGCCAAAAATTGCGCTGCTCACCTTGAAAACCAAAGGGAGTCAAGGTTCGGTTATAGGCCCCGCTGCGAGCAATTCCTGCACAGAACAAATCACAATGGGCCAATAAATTCGCCGTGGTGAATGCGCCATAGGAATGGCCACCAATGGCAATTTGTCCAGGCTGACTCACCCCTTCAGCCACCAAATAATCCACAGCAGCTCGGGCACTATCGACTAGCTGTTCTATATAGGTGTCATTGGGCTCTGCATCGTTCTCTCCCACAATGGGCATCGATGGCCCCAACAACACCGCATATCCCTGGGTGAGCAAAAACAAAACTGATGTTTTCTGGGGGCGGCTAAAGGTGTATTCCGAGGTGGTGACCTGGCTAGCGGTGTCTCGGCTTTTATGTTCTTCAGGGTAGGCCCAAAGCAATGTGGGCAGAGGTCCGTCTCGCTTAGGCTCATGGCCGGGGGGTAAGTACAAGACGCCTGAAAGCTCTAGGCCATCCCTGCGCTGATACCGCACCAGTTGCTTACGCACCTCAGAGTACCAAGGTAGGGGATCTTGATTTTGGGTGAGCTGTACTGAGCCATAGCGATTCGCCTGGCCTGGCTTCGCTGATTCAGGATTCGAGGGCTCTGGATTTGATGACCCGAATTGAGGGTCCGCTGAATTGAGCCAATAACAAGGGGGCTCTTGTAACGACTGGCGCAGCGTCATAAAGCGCTCCGCCTCACAATCCAGCAGTCGCGTGACACGTTCAAAGTAGGGAGCCTGGGCCTGCCACAGCCGCTGACTGTTGTGACTGGCTAAATTGAAGCGATCTAAAAAGGGAAATACCCCATCGGCACTGGCTCCCCGCCCTTCTCGATAAAAGTTCTCACCATCGGAGGTTAGCAACAGCGTTCTCCAACCCCAAGGCCCTTTGACGGTCATGGGCTGACCTGGATTGCTGTAGGCATCTTGAAAATTTCGTTCTTCTAAGAGTTCGGGTTCTGCGGGGCGATGGCTTTGCAAGCTTCCTCCGGCATCGCCCCTCCCCTCAGCCCCACCTGGCCGCAACCGAAAGACCCGCAAAAGTCTTTGGTCATACCAACCTTCATACCCCAGAGCCACCTCACCATTGCCCCAAATCACCCCCCGACAGCGCAACTGCGTTTGCCAAACCACCTGGGGATCAGCCGCAAACGGAGCAGCTAAAACCCATAGCCGATCGCGATACTCCACTTCATTGGCAGGATTTCCCCCATCCAACGCCTCAATCCAATAGAGCATAGCCGCCTCATCCGGTCGCCAGCCAATGCTGCGCCGTCCCGTCCGCACCGCCTCAAAAGCAATGGGGATGCTGTCAGCCAAGGGAAGATCAGCCACCTGATACTGCGATCGCCCCAGCCCCTCCTGGGCCTCTCCCATGGCCAAAACCTCCGTCCGCACCGGAAATCGTTGCAGGGGCAAATGATAGGAAAAGGGGCGATGGATAATGCTCTGCAACAGCCATTGCCCATCGGGGGATGGCTGAATCCCCCGCAGAATCGCGGGCTCCGTGAGCTGTTGATGGGCCTCCAACGCCACGGGTGACGCGAACTTGCCATCGACAACGGCACCTGGATTCTTCACATGAACCAAAGTCGAAGAAAAGTAATACTCAAACAAGGCCTCGTCGTGGGGGGTATTCAGCAGATTGGTATAGGTACGGGCGGGAGCAGTCCGGCCATCGTTCTCAGCAATGGACGGTCCCAGAGGAACGATCGCCTCCTCTGGGGGATCACCCCAGTTTTCGGGAATGAACTTACAAATAAAGCCTTGGCCATTGGGCAGCCAAACATAAGGGCGACCATAGGTGCCATTCAACCTCGGCAGCGTCACTGGCGTCGCAATTTTACTGGCAACATCCAAGACCCAAAGTGCAATGCCAGTCTCCGATGGCATCCCCGCCTGGCTATCCCTGCTTTCCTGCTGCTCTCCCGTCGGAGCTGGGCTCAGCGTAAAGGCAACTTGGGAACAGTCGTAGGACCAACTCACATCCCGAATCACCCATCCGTCAGGAAGCGACACCGGCTCAGCAACAGCATTCGCAGGCAGGGGAGCACCCTGGGATTGGGGCAACAGGGGACGAAGGGCCATACCGCCATAGCCCGTTGCTCGACTCGGCCCCCAGGTCTTGGGATTAATTTGCAAACCCGCTAAAGACAACACAGGCTCTGCCAATTCAGCTAAAGAAGGCAGGCTCGGGCGAGTGAGTTCTAGCAGCCAGCGATGATCGGAAGAAATCGACACCGCAGGCGATCGCGTCGCAGCCAACATCTGGGAGATCGGCTCAGGAGGAACTTGCCATTGAGCCTGATTCTCCCCGCAATCTTGCTCCCCACCGCCTTGCTCCTTTGGCCCAGTAGGACTCTCCACAAATTCATTCAAAGTCATTACGCAGTATTGAGACCGTTTAGAATCGCTAATCAGGCTGGACAAGCAAATATTGAAAAGTGCTCTTTCCCTTCCCTTCTCACCTAAGCCAACGGCAGGGTTAGCCCAAAAATCACATTATCCAGCAAGCCAATAAGGGCGATATCCTTCCATTCTCAACCTTCGTTTCAAAGATGCAGCAATCCAATCTGTTTCGTTGAGAAAACGTCTTAGAAATTCAGGCAATTCTCTCAGAAGCGGTACAAATCATCGATTCCTGACTCAACAACCTCAGGGATACACCAGGAAGAAACCTACAAAAAGAATCATTTGATACACACAGACTAAGTGTTTAGGTGAGAATTTGATAACAAACCCTGTACTGATACAGACCCGCTTCATCGCCTCCCAATTGCCCCCCTAGACCAATGCCTTAACGACACTGACTTTGCGCCGTAACCTTCCCTACACAAGCCGATTTAAGCTCCGTATGAATCATCATCACTGCAACATTTTTTTCGGACATGAAACTTTAAGGGAACAGTCTTTCATAGGGCAAACTTCGAGCTACAATAAGACCAGTTGAGTATATTTTTTATCTCCACTCAGGAAAGAGAAAGAGATTGCTCGAGCATCCAATTTTGACTGCGGTTGGTTTTAGGTCAGCAGTATTAATGTATTTGATACCGCTATCAAGCTCAGCGAGCCAAGATTGAACATCCCGAAGCGAAACTCAATTCAGAAAGCTCGCTTTTTAGGTAAAGCCGTTATCTCTATGGGTTTAGTTGGCTTTGGGTAGGCACTAACCTTGTGAAGACTCACATTGCTTAATCAAGATCGAAGCTGCTCATCCTTTAGACAGCAGGCCATAACGCGAGTTCAGACTGTCCCAACGGACAATTCACTGTAATCACGAAAGCCATCTGCCAAGAGAGAAGTTGCGATTGCGCTTGCGAATTAACAATGCGCAAAATGGTGGCCTGTTCGTGGCAATTCGTATTTCTAGTTTCAACTCAGTGAACCGATTCTCGTTCCCCATAGCCTCTTTCTTCCATGAATCATTCTCAGTGGCAAAAACTGGACCCTGACCAGTTACCAGAATCCGCCGCGATTTATGCCGTTTTGTGGCGTCGCAAATGGCTCCATTTGGGCTCTGCCGACAATCTCAAACGCACGTTGGAAACCAGCCCTTGGCCTTACCGCATTGCCCTTAGCCTCAGCGATGCTGAATTACTTTGGATGCAGGCGGTTGATCCCCGTCGCCAGGAAGCCAAGCTCAAACGTATGCTGCGCTGCCAATGGCAATGCCTAAGCGAAGGTCAGGCCAGCGAAGCGGAACTGCCCAAGCGGAAAAAGTCCAGTCAAACGGAAGTCTATCCCTGCTGCAACTGGCCCGCTGCCCAGAGCCTGACTCCGGCGACTCCCATGGTCGCAAAGCCTTTAGCGAACAATAGTTTGATGACTGCCTAGTCCAGACCAGTCAACCCTCCACGAATCCCCCCTCGAGCAGCATTTGCGATGTCGCTGACTTGATCCCCAAATCACCCCTTAGTTGCCTTGCCATCTAAGGTGAGTAGATTACGGTACAGGTCCGGGCGGCGATCGCGAAAGAAGCCCATGCCTGCTCGAAACTGCCTGGCTGCAGCAAAGTCCAAATCACCATAGAGAATCGTCTCTTCATCTCGTCCAGCGCTGGCAATCCGTTCGCCGGTGTAATCGCAGATGAAAGAGCTGCCGTAGAACTTCAGTTGTCCCTCAGGGCCAATGCGGTTTGCGGCGGCCAGGTAGCAACTGTTGCTCACGGCATGGCCAACCATCGCCCTTCGCCACATCGGCTGGGTGTCGATTTCTCCTGCCTCTGGCGGCTCACTCCCAATGGCAGTGGGATAGAGCAATAATTCTGCACCTTGCAGTGCCATGCACCGCGCTGCCTCGGGAAACCATTGATCCCAACAGATCCCCGCACCGATGATTCCCAGCGGTGAATCGTACACTCGGAAACCGGTATCCCCAGGATTAAAGTAGTACTTTTCTTCGTAGCAGGGGCCATCGGGAATGTGAGACTTACGGTAGATATAGGCGATCGCGCCATTGGCCTCCACCATCGCCAGACTGTTGTAATGGGCCTGGCCCGCTCGCTCAAAAAAGCTGATCGGCAACACCAACTGCAACTCTGCGGCTAGGGCTTGAAAACGGGACAAAAACGGATGCTGGTCTACCCCATGGGCCAGGGCAAAAGACGCTTCTAGCTCCTGCTGGGGAAAGTAATGCCCCGCAAAGAGTTCTGGCAGCAAGACCACTTGGGCTCCCTGAACCGCAGCCTCTCGCACCCGAGCCTCAGCATTATCCAGATTGACGGATTCCAGCGGATCCATAGAGATTTGAACAACAGCAAGGCGCATGGGCAATAGGGACAAGGCGATAGGTCAGATCCAAACAAGCCATTAGGATTTTGGTATCCAATCAAATTTACCTCCTAGGCGATCGCCCCCACCGGCTGCTGCTGAGTCATGCAATGAAAACCGCCCCCACCATAAAAAAGCCCCCGAGCCGGTAGAGCAACCACTTCACGATCCGTAAATTGCGCCCTCAGGATCTCTAACGCTGCCTCATCCTGCTTGCAACCAAACGTCGGTACAAGGACCGCACCATTCACAAAGTAAAAGTTGGCATAGGTAAGGGGCAGGCGCTCCTCCTCAAACCAAAGCTGTAACTCCGGCAGCGGTAATGCAATCACCTCTAAGCCTTCTCCCTGGCGATCGCGCCAAGCCTGCAAAGTGTGTAGATTGCGCTTCAAGGGAGCATGGTTGGCATCTGAAGGATCGGCACAAACCGTTGTCACGACTCGGCGACGACCAATAAATCGCGTAATGGTATCCACATGACCATCGGTATGATCCCCCTCCAAGCCCTGGTCCAGCCAAATCACCGATTCGATGCCCAAATAGTCCTGCAAATATTGCTCTAAATCCGCTTCACTAAGACCTGGATTCCGGTTAGGAGACAACAGGCATTGACGAGTTGTAATCGCCAAACCTTCGCCGTTGACTTCGATCGCCCCCCCCTCAAACACAATGCCAGGGCAATAAAGCCCTGCTGTAGACATCCCCAATGTCTTCGTGACTTGCTCCGCAACTTGGTTATCGAGTTCAGCCGGGAAGCGATCGCCCCAGCCATTAAATTCCCAACTGATAGCCCTTAGCTGAGCCCCTCGCCGAACAAACATGGGCCCAATATCTCGCAGCCAAATATCTCGCTGGGAAATGCGATGCAATTGAAGCTGACCCATCGCAATGACATCCCCCAAAGCATGATGGACTTCCGCCTCAGCTGCATCATCATGAATCAAGAGGTGAACCATTTCCCACCGAGCCAGCTCCCGCAGAAAAACCACAGCATCCCGCTGCGCTGCCGCCAAACAACCACCCCAGTAATCGTCATCCCTGGGCCAAGCGGTCCAAGTTGCAGCATGGGGTTCCCATTCTGCAGGCATGGCAAACCCAAGCTGATAGGGAAACTTAGAAAATATCGGCAATCTAGAAATCACTCCTCAACCATTGGGAAAAGACAATCTTGCAAGCATGAAGCAACGCTTCAAGCTAAAGACAGAATAAGCATTAAAGATCCCTAGCTGAACATATCGCTACTGCATCTTGCCCAAATCAGCCGTTTATATCCATCGAGAAGCCCTCACATCAATTCAGCTAAGGGAAGTCTCGGAAATAAAACATCCCAACCTGAATCTGATAGCGCTTGGAATATCCCCCCGAACCACCTAGGGAGAAATCCCCAGGATAAGAGCGAAAGCCCACTAAAGTGGGCTGAAATCCAAGAGTCTAGGGCTGTTCAGTCCGGGCTGTTTGATGGGTAAGGACGGACTTGAGCTTTGAGCGGTGAACTTTAGCTCACAGCAACCAGACGAAGCCAAACTAGCAAGGGTTGAATGCAGCCCTGCCAGAACGGTTTGACTCCGGATGCTTTATTCCTTGGAATTCCCTAACCCAACTCAAGCAATATCCATCAAACCAACGATCCACCTCCGCCAAGAAACCAACCTCACCAGGGCAGTTCGCTACCATCCCAAGAGAAGAATTTACCACTATCCCCAGGGCCCACTTGACCCATTACCGTCAGCAATTGCTTCACCGTCCGTTCAACGGAGAACAACTTCCCCGGCGGAACATTGGCTTGAAAGGGCCCTGAAAGACCAGTATCTGTGGTTCCAGGGTGAAGCATAACCACCCGCGCATTGGGGCAGCGACGCTCATACTCCAAAGCAGTCGTTTTCATCAGCATATTCAAAGCGGCCTTAGATGCTCGGTAGCCATACCAGCCCCCCAAGCGATTATCACCAATGCTGCCCACCTTGGCTGAAACGGCTGCAAAAATACTGGGTTCGCCATGGCGCAAAACGCCCATCAAATGCTTGGCTAGCAGCCCCGCCCCGATCGCATTCACCTGGAAATAACGCAAGAGTTGCTCACTGCGAAGGGAGCGTAAACTTTTTTCAGGTTGAAAATCACCATCATGGAGCAACCCGACACAATAGAGGGCGAGATTGAGCTTCCCTTCATCCGCCTTAATTCGCGCTAAGGCAGCAGCAATTTGGGTTTCATCAGTCACGTCCATACGCAGAAGGACTAAGCGATCTCCCTGCCATTGAGACAACGCCAACAACTCTGTGGCTGAAGCAGGCTCGCGGTAGGTCGCATAAAGCTTTGTCACCCGAGGTTCATCCAGCAACTGCTGAACAAAGCCTAAACCAATGCCTCGACTTGCCCCAACGACCAAAACACTTGCTTGAGCAACTTCCGGCAATATTGCCATAACGATCTTGAACCATAGAACTTAATTCATTCTAGAGGTTCCTTAGAGGTTGTTTGAGAAAGGCCTCTAACTGTAGCAGGATGAACTATGACGCTGCCCAGATGAACGGAATTGTGGCGTTTCATTGCGGGTCGGGGTTTCCAATTTGACGCTTGGCCGAATTCTCAAACAACCTCTTACTCTGAACGCTTCAAGCTCCCTCCGCTGAGACGGTTTAGACCAACCCAAGGCTAAGACTGTAGCTTACGCATCCCCAAATGCCTGGGTTGTTCCTTGAGAAGCAACTCTCGGTTGGAAAACCGCTCCAATTTACCTGCCTCCTCAAGTTGCCGTAGCATCCGCGTTATTGTCACCCGCGTTGACCCAAGCAAATCTGCCAGCTCCTGGTGGGTCAGGGGAATCCCAGTACAGCGACCACCAGAAGCTACCTTGCCAAAGCGACTAGCCAACCACCACAGCAAATCCAGTAAACGAGTTTCCAAACAGCGACAGCGAAATAGGCTCAACAACTCCTGGGTTTGCTGAGCTTGATTCCAGAGAAATTCATAGGGATAGCCTTTTTGTAGCTGAATGCTTTTCGCCTGAACTGCTGTGACACAAAGCAGTTGATAGGGGGCAATATTCCCCAGAGGCAATCCCACAGATTCACCTGGCCCCCAAATGCCCAACGTTAAAACACAACCTTGGTCATCCCAAGTCAATGCTTTGACAAATCCCTGCTTAATTTCCCAAAGCTGGCCTTGATGCACAACCAGCGGTTCCCGACGACGATGCTGAACAATAGTTTCTATCTTTTTCACAGTGGGCAAAGCTGCCTGAGAAAAATGAACTGGCCGAGACAGAGAAGATTGAGAGGTAGATGGGCTTGTTGCTTCCTCTGAAGGCCACATATCAGACAAGCGATCCTCAGCATTGCCCATATCAAAATCGTCAAAAAGTGCCATTGCCTTACGGGGCCTCATTATGGTGGGGTTGCAAAATCAAATTAAAAATCAGATAGAACTAATCGTCCGGTTCCAGAGTTAATTCACTAATCGATGATTCATCCGATTGGCTACGCCAGAAATCAACGACTTCCTGGGTCAATTTCTGGGGATGGGAGTAGTGGAAAAAATGGCTGCCATTTTCACAGAGATACTGGCGATCTCCTGGCTTGAGCCAACGGGACCAATCAGCTAAAGCGGATGGATGTACCACTGCATCATCTTCCGCACCACAAATCATCAAGGGCACATCGACCCCGGATTGGGGCAAGGACTCCAAATGACAGGCAGAATGCAGCAGCGGTGCCCTTTCAAGATCTTGACGCAGTGCTTCCACCAGCTGGGACGCAGCATAGGGAGGCTTATGAAATAAGCTCCCTGCCAATTGAGCAAGCACACGGACTTGAGAACAGGGGACAAGGTGACGCTGCACATAGTAGTGAGCATGCCAAGTCACTGCAGGCTGCTCTGCCACAGCCAACAATGTTAGAGATTTAACTTTTTCAGGATGTTGGCGAGCGTAGAGCAAGGCCACTGTTCCACCCAAGCCATGCCCCAACAAATGTAAGGGATCAGCAATGGATTGCATATGCTCTTCCAACAGCATCACAGCCTTATGAATTTCACAGGATTCATCTAAGTCCTGGGTATATTGCCACTTCGTCAGAGTAACTTGGCGAGCAAGAGAGCGCTGAAACGGCTGGTCAAAAGCCCCCAAGCTGGGGCTAATACTAATCCATAGCGCCTCCGCTTCTTGCATTTGAGTAGTAGGTTCCAGAGACTTGTAATTCTGTTGTTGATGCAATGCGATGCTAGTAGGTTTCATGAGCCAGTGATTGATAAATTCAAAAGAAGAAAGATGAAAAACTAGTATTGAGAATCAAAATGGCAATAAAAATATCCCAGTTTCATTTCTAGATTTAGTGAAAGCATGGTTTTCAGACCGTCTCCAAAACTCACCCTTGAGTTGATTATTCCAAGCTTAAACATGCTCTTCGCTCAGCCTCACAATCAATAGCAGTTTGTTTTTGTCCATCTGGGCCATAATCCTCGATACAAAATATTAAAAGTTGAATTACCAGATTGATTGAGGTGACTGGTTAGCTTGCAATGAAAAGGAAAGAAACTGGGACAGCGGCTTATTGCTTTAAGCAAGGGAGCCATCACCCCAGCTTCTTGATTTGGCTGACATTCCAAGAGACGCAGTTATGCAGCCAAACTTAATACTCGTCCTAGTAAATTTAGGCAAAGGAGCGAGCCATAAGTGAGAAAAGAGAATCTAGTTTTAAGATGACTAGCCTATCGAGAAAACTAGATTCTCCACTGACCTGAATAGAGGGAGCCGAACCCGCTTCAAGCCAAACTTAAGCAATCTCTAATTTATCTGAGATGCAATAAATAAGTTTTCACTCTGTCGTTTTGCCAAAGAGAGAGCTCAGCCAACTTACAGTATTGGGCATTTTTCTTGCTAGAAGTTGGCATCGATTCATCTTTCACAGATTGCAGAAGGAATGGGTAGGAAAGCTTTCATTTGAGAGAGATCTGACTTATTCAAGCCCTCTCAAATGAAAGGCTTGGTTTTGAGAGGAATACTGACTTAATGACTGATGTTCTAATCCACCGGAGTGCGATTTCGAGGAATCTCTTAATGAGAAGTACAATCAACAAGCCAACAGAATCTAGTTTAGATTGATTCTCAATAAAGGTCAACAAGATTGGCTATATAATTGAGCTCAAGCGCTCAAAAGCTGGACGAATCGTAACAGCCACAGCCCTAACCCCTTTCACACAGAGGCTTTTCAAGCTCTTAAACGAGCAGAACTGAGATAAGACGAATCTTCAAGAGAATCATTCTTCTCAGCTCCTTATTATTAGGACTCTATGTCATCTAGTATGTAGAGGACGAGTCATCACCTCGCTTCCGTTAAGCCTCGCAAGCGACAACCCATAAGCGACTGACAGCCAATAGTTTCTTTTGATATAACAATGCTTTTAATCGTGCTGCTGCTTACACAGTAAATTCTGACCTGTTCGCAGAAACAAGCAACCTGAAGAAAAGGCAGCTTACTTCCCACTCACTTGAATTCAACTCAACACCTCCGCTCTCTAAATAAGTGAAATAGCGAGGACTGAGTATTAAATATATCTTCTAACTAACAATACTCCGGACAGTTTTTGATCCGCAACGACAGAATGAGGGGTTGAGCCCTCTTCGAAGCTTAGCAACGAGAAATCACGGGTTTCAGTCTCTGATTTGAAAAATGTCCGAACTGTTGAACTAAAGCGAATAATTTTAAGATGCAAAAACCCAAGCCATTTTAGTCATGGCTTGGGTTAATTAAATACATGTATTTTGGGATTACACTTAGTCTACTTATGACTACGCTTGCTTTTCAAATATTGCGCGACCAAACGAGATGCCTTTGAAGCTTTCACCTTACGATACTTGGTCTTGCCAATCATCATAGATGGACCCTTACTACATTTGCCCATGCAGCCCGTACTTTTGATCGAGACCTTTTTGCTAAACTGACTAGAATCTGCAACTTTCTGAAGTTGCTTCATTACAGCCTTACCACCACGCTTACGGCAGTTAGACTTTTGGCAAACTAAGACTTTCACAGGTTTAGACTTCCCTTGGAAGAAAGATTTAGACTTTTTTTTTGGTTCACTGCAGCGGGAAAGGCTATGAGCTTTCAGCTTAAGTCCCTTCTTACGATCTATCTCCTGCAAGCCTGAGACTCGCATCCAATCCCCAATCTGTAGATTTCCGTCCAAAGCTGCTCGCAACAGATCATCTCGGGCAACACTGCTGAGCTTAAGACGATATTCGTCTTGTCCCTTCTGCAGGTGAATCCGATATATCTTGTGGCCCTTGAGCTCATAGCCCAAGAATTGGCCGACCACGCAAAAGACCGATGCATGAGAATGACTCATGGAAGAAAACCTGACGCAACAGTACATAGTGTGGTCACACATCATTACTCGCTATAAATGGAGTTTGCTATTTATGGCGATTAGTGGTGTGGATAGCAGCGACCTCCATAAAGATCGTTGCTACCAATACAGGGGTAGAAACCGAAGCCAATCTGCTCTAAGGAAGTGCAGCTCAACTCACCTTCAACAGCAGTGAGACGTCAATCACCTTGGTGCCGACGATGCTCCTTACGCCATAGCCAGGACGTTCAAAGTACCCATGCGGCAAAAGTCACAAAAAACATAGCCAACATATAGGTTGCCGTGGTGGGCTACCCCGGAGATGAGGCTTTTGCAATGGAAACAGAAGACTGAACAGCCCGAGGTACATGCCATGGTGAATGGTGCTAAACAGAAAGTCGAAACCCCTGAAAAGCGTGAAGGAGAACTACGGCTTTCACAAAATCATCCTGTTATTGACCAAAATATTCAATAACAAAACGATGTCAATACTAGACAAAATGTGGGGGAAAGACCTCCTTTCAACCAGCACTATTCGAACCTTCAACTTGAAAAACGAAGTATAGAGACAAGGGCCTACCCTCAGAAAGACATTTCAGCCTATGAGATTAGTTGTCAATAAGATCCGATGGCTAAAGCATAAAGCTAGTTGCGAAGTGCTGTCAAGTAAGAAATGTTTCAGTTATTTGCATTGAACATCATGGTCACCAAGCTATACCGGGAGCCGCTCAAAGCCCTGTCTTAAATGATTCTCAGAGAAACTGAATCAATCACTGGCAGAGTGAGCTGAGAGCAACGAGTTCCCCCAGACAGGTAAGATCCTTACAGCTCTGATACGAAGAGTCAGTTTTCTTGTGAATGGGTCTCATTGCTAAAGCTGGCAATGCAACGCACAGACCTTCAGCAATCACAGTCGCCTTTAGAAAAAGAGTAATCAAGCTCAAAGCCAGTTGGATTTAGTGATTTAAGCATCTAGGAATCACATCCTATTCGGCACTAGTGATAAACTATCGCAATAAAGAAGTATCGAGCACTGAGAGATTTATAGGCACGGCTGTGTCACATAGAGACAGCCTGGGATCCTCTTGATAGCGGCATTTCCTCAAGGCTCAAAGCTCTTCGATAAATCCAAGCACTGTTGCTAGAGTATTGGTCTGGGATGACCAGTAGAGACGGCCCCAATTGTGAATCAACCGTTGAACCGTGAAAGTTAAGAAGAAAGGGAGCTGTTGATGGTTCAACTCGACATACATTGAGATCATTACAATACGGAAATGCCGCTGCAACGGTTGGCCAGTGAACTCAATCTGCAACAACCAGATTCTGAGTCTTTAGACTAAATGGCATTGATTTCGAGAAATCATCAATACTACAACTCGGCTTTGAGAACCTTGCAAGCAAGCAGCACGCTGGGACAAGGCTTCATCCTAAGTCTGAAGACTCTGTTGGACTCAGAGATTTTATAAGCTAAGCATTGGGCTATATCGTTTAGCCTCAATGAAGCAGGCAATTCACAAAAATCAGGCTCTACCCCTTGCTGGGTGGTTATGAATTGAAAACGGGACCGAGTTCTCAAACCATCTATTCAGCACGGTTGCGATGCAAGGGGACAGGAAATTCAGCGAGCATATTGTGCAAAGGATTTGCGAACTTGCTGTAGCACCTCGTATCTCCTAAGGGCGTTCCCTCGTCCATTGCCACGAACCACGTTGTTTCCCGTTGCATCGCATTAGTTCAGGCTGTTGTCTCTAACTCAACACCTGGGATATTCAGGCTCATTGACTCTACTTGACACACGTAGAGGGCCAACAGCGCTTCTAGCATTCATGAGGTACAAAATATATTTTGAAAGCCCTGCTAGGAGAGTTTTTAGGAATCATTTAGTTGTATATCATTCGGCCAGAAAGCGCTGTATCGAAGACTCACACCCTACTCTGCTAATACTTGGGGAAAGCTCCCCCCTCTCCAGAGCTGAATCAAATGCTAGCCCCATCCTGTTGTGGGTTCGCGATGTCAAGAGCTCTGCTCGATTTGACACATGCAGCGGCAGAGGCAGACTTCTAGGCTCCAAAGCTCTCACAGTCAAAGGGTTTTATGCTTTTTGTCTATCTTTCGTTAGTGCCATTTCTGACTAATTCATTTCTTTTAGATGTCGAGCTATCGCACTGGACTTAATTTTGGGTGGATGAAAAGACGAGTCAGGGCGATCGCATGCAAGAAGTGCAAGGCTCCCATGGGCTTTGAGATCAATTGCTAGCAAGACTTTGCCCGGATTGGGTAGACCCCGGTTCCAAAATCACCGAAGATAGTCCAAAGGTTCATATTGAACAATTGTTAAGTTCATCGTGAATCGCGTCTTGAAGACGCAGACGACCTCAAATTTAGGAGATATCAAAGCTATGGGTCTTGACCTCGGCACTTTCCCGATCGATTTGAACCAGTACAAATCCGTCTCGCTCGACCCCTCCGTTGCAGCCCTGACCAACGAGCAGCGGGAAGCGCTGAAGGCCAATATCCAGCTTTGCCGTGATGCCCTCGTGTTTTTCACCGCGACGGGTGCAGCCCGTGGCGTGGGTGGCCACACTGGCGGTCCCTATGACACCGTCCCCGAGGTCATGATCCTCGACGCACTCTTCAAGAGTCAGCCCGACAACTACATCCCCACCTTCTTCGACGAAGCCGGACACCGCGTTGGTACTCAGTACCTTATGTCCACCCTGGCTGGTGACCTGCCCGCTGAGCAGCTGATGCAGTACCGCGCCGCCAACTCCAAGTTGCCCGGTCACCCCGAGCTTGGCCTCACCCCCGGCGTTAAATTCAGCTCCGGTCGCCTCGGCCACATGTGGCCCTACGTCAATGGCGTCGCCCTAGCGAACCCTGGCAAGATTGCTTTCTGCCTAGGCTCCGATGGCTCCCAGCAAGAAGGTAACGATGCTGAGGCTGCCCGCCTCGCCGTGGCTCAGCACATCAACGTCAAGCTGCTGATCGACGACAACGACGTCACCATCGCCGGTAACCCCTCCAAGTACCTGGGCGGCTACAGCGTTAAGCAGACCTTGGAAGGCCATGGCCTCAAAACCAATGAGTGCGACGGCGAAGACCTCGATGCGCTTTACGCTTGCATCTGCGAAGCCATCAGCACTCCTGGCCCCTTCGCTGTGATCATCAAGCGCCCCATGTGCCCTGGCATTGAAGGTCTTGAAGGTTCCAACCACGGCCATGATGTGATTTCCGTGCCTGCGGCCATCACCTATCTAGAGTCCAAGGGTCACCCCAAAGCGGCTGAAATTCTCAAGAACACCGAGAAGCCCAGCAACGATTACGAATTCATTGGTGCTTCCAAGGAGCAGGGCTCCAACCGTAACGTCTTTGGCCAAGCGGTCGTAGAAGTTCTCGGTGGTATGAGTGAGCAAGAGCGCAAGGACAAAGTTCTCGTCGTCGATAGCGACCTCGAAGGCTCCTGCGGCTTAGTTCATATCCGCAACGCTTACCCTGAGATCTTCATCAGCGGCGGCATCCAGGAGCGCGGCAACCTCTCCGCAGCGGCTGGCTTCGGTATGGAAGAGGGCAAGCAAGGCATCTTCGCGACCTTCAGTGCCTTCTTGGAAATGTGTATTTCCGAGATCACCATGGCTCGCCTCAACAAGTCGAACCTGATCTGCCACTTCTCCCACGCTGGTATCGATGACATGGCAGACAACACCTGCCACTTCGGCATCAACAACATGTTTGCCGACAACGGTTTGGATGATGGTTACCCCACCAACCTCTACTTCCCCGTCGATGCCAACCAGATGACCGCTTGCGTTAAGTCGGTGTTCAACGACCCCGGCCTGCGTTTCATCTTCTCCACTCGCTCCAAAGTGCCCATGGTGCTGGACGAGAACGGCAACGACTTCTTTGGCGGCGACTACAAGTTTGTCTCCGGCAAAGATGACGTGATTCGCGAAGGCGATGCCGGTTACATCGTTGCTTTTGGTGACGCGGTTTACCGTGCATTGGATGCGGTTGAGCGCCTCAAGAAGGATGGCATCAATGTAGGCCTAATCAACAAGGGAACCTTGAACGTGGTTGACGAAGAGACCATCGCCAAGATTGGCAAGTCTCCTTTTGTTATCACCGTTGAGCCCTTCAACAAGCGCACGGGCTTGGGTAGCCGCTTTGGCACCTGGTTGCTGGAGCGTGGCCTGACACCTAAGTTTGCTAGCCTCGCCACCCATGAGGAAGGCTGCGGCGGTCTGTGGGAACAGTATCCTCACCAGGGCATTGACCCTGTGGGCATCATGAACAAAGTGAAAGAGCTAGTCGGTTAGGAAATTGTGTTGGTTTGGGTTAACCCTGAAGCTTAATTCACAGGTTGCTTGAGTTAATCCTAAATCCATAAAAAGAGCGGTTTGTCTGGAGACAAGCCGCTCTTTTTTGTTCGGTTTCTAGAGAAAGGCTATCGTGATGGTCAGCATCTCCGCTTCAACCGGAAAGAGACAATCGCTTGGCATCAAGCAACTTCTGCAAACGCTCAAGTCTGATTAGTTCAATAATCCCAACTGTTTTAATTTAGGGTCTGTAAAATCGGCGATCGCCATCTCTACCCCCAGCGCTATCAAGGCATCAGCATCATGGCTACTGGTCATCCCCACCGTAGGAATCCCTGCCCCTACTGCTGAGCGAATCCCAGAGGGAGAGTCTTCAAAGACGATGGTTGTTGCTGGCTCAACCCCAAGCTTTTCCACGGCAGTTTGATAAGGCAAAGGGTCAGGCTTGGCAAGGGGCAAGTCTTCACCGAGCACCACAAATTCAAAACGGTCAGTGAGACCCAAACCTTCGAGCATAAACTCAGCGTTGAGGCGAGGGGCATTGGTCACGACGGCGGTGGGGAGATGCTGCTGCTCAATCCAAGTCAGCAGGGTCAGCAAGCCTGGCATAGGTTGGAGCTGGGTCTTAGCAAGATTGCGGAAGCGTTGCTCTTTTTCACGACTGAAATTGAGAATGTCAGCCTGGCTAAACTGGGGCAGGAGGTCGCTGAGAATTGCTTGGTTAGTGCGGCCATTGATGCGATCGCCATAAAAAGCCTCGTCAATGGTAATCCCCTGCTCCCCCAGCATTTGCTTAAAGATCTGGAAATGCAGCGGATCTGTGTTGGCCATGGTGCCATCGAGGTCAAAAAGAACCGCTTGAAGCATGGAAGAAATCAGAAGAACTTAGAGGTTTAGATTAAACCAGATAACAAATAATAGCGATGGCTCACTACTGTTATTAATGCAGATATTCAATTTTTAAGACGCTGACAGCTTTGGGAATCTCGTCGTGAGATTATGACCTATTGGCTACAAGCAATTCTAATGACTATTATTGCGGCTGTGCAAAAGGGAAATAAGCTGGCGATCGCAGCTGACTCCCTCACAAGCAACAGCAGACTCCAGAAATCAGCGGACTACAAAGTTAATCATCACAAACTGATGAATTATGGAGACAACATCATTGGCATGGCAGGGCACTGCGCAGTGATACAGGTTTTTGAGGATTTATTGTCGCAGGCCAATCCCCATGATTGGGGGACGCGAATGAATATTTTCCATTGGTTGCTAGAACATCAGGCCCAGCTCAAAGATGAGTATTTGATCCGCCCGGAGGCCAGTAAAAACAATGTGACTGAGACCAATTGGTTATCCGGGCTATTGATTAATTCCCACGGAATTTTCGGGATTGATCGGCTGCGGTATGTCACGGAGTACTCGAAGTTTTGGGCGATCGGTTCAGGGGAATCTTTTGCGTTGGGGGCTTTAGAGGTTTTGTATGACAAGCAAATGACAGCAACTGAGATCGCGGAGGCGGCAGTGTTGGCAGCGATTCAGTTTGATCCGGGCTGTGCTGCTCCGGTATATGTCAAAAGCCTGGAAAAAGCAGGAAAGAAAAGCAAGAGTAATCGCAAAAAGTCCGCGAAAAAAAGATGATCCCCTCGAAAGCAGAAGACTCAGTCGCTTAAGTTGAGACTTGGAGTTGTTACAACCCCCATGGCCTATCGCCCATGGAAGCACCAAGTTTGTCCGGCCGAGGTCAAGCTCTAGCCTGGCAAGCCAGGTATTGTCAAGATTACTAGCTGTGAATTCTTGGAGAATATCAGCAAATTTTGGGTACTTCTATATAAGGTGGAGCTGAGGCTTGTGAGTTCCAGCAGACTTGAAATGACACTGATTGTTTTGCATGGCTGAACTCACAGCAGGTTTACACCAATTGGCAGATGTGGTGGCAGACCGCTATCGCATCCATGCGCTGTTAGGCCAACGTGAGACCACCGCCACTTATCAAGCCGAAGACTTACAAAGCCATTGCTGGGTGGTACTGAAGCTGCTCTGCCTGGAAGATTCAGGCAGCAAGGACTTGCTTCAAGATTTGGAGCGAGAAGCAGACGCCCTGGAACAAATTGAACATCCGGGCATACCGAGCTACATCACTCACTTCCATATTCAAACAGCAACTGGCGATCGTTTCTACTGGGTGCAGGAGTTCGCTGCAGGGCAATCTCTAGAGCAACTGAGGACAAAGGGCTGGCAGACCAGTCAAGCAGATATACAAAAGCTGGCAGCAGAGGTCTTGGAGAGACTCATTTATCTGCGTCAGCTGGACCCACCGATTATTCATCAAAACATTAATCCCAAGAACATTATTCGTCAGCCCGATGGGCAGATTTTCCTAGTGGATTTTGGTGGAATTCAGTCGGCCTATGGCAATGCTTTGCAGCAGCAGGATAGATCGGCTTGGACGATGAGCTACATGGCCCCCGAGCAGCTCCAAGGCATTTCCATGTTTGCCTCCGACTTGTATGGCCTGGGTGCGACGCTAATTTATTTACTGATCGACCGAAACCCTGACGAGCTATCGAAGCAGCAACTGCGCGTTGCTTTGCTTGGGCAAGCCAAGATTTCTAAGGCTTTTGAAGCTTGGTTGGAAAAGCTGATAGCGTCAGAACTGCAAGAGCGGTGGGGTGATGCGGCGATCGCGTTAAAGCGGCTCGAGACGTTCACTGAAAAGAGAAAACATACGAAACACACTAAAAAAAGGAAAGTTAAGCAAGAGCCTGCGCCAGAAGAATTCTCGAAAATAATAGTGCTAAGTCGAGAACGCAAAGCTCATATTCTTCGTAAATCTAGCTTTTTTAAGCTATATATCAGACCTGCATTTTCAACTCAACTATTTTCATTCCTATCTGTCGTAGTACCGACGACTATATTAGGGATTGTATGGATAGCTATACTGACAAATATAAGCGCTAGTACATTTTCATTCATATCGACAGACTCGATGGATGCATTAGAGCTCATTATATTTATACTGGCTTTTTTAACGATCTCATGTGGAAGTTTTTTGGGCAGCTTCTATATTGTTATCAAGACGGCTATAGATTGGAGTAATGAGATCCAGTGGGCAAAGACTGGATGGAATTTCTTCAAAATCAAGAATGGTTACTGTGTAGCTTCTCTTCGGCTCTGTGGTTTAAATCGGAAAACGAAATTTTTCAATTTGAGAAATGTTAAGGGTATCGAGATTCAGGAGTGCTTAGTTACTATCGAATCAGAGGGGCCGGAACTTCTAAACGATATATTTAATATCCTTGATGACAATCGGCAATATGCAAAGCGACTAAATCTCAAAATTAGAGGTGAAGAAGAGGTTCAATTTGGCGGAGATTTAACCCTTTCAGAAATGGAGCAGTTACAGAATTATGTCAATTATTTCCTGAGATCACTGAAAAGCCAAGAACCCTCTCCAAAGGGATGGCTCGAATTGATTCAACGATGGTTCCCAATATTTTAAATTACCCAAACATCTGAGACTTCCTGAATCGCAATTCAAATCATTACGTCCTATGGAGATTGTTGCCAACAGATACCAAATCCATACGCTATTGGGCCAGGGTGGAGCGGGTAGCACCTACCAAGCGGAGGACTTACAGACCCATCGCTGGGTTGCACTGAAGGTCATGAGCCTGAAGCAGTTAGGCAACTGGGATTTGCTCAAGCGCTTTGAGCGGGAGGCCGAGGCTTTGGGGAAGATTGCCCATCCCGGAGTGCCAGCTTATATCGAACATTTTCAAGTCGAGACCGAGGATGACTGTTGCTTTTACCTCGTCCAAGAATTCGCGGCGGGAAAGTCTCTAGATCAATGGGTGGCAGACGGGTGGCGGGCCTCTGAAGCAGAGGTGAAGCGCATTGCGGCTGAGGTGTTGGGGATTTTGAACTATTTGCATCAGCTCAACCCTCCCATGATTCATCGAGATATTAAGCCCCAGAACATCATTCGTCAGCCGGATGGGCGGATTTATTTGGTGGATTTTGGTGCTGTGCAGTCTGCCTATCGCGATGCCTTGCAGCAGCAGGGAACGTTTGTGGGGACGATGGGCTATATGCCGCCGGAACAATTGCGGGGCAAAGCTGTGTTTGCTTCGGATTTGTATGGGCTGGGGGCAACGCTGGTGTATTTGTTGACGCACCGTAATCCTGATGAGCTACCAATGGAGCGGATGCGGATTGCGTTTCGTGGGCGGGTGCAGTTGTCGGAGGGCTTCGCAGTTTGGCTGGAGAAGCTGCTGGAGCCGATGGTGAGGGAACGGTGGGGTGAGGCGGCGATCGCGCTCCAGCAACTCAAGACTACGGATGTTCAAAAGATTGAAAGGCAGAACCTAGGCCAAATTATTTATAAAGGGCAAGGTAGTCGGACAATAACGACAAGTCGTGGATATCAAATCAAGATAGACCATGACAAAAATGGATTAGATATACATATTAATCCATCTGAAGAATTCAAGTCAGGGATTGGCAAGATAGCAGCTGTTGCTGCATGGCTTGGAACAATGTTTGTGCTTTTCCAAATCAGTTTTGCAGAGGTGTCAGCAGCAAACGTTTGGTTTTGGATTATATATGGGATGGCTATTGCGCTGGCGAGTGCTTGCTTAGGACTCTGTGCTACTGCGCTACTTATACCTCACTGGTTTGGCGTAAATAACCTTTCTATCAACAGAAAAACGGCCCAAGCCTCGCTAGAGCTGTTTGGAATGATTCTACCAAGGTCTGATAGTTCCTCTGGGGTACTTAAATATGCTCTATTAACAGACGATATAAGAGCTAGAGCGTTAGATTTTCTTCCTGCTGACCAAGCCAAGTTGCAAGGCAAAAGGCATCATTCAGAAGTTACGGGTCAGGAGCAACTGTATCTACACTTTTTTCTCAAAAATCCAATTAAGTTTGGCTTAGGATTGGAGCCAATTGAGAAATACTGGATTGCTCAGGAAATCAACGGTTTTCTTGAAAGGCTTGGAGAAAGCTC
>CALLAT010000084.1 GCA_938002085.1 uncultured Pseudanabaenaceae cyanobacterium
TGGCGGGAGGTAACAAACTTGCCTTCGCGACCGGCAAAGGGCGAGTCGTTGATACAGAAGGTCATCATCAGGGTGGGCTCATCCACCTTGATCATGGGCAGCGCCATGGGCTCGCTGGGGCAGGTGATGGTCTCACCAATGTTGGCATCGGCAAAACCAGCGATCGCCACCAAGTTACCCGCAGTGGATTCTGCAATCTCAATGCGCTGGAGACCTTCAAAGCCCAGCAGCTTGCTGATGCGGCCTTTTTGGATTTTGCCGTCTTCTTTAATGAGTGCAGCCTGCTGGCCCGCTTTGACGGTGCCGTTGTGGATGCGACCAATGACAATACGACCTAAGTAGTCGGAATAGTCAATGGTGGTCACCTGCATTTGCAGGGGCTTCTCAGGATCGCCAACTGGGGGGGGAACATGGTCGAGGATGGCCTTGAACATGGGCTCCATGTTGTCGGACTCATCTTCCATTTCTTTCTTGGCGAAACCGCCCAGGCCAGAAGCGAAGAGATAGGGGAATTCGCACTGATCGTCGTCAGCACCCAGCTCGATGAACAGGTCCAAGACCTTATCCACAGCAGTCATGGGCTCGGCGCGATCGCGATCAATCTTGTTGACCACAACAATGGGACGCAGACCCTTTTCGAGGGCCTTCTTCAGCACAAAGCGAGTCTGGGGCATGGGGCCTTCGTTGGCATCCACAATCAGGATGCAGCCATCCACCATGCCGAGCACGCGCTCAACTTCGCCACCGAAGTCTGCGTGACCAGGGGTATCAACAATGTTGATCAGGGTTTCGCCATAGCGAACCGCAGTGTTCTTAGACAGAATCGTAATGCCGCGCTCGCGCTCGATGTCATTGGAGTCCATCACGCAGTCCGGAATGTCTTCGCCCTCACGGAATACTCCAGATTGCTTGAGTAGGGCATCCACAAGGGTGGTTTTGCCGTGGTCAACGTGAGCGATGATTGCGACGTTCCGAATGGGAAGAGACATGATTAGGTCCCCAGAGGCTGGGGCAATGACGAGGTCCGATTTTTGTTACAAAACATTTCAATACTAGCTTACAAAGTGGCTTCGTCGAGGAATAAAAATAAAGTCCGCTGCTCTAGGGAAGCGTTACGCCGCATGAGGTTGGACGCTCTCTATTTCGAAGCTAGCTGAAAGCGAGTCGCAGACTGTGTTTGAAGATACCAGTTGAAAATTAAAAAATTATTGAGACTGAAAGAACAAACTATTTTTTGTGCTGCTCAATCCATCTCTGTTCGGAGTTGGGCCAGCCGGGTTGGGGTGATTGTGAGTAATCAATCGAGTATTTGTAACCAGAGCGCTGGTAGATCTCTTGGAGCAGTTGCTGAAAATCTAGGATAGGCAGCGGATCTCCCTCCCGTAACGGAATCTCAATCCGAGGTAGCGGCTGGATTAGGTTGAAGGGATAGAGCAGCGCTTGGGGTCTCTGGGAGACAGGGCTGACTAGGATTCGATAATGACTGTTGCCTAGGGTCTCTGCGGCAGGCAAATCTGTCACGGGCATGGGCTTCCCTTTGTGAAGCAAGTCGATTTCCACCAAATTGGCATCGCTTTCCAACAGACGCTCGCGCTTGCGTTCGTATTGTTGCCGCCCCTCACCGGGGCGCTTGTTGACCGGGGAGAGGAGTTCGATGACGGTGACGACTTCTCGATTGGAGCTGTTGCGAATTTCTAGATGGCGCTGGCGGAGCTTGGTTGGGTTTTGGAGAGTTGCGATCGCTGTTGTAGATCCAGGTGGATTGGTTAGGAGCGATCGTGTCTCGTCAATATTGCTGTAGACCGATTCTTCGATAATGGGTTGATATTTCGGCAAGATTTGGGAGCTGAGAGCATCGGCAATGGCAACGATGAAACGCCCATGGACGTTGGGCCACAGTGCTGGATCTTCAAGGTAAGGGTCCATACCAGGAAAAGGTGAAGCTATGGCTTCAACAACTCTCTATTCTATTAATACTGTCGTTTTTTACGCTTTAAGTATGGTCATCTAAGAAAATATAACCCAAGCAAGAAAACCGATGGGCCAAACTGCTAAAGCAACAAAAAGTGCAACTGCAATCCCCGGCTTGCCCTTCCTTTCTCCATCTCCATAAGCCCAAATAAGACTCCACAGATAAAGCAATATTGACGGGAAGAGTAAGCCTGCAACAATACTCCCCCCAAAAAAGAGCCCAATAATAAAGGCAATTGCTAACACTGCCATAGGTCCATAGACTTCAAGCGAAGAAAAACTGCTGTCAGGACGCGAGGTTTGCCACATGTCTTTGTCGCAGCTTGGACAACGTCCATTGAGTGGAACTTCGCTGAAGCTAGACCGACATCTTGGGCAGGTTGCCATTGGTTCACCTTTAAATCAAAAATAGATAGATATTACTCTATTTCTTCTTGCAGCCCTAGATAGCGATTCGTTGCTAAATCATGGGGTGTCTCAATCTCGCTTCATTTATGAACTAGATAATTGGGAACGACCTGCAAGAACAAGTCAAAGAGAAAACTGTAGATCGCAATATTCAGCGTACTTCCAGCACCCATCTCAACGAAGACCTCATCCACCAGCTCATGTCGAGTTTCTGTCCCATCCTCAAAGTTGAGATACTCCTCTAGGGTCATCCGCTGAGCGGCAATGCTTCGGTTGGTAGCAAGGGGCATTGGATATCTCAGTTCCAGCAGACCACTCTATTTTAGCCGATGCTTTCAAGCTGCTTCAGATACTGGGCTAGCTCTCGGGGATGGCTGAAGCGACGCAAGGTCAAATGCTTATTTCGGTCTAGCAGCATAAGGATGTGCTCCCGCCGCTTCTTGCGAAAGGTCCAGATATATTGCATAAACTCCCAGTCAAACCGCTCGGGGCAACCCTCAGCGCAGCTTGGGCGATCGCGTCCATAACCAGTAGCAATACGTTGCAGCACGCGGCGAAAACAAAGATGGGTTGGATAATCGAGGTAGAAAACGGTATCGGCCCGGAGCAGGCGCAGGCTGAGGTTGGAGAAATAGCTGCCGTCCATAATCCATTCGTCTGAGTCGCAGAGGGTTGCAATGCGATTCCTACGGAAGCTTGCGAAGCAATCGCAGAATTCCAAAATATCCGACTGCTCCCAGCCCGGCTTCCAAAACAGGCGGTCCAGATGAATGAGCGGTAGCCCGGTGCGTTCATTGAGCTGCCGGGCCAGGGTTGATTTACCTGCCCCGCTACAGCCAATGACCAAGACTCGCTTCATTGCGACTCAATCCCAATCCGCATATTGCGGTGGATTTTGTCCCATCTTTTGGCTCACCTTGGGGTATTTACCTTTGGGCTTGGGCTCAGTGATATCCAGCGTTTCAATGTGATGCCACCAGTCATCACCAAAATCAAACCAATAGCCCCAAGATTCACCCGGCTCTAGGTCCAGGTCTGCGATCTTCGTCTTTGCCACATCCCCCGCTGGCAGTTCGCCCAAACTGTCCTCCATTGCCATCGCTAAAACATAGCGATCGCCATTAGGGTCATTCGGTCCCTCACCTTTAGCCTGAAACTCATACATATGCTCCTCCTCTCGGCCAAAGGCCTTAAATAAAGCCTGGTGAAGTGCCTTTAAGGTCTGGTCACCCCGAATCTCCAAAATTCGACTGACTTCTGGATTCTGTTTCATAAAGGTCTCTGTCATCGGGCCATCAATGATGCCGACTTTGAGCACATACAGCAGCTTTGCAGCTTCAGTCTTCGTTTTCTTTTTGCCTTTCTTTCGATTCGTTTTGGGACGTGGCTCAGACGGGATTCCCTTTTGAATTAAGACTCCCAGCGTTGACAGGGCAAACTCAGCACTATCCTCTTTGTGGCCTGGAATGTACGGAATCATGCCATTGGCAAAAGCCTGAACCTGCGCTTCTAGAGGGGCACGGCGTATATCCATGATGAAGCCATTCACCGACAGCATCCAAATCATGGGGTTATCATCCACACGGCTGGCAACCGTCCAATCGGGGGACATCTGATGAATATCCAGCAGGTCTCGCACCTGCTTAGACTTACCCTGCCCCGTGCTTTGCCCCACCCCAAATTCTGCATATAGCTCTTTCGCCCCCATATAGGGTTCGAAACTTTTATCAAACAGAAAATTAGCCATGCCAATGGCATGGGTGACGGCACAGGCCCAAGTTTTGTCGCGGCCCTTTTCTAGGGGCGATGGCCGCTTGCGACAGAGGGCAGCGGTAGCCAAACGAATGAGCTGAGCATATTCCTCATCCAAATGCTCCTTCGCAAAGGCATCTGTGATGGCTGTGATTGATTCAAACTTAGGCTGCAAGGCCTGGGGGACTTTCTCAGATTTTTTGGGAGCAGCCATGGCACATCAAAACGCATCTTTCTTACCATGGCATGGGAACTTGGCGGAACAGCATATTTGTTACGTCTGCTAAAGAAAGGCTCCCATTCCTCCCCATCAAAGCAATGCTCGCAAGACTGGCGTGAAGCAGCCTTACATCAAGTCCTCACCCTCTAATGGATGCCGTTTCTTCCCGAGGATCTTGGGCTTCAGAATGCAACGTCTGGCCAGGGGTAAAGTAGAGAAATTTAGAGCCATTCGGCGCAGCGGGTTTGTGCCAGATGCCCTTGGGCACCACGAAGACCGAACCTGCAGGGGCAACGCAATGCTCAGGCTCGTTGCCGCTCAGCAGGGTCATCTCAAATTCGCCTTCGATGATGTAGAAGAATTCATCAGTATCGGGGTGCATTTCCCAAACCGGGGAGCTGCCGATGATATCGCAAGATCCAAAGGCATAGCCATTGAACTGGGCTACGTCTAAAAAGGAGCTGGGTGGATTAGCGGCAAGCTCAGCAAGTACATTTTTGACTTCCATGACCGACCCCTAGCAGTTTTATCTAGAGAATATGTCCATGGCGGTTCCCATGGCCATAGGCTTCATGCAACGTCTCAGGATGCAACACTTCCTCAGGAGAGCCCTGCTGAACCATGCGGCGATTGAGACAAAGCACGCAATCGCAATTGGCTCGCACCATCTCCAGATCATGGGAGATTTGCAGGATGGACCAGCCTTGATCCTGTTTTAGTTGATTGAGCAACCGATAAAAATCAGCCTCTGCGGCCACGTCTAAGCCAGCCGGGGCTTCATCCAGCACCAACAACTTCCGAGGGCGGACCAAACAATAGGCCAACAGCACCCGCTTCATTTCACCACCGCTAAGGCTACTGAGGGATTGCTTGGCTAGGTGGCAGGCTTCAACTTTACAGAGGGCATTGCGGACAGCATCGCGGCGATCGCGCCAGCCTTTCCAGGGCAGTTGCAGCCCCAACCGATCCCAACCCAAGCTCACCAGCTCAGCCACGGTCATGGGAATCCGGGCATCGGCCAAGAAATTCTGGGGCAGGTAGGCCACATCATGGCGCACCAGCGGCGCGGCCCGACGCTGGGCTTGTTTTTCCTCGCGATTGAGTAGCTGACCCAACAACTTCACTTCGCCCTGGTGATAGGGAAGCAATCCCATAATGGCTTGAACCAAGGTGCTCTTCCCTGCACCGTTGGGACCAATGATGGCCATGTCCATCCCTGCTTCCAGGGAGAACGAAATATCTTGTACGGCGGTGGCGCTGCCGCGCTGAACCGTGAGACCTTCCACTGTAAGAAGGGGAGCCGTTAACTGCATGAGCTATCCATCGAAACCGGGTTCCAAAGGAAACAGAAATACTTAGCAAGCCCATGGACAGCCCCCATGGACAGCCAATTGACAGAGCGATTCCCGTTAATCCTGCTCCATTCTACGACAATGAAAATCATTATCAGGCTGATTGAGCAACATTTCTACGGAAAAATCGTATATTTATTTACCAATCTTCCTCGTCTGGATACTGGGGCGGTGCCTCTCCGTGGATTTCTAAGACTTTGCCAGGAAACTCCTCCTGCTCTGGCACTGGGCTGAGCTGGGGCTTGCGAGAGGCACTGATTTGAACGATGGGCTGGGGCGCAGTCCAGTCCGATTCAATGGCTTCGAGCTGTACCTTGAATTCCCAACAGGCACCTAGGTCAAAGACGTATTCCAGGGTGTCTCCCACGTTCAGTGGCAGCCGACCGAGCTGAATTTGGTCGGTAAATAAATCACCATCGAAGGCCATGGGATGCATCACTCTAATGTTCCGACCTACTTGATTTTTATAGGTGAAGGCATCCAAATGCTCGTAATCTGCAAACTCAAAGGCATCGAGAATCAAGGCACTGAGGTCTTCTAAGGTGGTGTCACTGGCGATCGCAAGCTTCCGCCATGCCGTATGTTGCTCCATGGAAACCTTGAAAATATAACGACCTGGCTTCAGCTCATTCGCGGGAACGGCCAGGCTTTCTTGCCATTCAGGGAAGTAGGGCTGTAGCGCGGGTTGAAAATCCGTAAATGGCAGTGTTGGATCCGTTTCTGATGCAAACATGAGGTCTGCTGCTAAGGTGACAGCTCGACACAGCGGCATAATTGCCTCCCCCAAGGGCAAGACTTCTAAACCTTTCATTCGCCAGCCTTTACCCTTGCCTGGCTTTCCGTGGGTGATCTTGAGAAACCCAAACATCTCCATCAAGTTGAGATTATGGAAGCCGGGCCAGTAGCTCAATCTCTCCTGCTCGTTGTACTGGGCAAAGGTTCGCTTTTTCTGAGCAGCAAATTCTGGCCAATTCCGCAGCGCGCAGGTGCCCTCATTGATGAGCGATCGCTCTTCCCCCACCATTTCCGGATGGGCGCGGATCAGCCAGGCTTCCAGCAAGGTGAAGTAGCGCTCAGCAGGGTTGAGCTGTTGCCAAGAGTCATAGATCTCAGGGTTGAGCACCATGCGAAATGTTTTGCCCTTGGCCTCAATCCTGACCAGTCCTGTGGCCCGGAGCAGCAAGTACAGTCCATTGAGCGAGGGAAATGATTTTTGAGTCGGTCGCTTGAGGTCCAGGTCGTTGGGATTGGCGAGCTTGCCATTGAACTCTCGCAACAGTTTCAGGGCAAATTGGTGGCGGGCTGCGCTGACGGGAATGCCTTTGGAGCCAATGGCATCGAGGAGCATTTGAAAGTCTTGGAGGATGCTGCCCGGTCCATCCTCATTAATCTCGGTGGCCTTCAGTAGAGCTTTCTGCTCCTCTGATAGCTCAACCACCGTTAGATCTGCTTGAAGCATCCTCAGCTCAGCGGCCATGCCAGAGACCGGTACAGCAGAAGGATTGACCTCAGGCTCTTCTTCAAATTCAATGGCATTGAGACGCGCTCTCCCCGCTTCATCCAGCCCTTCTAGGGCGATGAGCATCTTTGCTGCGAAGGCTTCGGTGTCAACCAGTTCTCCCTCCGGAGGAAGCTCCAGGCCCAAAACCTCAAACATTTGCTTGATGTCGTCCGGCGGGGCTACAACGGGAGCTAGCATTTCACCGCCCCGGCCCGTTAAGTCCACGACATTGCCCGATAGATTACTGGGCAGATTGCCCGGCAGATTGCCAGCGATTCCCCCTAGCATCATCCCCCCTGGCAGCTTCAGCCGAGCCGATGGGTCTGTGGCAATGCGATCGTTGTAGACCTTTTGGAACGCCTCCATGCCTTCCTGGCTCTGCATGTCGTAGCCCGCTTCCAGGCCTTGCAAGACAAACTGTTTGGCAAAGCCGCCGCGATTGGGATCAAACATCCAGTCGGTGAACTTGCCTTCGATGGAGCTGAGATACTTGGCGATCGCCCCCGCGCTCCTCAGCTTGTACTCTTGCTTCAGAAACGTCCAAAAGGCCACCAGATCTGGAATTGCATCCTCAACCTCACTCGGCTCAGCCAGAGTCAGCTTAGCCGGTAGGATCTGTTCCATCACCACCTGAACATCAGCCTTCGTCATTTTGGCTAAAGTCATCTCACCATAGAGGTAAGCCGTTTCGATGAATACGCCAATCCATTCCCCAACCTCATCTGGATTTTCCTGTTCTCGAATTTTGCCTGGCTCTGATTCCACAAAGGCCTCGATCACATCCTCGATGTAATCCAGCAGTATCAGCTCGGCCTCGTCATAGGAAAGCTTGTCCAGCAGGCGGATGTTGAAGGCCATGGCGAAGCAGCTGTCCAAGCAGCGTTGAGGAGAATGATGGATCTTTCTTGAGACTATCCAGATGCCCAGCCAGACTCAAGAGAGGTGAAGGGTTTGTAATGTAAACAGGCTGAAAGCGATTCCGTAGGAAGTTTGCAAAGCAAGCACCAAGCCGCATCATAGAAATCGCCCCTTGCGCCTTTAATCTCCCTATGGCTCCAGATGCCAAAGCCTTCCTCCCCATCCGCATCGCCGTACTCACCATTTCCGACAGCCGTACTGAAGCGACGGATAAGTCTGGCAAGCTGTTGTGCGATCGCCTCACCACCACTGGGCACCTATTAGCAGAGAAAGCGATCGTCCCCGACGACATCTACCAAATCCGAGCCATCGTCTCCCGCTGGATTGCTGACACAACCGTCCAAGCCATCATCACCACCGGCGGCACCGGCGTCACCGGCCGCGACGGCACCCCCGAAGCCATCAAGCCCTTACTCGACAAAGAACTCCAGGGCTTCGGCGAACTATTCCGCATGATCTCCTACCAGGAAATCAAAACTTCCAGTCTTCACTCCCGAGCCCTAGCGGGCGTCGCCAACCGCACCTATCTCTTCTGTCTACCCGGCTCCTCTGGAGCCTGTCGCACGGGATGGAATGAGCTTATTCAGCCTCAGCTCGACAGCCGCCATCGCCCCTGCAACCTCGCAGCACTCATGCCCCGCTTAGAAGAATAGACGAACTTCAGCACTGCGGCAAATGGCCTGAATGACCTAGCTCATCGCAGGCTCCGGTGATTCCGAGGAAGACTCCGTTGGTTCCTCCTCCGCTTCATCTCGCAGTGCTCCCTCCTCTGGGCTGGTCTTCGCATCAATCCGCGTAAGCTCCTGCATCTCAGCGAGATAGCCATCCGCATCCATTGGGGTTAGCGGTTTGGAAAAGAGATATCCCTGAACCATCTCACAATCTAATGATTTGAGATGGTCAGACTGCTGAGTCGTTTCCACCCCTTCCGCAATCACATCCATTCTCAAGCTACGGGCCAACTCTGTAATGGTCCGAACAATCTCAAAGCTATTCACCCCTGGCTCTAATTTCTGCACAAAAGAGCGATCAATTTTGAGGGTATTAATCGGGAAACGATGCAAGTAGCTCAAAGAAGAATAGCCCGTCCCGAAATCATCCAAACTCAATGAAAAGCCTCGAGCACGAAGCTCGTTCAAGGTTGCAAACCCGGCTTCTCCCCCTTGCATCAAGAGACTCTCAGTAATCTCTAACTTAATCAAAGATGGATGGATTTCATAGTCCAACAATGCCTGGTCCACCATCTCTAAGAAGCCCGGATCCTGTAGCTGTCGACTCGAGAGGTTGATGCTCATCGTCAACTTAGACCAAGCTGGATAGCGGATTTTCCAGGCTTGCAGTTGAGCAAGGGCCTGACGCAGAATTTCTTCCCCCATGGGAATAATCATCCCCGTTTCCTCTGCCAGGGGAATAAAATCTGCCGGGGAAATAATGCCCCGAGTGGGGTGCTCCCAACGAACCAGAGCTTCAAAGCCAACTAGCTCGGTATGAGATAGCTCAAAGATCGGTTGGTAATGCAACTTAAATTCAGACAAAGTGTCGCTGGGACTGAGCCCTTCATCAAGTACGCCTCCTTCTAAATCACTGCCATGGGTAACCTGTCTTTGATTTTGCTGACAGTGGAGCAACGCCAAACGCATATCCTGCTCTAGGGTAATTTTCTTTAAGGCTGCCTCATACATGTCTTCGCTAAACAACTGATGACAAGCCTTACCTAGCTTTTTAGCTTGGTACATTGCAATGTCAGCATCTCGCAGTAAATCCAAGGCAGAGCTATATTTCGGGGATCCGACAACGACGCCAATACTGGCACTCATGGCCACAGTAATCCCCTCATCTAGCTCGAAGGAGGTTTCTAACCTTTGCTGGAGCCGCTGGAGAATCACCTGCACCTCGTTATCATCACAAAGGCTGCGTAGCAGGATCGTAAACTCGTCTCCCCCTAGGCGAGCAACCACATCCACAGGGCGTACCGACTGGCTCAAAATATCTGCAATTTTCCTCAACAGTTGATCGCCCCGATGGTGACCCAGACTATCGTTGACAGTCTTAAAGCGATCTAGATCGACAAACAGAACCGCAAAGCGTTCTTGCATCTGCTGAGCTAGCATTTTCTCAACTGCTTGAATAAAGTAGCTGCGATTCACTAGGCCCGTTAGATCATCATGGCAAGCGGTGTAGTGAAGTTGTGACTCAGCCTGTTTACGCTCACTGATGTCATGGGTAATGCCATCGGCAATAAATTGCTGTTGGTCTTCGCAAAAACGAATTTTTGCTTTAGTCTTGAGCCATCGAATTGCGCCATGGACATCCTGTAGGCGGTACTCCACAGAAATGCGTTGCTGAGGCTGAGGATTCAGAAAAAGTTGATTAATCCGCTCTAAGTCCTCAGGGTGGATATTGTCCATCCAGGGGGTGGAGTTATCGAGCAAAGTTTGGACAGACAGACCACAGACTTTCTCTACCACAGGGTTAACGTGGATAAATTGAAAAGGTTGTAAGGTCGCTGACCAGACAATTTCATCCAGGGAGTTGAGAATGGTTTCGAGACGAGCTTCGCTCTGCTGGAGCTTCTTTTGGGTTTTTCTCAAGCTTAAGTGAGTCCCGACCCGCGCTAGAACCTCTCGCTCTTGAAAGGGCTTGGTGATGTAATCTACTGCCCCTAGATCGAAGCCTTGTACTTTACTATTTACATCTGCCAGGGCCGTCATAAAGATAATCGGCACTTCTCGATGGAGAGAGTCTTCTGCCTTGAGGCGACGACACAGCTCAAAACCATCAATACCAGGCATCATGACATCTAACAAAATCAGATCGGGCGATCGCCTAGCAAGTTGTTTCAGGGCTCGCTCGCCGCTGGTTGCCACTGCGGTCTCATATCCAGCATCGCTCAAAGCTTCGGAAATGACGGCCAGATTAGTGGGGGTATCGTCAACAATAAGAACAAATCCGTTGTCAGTTTTAGGCATGGCTTTTGCTGAATCAGAACAGGCAAAGGGGAAATTACGAAGCGTCACAAACGTGAGCCTAACGAGGCTCCTTAAGGCAGATATAAACGCACTCAGCGCTATGGAACAGCCTCGGGCGATTCAGCAATAATCTTCTCCAACACTTCCTCAATTCTCTCCAATTCAAACTGCTGGGCCAGTTGAACTAAGGGAGCAAAAAATTCAGAATATTGAGCCTCAAGCTGACAAATATCTTGAACCCGAACTTGGAAGGCTTTCACTCGACCTTCCTGAATGAGAGACAGCAAAGGTCGAAGCATCTCGACAGAGGGTTGCACAACCTGGCCCCATTCAATGGGCTCAGCAGTCACTTCCTGCACGGGAGAGACCTCATAAACCCATTGGAGAGACAAATTCTGAGCCAAAGCATCAAACAGTTCCTGCACCTTCAGAGGCTTCACTAAAAAGCCATTGCTGCCTGCAGCCAGACTCATACGCTGATCCTTTGGACTCACAGAAGCCGAAGAAACGAGCAGAGGGATCTCGTTATACCTTGTAGTTTTTCGAATCTGCTCTAGGAGTTCAAAGCCATCCATCACCGGCATGGATAGATCAAGAATGACTAAGTCTGGCAACTGTTGCTCCATCACTTCCAAGGCCAGTTTGCCATGGGCAGCATGATGAACCGTAAAGTCCAACGGCTCTAATAAATGAGTCAAGACATCACGGTTTTCCCAGCGATCGTCAACGATCAGGATATGCCTGTGCTTTCCTTGGTAACCCACAATCTTAGAGCCGCTGGCATCAACGGGCTGAGACCAAGCCTGGCTCAACGGCAGCTCCAGCTCAAAGAAGAATTTACTGCCGACTCCTGGGCTGCTCTCAACTTGAATACCTCCCCCCATCAGCTGGATCATTTGCTGACTAATCGTGAGGCCCAACCCGGTGCCCTCATTCTTGCGGTCTTGCTCACCGACTTGCTCGAAAGCAGCGAACAGCTTGCAAAGATCTTCGTCTGCAATGCCAATGCCTGTATCCGTCACCGCAAAACGTAGCTTTGCAGCCCTAGAGCCAATGACGAGGGGGTCTACTTCTACGACCACCGCTCCCACATCCGTAAACTTGAGGCTCTCCCGGTTCAATTATGCTGAGTCCAATTTAAGATTCCAGCAAATGAGGCATCTGAGGCGAAAGCGCTCGAAGTTGGTAAAGCCATAGCCTGAGCGTTTGATCAGTTTGAGCTTGTTGTTAATCCCCTCAACAACT
>CALLAT010000085.1 GCA_938002085.1 uncultured Pseudanabaenaceae cyanobacterium
TTCGAAGTGATTAACGAACTGGATAAATTTGGAAGATAAGTCTTCTTGCTGCGACCTAGAAGTCGCTTTTGCTTATGAGACAATGCTGACCGCCTGTATTCATGGCTGCCCTGTTGCCCGTTAGCTCCCCATGCAGAAACAAGGCGATCGCCTCCTCTTTTCCCCAAAAGACCTCCTCCAATTCCTCCAAAGCGATTTCGCCACCTGGATGGAGCGAGTTTCCCTAGAACAGCCCGAGCAAGTCCCGGCGAAAGCCAAGCCCGACGAGATGATGGATGTGCTGACTCAGTTGGGCAATGAGCATGAGCAGCGCTATCTGCAAAAGCTCTTGGACAGCGGTGAGCAGATTTTCCAAGTGGATACTCGCGGAGGCTTTGAGGCGACTGGGGCAGCAATGGCGGAAGGTAAGCCCTGGATTTACCAGGCAGCTCTGCGCTATGGCGATTGGATTGGCTATGCTGACTTGATGCGTCGTGTAGAGGTGCCGTCACAACTGTGGGACTGGAGCTATATTCCTGTGGAATGCAAGCTGGCCCTGAATCCTAAACCCTATTTCGTGATTCAGCTCTGTGCCTACTGCGACTTGCTGGAGCAGGTGCAGGGATTGCGACCCGGCTCGTTTGAGCTGGTATTGGGGACGGGGGAACGCAAGGCGTTTCGTACTGAGGATTACTTTCATTACTATCGACAAGTGAGGCGATCGTTCCTCTCCTCAATGAAAGAGTTTGATCACCAACAGCAGCCCATACCCATGGCCGGTGACCATGGCGATTGGCAGGATGTGGCAACTACCATCCTGGAGCGTGCTGACCACCTCAGCCAGGTTGCTAATATTTCCGTGAAGCAGATTCAGCGGCTAGAAGCAGCAGGCATTACCACAGTGCAGCAGCTCGCAGAAGCGCAGCCAGGGCAAAAGGTGACGAAGCTCAGTCGAGAGGTGTTTGAACGACTGCGGTTGCAGGCGAAACTACAGCGAGAAAGCGAGGACGCGGAAAAGCCACTCTATGAGCTACTGCCCAAGCCGGATGGCAAAGACCGCTATGGCTTGACGCTGCTGCCCCCTGCCAGTGAGTTGGATGTCTTCTTCGATATGGAAGGTTATCCCCTGGCCGAGGGCGGAGCGGGACTGGAATACCTCTTTGGTGCAACCTACGAAGAGGCTGGCGAGCTGCAATTTAAGGATTGGTGGGCCCATAACCCAGCCCAGGAAAAGCAAGCCTTCGAAGACTTCATCGACTGGACCTACGATCGCTGGCTTGCAGACCCAGCCATGCACGTCTACCACTATGCTCCCTACGAAACCACAGCCCTAAAGCGGCTCATGGGTCGCTACGGCACCCGCGAAGAACAGGTGGATAATCTGCTGCGGGGCAACGTCTTTGTCGATCTCTATCAGGTGGTGCGCCAAGGACTCTGCGTGGGCGAGCCGTCCTACTCCATCAAGAACCTGGAGCATCTCTATTGGAAGAAGCGTGAAGGCGATGTGGTCAATGCTCAGGCGTCGGTGGTGCAATATTTCCAGTGGATGCAGTCGGATGAGGGAGAGTCGATTCATGACTCCAAAATCCTCAAAGATATCTACGACTACAACAAAGACGACTGCGACTCAACCAAGGCATTGGCGGACTGGTTGCGGGATATCCAGGCCGAAGCAGGTATTGCCTACTGCGCTACAGAATCGGTCAAGACCATTGAGGAACAGCAGGCCGTGGAGCAAACTCCTGCGGGGCAGTTGGCGATGGAACTGCTTGAAGATGCCACGCCTCAGCCCTGGACCGAGAAGCTGGTGCTGGAGCCCGGTGGTAAGCGGTTGCTGGGTCACTTGCTGGACTTTCACCGCCGCGAGGCTAAGCCCTTTTGGTGGAAGCGGTTTAGCTGGTTGATTGCGGATGAAGCTGACTTGGCGGATGAGCTAGATTGCCTCGCGGGACTTCAGCGCACCGATGCCATGCCGGAGCAGGTCAAGAAGTCCTGGGCCTTTGAATATCGATTTGAGCCGGGCCAGGAAACGAAGCTGAAGGACGGTACGAGCTGCTGGATGACCCAGAGTGAAGCAATGAAAGACTGCTCACTCCTAGATGTGGATGCAACGGAGGGAATCGCGCGAATCAAAATTAGCGATAAGAAGCTAAAGACCATTCGTGAGGAGGAGCCGAATTGGGAACCGCCCAGCCGAACCAGTCTGATGGATATGACCCAGATTCGCACCGGGCAAATTTCCAACGCAATTCTGGAGACCGTGCAGCGCTGGAAAGACAGCAGTGAGTTGCAGCCTGCCCTGGCGGACTTCTTGGAGCGGCGTAATCCCAAAGTGCTGGGTCATGTGGATGGCCCATTGGTTTCCTCGGATGAGAATCTGCTGGCTGGAACGCTGCGCGTTATATCCAATCTCGATAACAGTTGCCTCTGCATCCAAGGGCCACCGGGCAGTGGCAAAACCTTCACAGCCGCCAAGGTCATTCTCAATCTGCTCCAGCAGGGCAAAACTGTCGCGGTTTCCGCCAATAGTCACGCTGTCATCTTTAACCTGCTCGCGAGAGTCCAGGGCTACAGCGAAGAGACCGATAACCGATTCGGCATTGCCCAAATCCCCAGTAGTACCGAAAAGGCAAAAGCCAAAGCCGGTGTTGCCTTCAAAAAGAAGATCGCCGAAGCCCTACCTCCAGAATCCCAGCTCGTCGGCGCGACAGTCTTTCAGCTTTGCCGAGCAGAAGCCGTAAACCAATTCGACTACCTGTTTATTGATGAAGCGGGACAGGTCTCCCTGGCAAATCTAGTCGCCCTATCGCGTTGCGCCCGCAACCTTGTCCTGATTGGTGACCCCATGCAGTTGGAACAGCCCATCCAGGGCAATCACCCTGGCGAGAGTGGTGAGTCGGCTTTGGGATATCTGCTCAATGGCAAGGCGACGGTGCCCGAAGAATTGGGCATTTTCCTTGGGGTGACCTATCGAATGGAACCAGCGATCGCCCGCTACGTCTCCGAGGGCATCTACGAAAGTCGCCTCACCCACCACCCCGACACCAGCTATAACCGCCTCGAATTTGACTATCTATCCGGCCCCAGCGGCACAGACCAAGGCTGGGAAGTGGTTCGCAGTAGTGGAATTTCAGTCGTTCCCGTGATCCACCAAGGCAACGGCCAGGCCAGTGATGAAGAGGTCGATGTTATTGCTGAGTTGATAGAGCAACTTTTAGATGTGGGCTATGTGAGCGATCGCGGCGAAACCCAAGGCGAAATCACCCTCAACGACATTCTCATCGTCACCCCCTACAACCTCCAAGTGGGCAAGCTGCGAGAGCAATTGGGCGAAGAAGCCCGCATTGGCACCGTCGATAAATTCCAAGGCCAGGAAGCCCCCGTCGTCATCGTCTCCATGTGCGCTAGCACCACCGATGATGCCCCCCGAGGCATCGAGTTTTTGCTCAATCGCAATCGGCTCAATGTTGCCGTGTCGCGGGCACAGTGCTTGGCGATCGTTGTTGCGAGTCCAGCATTAGCCACCGCAAGCTGCGCCACCCTGGAGCAGATGACCCAAGTCAATTTATTCTGCAAGCTACTGGATGCTGCGGGTCACTCATAAGAAAAGTGGGAGTAGCTTTGCCAGACCGCTCTCAAGTCGTTATCTGGCTCTCGCCGCCGGAGCGAACCCGCCAACGTCAGAGCTCATTAATAAAAGAGTCATCAATGAGCTTGGTTCCGTCTAGGGCAGCCTCTACTTTTCCTGCCGCAACCAAAAT
This sequence comes from uncultured Pseudanabaenaceae cyanobacterium, assembly GCA_938002085.1. Taxonomy (GTDB): domain Bacteria; phylum Cyanobacteriota; class Cyanobacteriia; order PCC-9006; family JAAUQQ01; genus JAAUQQ01. The sequence goes on from CALLAT010000085.1 coordinate 3,741, forward strand.
AGGCCCAGCATCGTTGATGCTATTGACCACATTCAGCTCATTACTTTCGTTGAAGGTAACCTCTTTATTTTCTGCCGTTCCAAGTAGGACGATTTGTTCCATGAGCGCTGCATTTTCTTCGCGGCTAAGGCCCACCCAGTCACCAATAATCTGATTAGCTTCATCAGGATTTTCCTGAGTGAAAACCATCCCCTGCTCAAGGGCACGCAGGTAAGCCAATACCGCTTCGCGGCGATCGCCTAACAGCACTGCATCGCCTGCGAGACCATTGATAATGATATTTGTCCCTTCAGCCGTGAACAACACCTCCACATCATCAGCTTCCTTTTGGGCATTGCTGACAAAAGGCTCATAGACTGCTGCGGCATCTACATTGCCGGCAATTAGCGCGGCAGACCCATCCGCTGCAGGAAGAGAGGTGATTTCCACATCGGCTTCGGTAAGGCCCAAGGTTTCTAGATACTTGGTCATAAAGACAATCTCATAGGGCACATCTTCCCTCGCAAACTTTTTACCTCTCGCATCCTCTGCGCTATCAATACCTCGACCAATAATGGCATCGACCGTGCCGGAATAATCGCAAGCCATGATGAATTTTAGACCGGGCGCTTTCTCCGAAAGAATCACCAAATCCGAAGCGGCCAGCCAGGCTAAATCAGCTTGACCAGCTAACAGGGCTGTATTCACTTCACCAACCGTCTGGAAGACGACATGCTCGATATTGACGCCTTCCTGCTCAAAAAATCCCTTTTCTTCTGCTATTTTGCTTCTTCCCCAGCCTAGCCAAGGGACCATCGCTACTTTGAGAGAGCTACTGTCGCTGTTGCTGCCAGCGTTGCCCGAAGTCTTTGGGTTACAGCTATTGAGCCCCAAGCTAGCTACAGTTCCTAGCGCTGCCAGGGCAGAGGTTTTGATGACTGTTCTGCGACGCATTTTCTCAAATTGCCTGAATAATTTGACTCACCAACTTCTCAAGTAGGCTGGCATCTCTATTTACTCTAGTTCATGTTACTGACTTGTGTTTTAAAGTCACCTTTGAGTGACAAAATAAGAAATCTAAAAATAAAATCTTCTTAAAGAAAATTAATTTCGAATGGTAGATGTAACTGCTCTGTTACTGCAGATAGGTCAATCGTTGGAATAATGAGAATTCCTGTAGCTTCTTGATATTGAGCTTGTTGAGAGCTTTTCCTGTTTGAATCTAGTGGGTCTACTCTTGGAAAAGATTCAATCCTAACGCTCACCTTGTTCGTACCAAGGAGTTAGAAACATGCCGAGCTGTTTCAAGAGAAAGTCTGTCAGTAAACCGATCAGGCCAATGATTAGAATGCAGAAGAGAACCCTGTCAGTTTGTAGGTATCGTTGAGAGCGGATAATCCGAAATCCTAAGCCCTGCTCTGCCGCAATAAGCTCTGCCAAAATTAGGAAGTTCCAAGCACCAGCAATATTGACTCGCATGGTGTTCATTATGCTGGGCAATGCAGCTGGAAAAATCACCTTGAAGAGCAGTACCAATCGATTTGAACCTAAAGTGTAAGCTGCGTTTAAAAGCTCGTCAGGAATGGCTCTGACTGCATCTACAATCATGGCAATATTATACAGAACGATGCCTAGAAAGACAATTAAAAATTTTGCGGTTTCATCAATGCCTGCCCAAATGACGATGAGAGGCACAAATGCTGCTACAGGCATGTAGCGGACTGCACTCACAAATGGATTGAGTAAGCTGGCAATGCTTTCAAAGGTTCCCATCAGTAAGCCAATGGGAACGCTCACTAGACCTGCTAAAGCAAATCCACCCAACACCCGCGATGCACTCGCAACAATGTCTTTGATCAGTTCATCTTCGGTGAAAAGTTCGATGCCTGTTGAGATAACGGTGGTGGGAGCGGGCAGGAAGATATCTTTAACGAAGCCACCGTAGCTGAGTATTGACCAGGCAATGAGGGGGACGCTGATACCAATGATGGGCATCAAAATCTTAAGCCAGGTGGGGATGCCTTGGCGTACGCTCCAAAATGTTGAAGGGCGCAGACGCAGGCGCTTTTTGGCTGACTTCTGGATGGGAGCTGTCGTCGCTCCCTCGTGGGAAAAGCGCTTATCGTTCGGTACTGCTGGCTCTGCTTCCGTAGATGAAAACTCCGTCATGACTCTGTCCTTTGCCTTGAATTAATGCCCGAGTTGATTGGTGATGTAGCGCTTGAGCTCCAGAAACTTGGGCGTAATTTTTATATCTAACTCGCGATGCTCAGGTAAGGGAATATGCAGATTCTCCCGAATTCGACCGGGGTGGGAATCCATGATGTAGACCCGGTGGGACAGGAAAATGGCTTCTTCCACATCGTGGGTGACCATGAGGATGGTCATGTGGGTGCGTTCCCACACTTCTTGCATAAACTGCTGGAGCTGTTCTTTGGTCTGGGCATCGAGGGCCCCGAAAGGCTCATCCATGAGCATGACTTCAGGCTCGTTCGCGAGGGCACGGGCGATCGCCGCCCGTTGCTTCATTCCGCCAGAAAGTTGCTTCGGTAGGGCATTGGCAAAGCGGCTGAGTCCCACCACATCGAGATAGTAAGCGATGCGCTCCCGGCGTTCTGCTTTGGGGAGCCCTTGGAGCTTGAGGCCAAATTCCACATTCTTAGCGACCGTGAGCCAGGGAAACAGAGAATAGCTTTGGAACACCATGCCGCGATCTGAACCGGGTCCTTCTACCGCTTCGCCTTCCACTCGAACTTCTCCCATTGTGGGAGACATAAGACCTGCAATGATTTTGAGGAGGGTCGATTTACCACAACCAGACGATCCCACTAGGCAAATAAATTCATTCGCCTTCAGTTCGATGTCTACATTCTCTAAAACTGTGAGGGGATTGCCTTGGTAAACAAAATTCTTAGAGAGCCCGTGGACACTCAGTTTTGGATGCTCCACCATTGAAGGAGGACCGCCGCTGTTCGGGGGTAATGGCAAGGTTTCGGCCATGGCGGGAATAAGATGAACGAGCTGACTAGAACGAGCTTAGTGGAGTGTTTTGGGTTGGATCTAATGACATCGCACAATTGAATCCATCGTTTCCCTGAGCAAGAGGAAGCGATAAGGCAATCTCGCTAACAATGACTCAGGGGCAAGGACCTATTTTAGTATTCCCCAAGGTGGAATACAGGTGTGTTGCATTATGGCTTCGGCCAGAAATCTTAACTAAATCTAAAATCAGAATCAGCCTATCACGGTCGAGCGTGGAGGAACGACCTTGAGTCAGAGGAAATGCTTTGCGGCAGGACGTCATGGCTGTTGCGGCCTGCGTGGTCACGGGAGCAGGCTCAGGCATTAGGTAAAGCCACAGCCATTGGCTTCGCGGAAGCAAAGAAGGTGCGAAGGGGAGCTGTGTGGAACTAAACCCATTGATTAGAGAAGAAATGACTGTGGAGAAGATTGTCTAGACCCAGGGACAAGCCGTGGCTGTCGCAGCAGATATTCGCGATCGCGCCCAGGTTCAATCCTTTTTTCAGCCTTGTATCGAAGCCCCACAGAGCATCCGCTGCAATTGTATTTCTCCTAGCTGGGTGGATACGCCCATTAACGATGCCCATGCAAAATGCTGAGCGGTCTTCAAAACCTTGGCTCTGTTTAGTCTTAGACGATTCGTCCTTGATGACAGGCCAGATCGTCATGGCTAATGGTGGGATGACTGCCCAGCAGCATGATGGTCTGCCATTGGATATGGCCTCAAGTGGTCTCTGCCACCCTCTGGGCAACCATCATGGATAGTTTGTTTGGTTGCTCAGCCAACTTTTCCTTGCCTCTGGCGACATTAAAGGAGCTGTTGCATGGCTTCGCTAGCTCTTTCGCGAACCTGAGAAGAAGCAAGGGGGAAGACTACTGAAACTTAGCCAATAGGGTGAGATTTTCCAACGTCACACCTGCTTGCTCTCCTGTAGTGACAAGCAAACGTAATTCATTCGCTGTGTAGAAGAATGGGCGTGAATGAAAGAGATTGATCATTCCGAGTTGATGTTGGCGTGCTTGAATGGGGGCACTAATCATGGATTGTATTGAATACTCTCCAGGCTGATAGCGTTCGTCCGCTGGCACATCGTTGATGATTTCAGCCTTGCCCGTGCTGAAGAGGCTACCGATGATGCCCTGCTCCAGTGGAATCGCTGTGGGTCGTAGGTTGGCGACATCCCCCCAAGAGGCCGTCACTTCTAAAACTTGCTGCTCTGGATTCAGCAGGAGAACAGAGCCGCCAGAGGCTGAAATCAGTTGATTTGACTCGGATAAGGCCAGCTCAGCAATGTCTTCCACGCTTTCGCAATGGGTGAGTTTATGGCTGAACTCATAGAGGAAATTAATTTCCTCATACTTGGCGAGGGCTTCATTGGCCAGATTTTTAGCTTGGATCTCTTGATGCGCCAAGTAAGTGACCAAGGCTGCGATCGCTTCCACTGACGAATTGCCATCGACCCTGCCTAGCGGCTCATGACTCACCACAATGTTGGCGCTGTAAGGAGCCGCTGCAATGGGCTCTCCCCAAACGAGGTTGCCACCTTCATCATGAATTGAAAACTGTGAGGTCTTCGCAAAACCCTGGAGCAACAATTTTGCACTAGGCTTTGAGAGCAGCTTCCTCAGTTTAGGTAGCGCCATCATCAGTAGAGAAGATTTCATCGTGTAAAAGTGGTGGGGGAAAGGTTAACGGAGTGATTGAGAACCCCATATACCAGGGGATAAGCTGCACAATGATTCTGGGCTTGGCGACTCAATACATAGAGTCGCTTGACCATGGCCTTAGACCAGGCTGAGCCTGGGGGCCAAAACCTCAAGAACTTTTTCCAGAATCATGCTTGGCTGGAACGGTTTCGTCAGATATGCATCTGCCCCTGCTTGTATTCCATGCTCCTTATCATTCACCTGACCTTTGGCCGTCAGCATGATGACTGTCATGTCTTTTAATACAGGGTCTTTTCGAATGGCTTCGCAGACTTCTAGCCCTGACATGAAAGGCATCATAATATCGAGAAGAACAAGCTCTGGCCGATGCTCCTGAATCATTTCTAGTCCATCACGACCATTCTCTGCGGTTAATAGCGTGATGCCATATTCATCTTCCAACTCTTCTAGGGTCTGCTCTAGCAAGAAGCGGATGTTCGGCTCATCATCAACGATTAAAACGGTAAGACTCATATGGCAAATTTAGAGTTTTGGATTGCGTGATCGTTGGTAGAAGAAGCAATAGCTACTCCGCTAAGGCGAGGAAACTAATGGAATAGAGACTGAGAAAGTGCAGCCGCGGCCTAGTTGGCTTTCTACCCAAATCTTGCCAGCATGAGCTTCTATAATTTGCTCACAAATGGCTAGGCCTAGCCCGCTCCCTTGGGGTTTACTCGTGAGAAGATCTCCCATCTGGGTGAATTTCTCAAAAACCTTTTCTTGCTGGGTGCTCGACAACCCTATTCCACTATCAATGACTCTAATTAAAAGTTTCCCATCTTGGACAGAAGCACAACATTTTACAAAGCCTTCCTCAGTGAATTTTGTAGCATTAGAAATAAGATTGATTAGGACTTGGAGAATTCGATTTTTGTCCAGCCTGCAATGCGGTAAAGTATGCGGAAAATCTTTGATAAGTTCAATTGGATTCTCCTCAAAGAGAGGAATTGTTGCTTCTACTGCTTGCTTTAGAATTAAAGCTGGATCAACTTTCTGAAAATCCCAACTGACTTTCCCTTCCTCCATCTTTGCAATATCTAAAACCTCATTAATGAGGGTGGTTAGCCGCTCTGCCTCAGAGACAACAATATTGAGATTTCTCTCTGTGATGCGCAATGCCTTTTGTGTCTTGTGATCGTCTTCTGCCACTGCAGGGGCTATTTTTGTACGGAGCTTAGATTCAATGATTGATGTAAAGCCTAAGACTGAGGTTAGAGGGGTTCGTAATTCATGGGAAACAGTAGATAAAAAGTCCGTTTTCATCCGATCTACTTCTTTTTCCCGGGTGATATCTCTAATCAGAATCACGCAACCCTGGGTTTGATGCTCTCCTGGAGCAACTGATTCTTTCAAGATTGGACTAACAATTGCTTTTCCTTGATGGTTTTGGCTTAGCTCGACCTCAAGCTCTCCTGTAGCTTGCCCAGAGCATCCAATGTCCTTCACTATGGACGAAAGCTCCGCAGGGAAATGACAACTTAGTGGCTTTTGGAGCAATTGAGCTTCATTGATGCCCAACATCTCTAGAATGGCTGGATTCAGCTGTGTTACGACTCCATTTAGATCTGTGACTAATAGTCCATCTGCTAAATTGTCCACAATTGCCTTGAGATCGGCTAATGTTCTGCTTAACTCAGCAGCTCGATCCTGAGTTTGTTTGAGCAGTTGAGCTTGGTGTAATGCAACGCCTAGCTGGACGCAAACCTTTTGAGAAAAATCGATATCTGCTGTGAGCCACTTCTCTGTGGGGGTTGATTGATTAATGCAAAATAATCCCCACAGGCTACTTTTCTTGAAAATGGGGATGGTGATGCTAGAACAAATCTGTAGCTCTGCCAACGTTTGCTGGATATGCGGCTTTACGGAATGTTGGCAGAGATTGTGGATAACTGCAGTTCCTTCGTATGCCATCCGTCTCGCTGTTTCAGCTTCTTGCCGACCTATTGCATAACAATGCTCAAGAAAATCACCACTGATTGAATTTCCAACGATTTCAGGCATTGCAGCAGTTTTTGATTCTGCAATGACGGTTCCCCCCATCTTTAGGTCTTGGCTATTTAGTTGAATAATTGCTGTACGATCTACATTTAAAAGAGTTCTAATTTCCTCAGTTGCCGTCTTGAAAATAGTACTGAGCTCTAAGGTTCGCCGTACTTTGTCAACAACTAGAGCTAAAGCATGGGAACGCTCAGCTTCAGCTTGTAATTCTTGAGCACGTTGCTGTAGCTGTTGATCAAGTGCATTGCGTAGCTCTTCTTTCGCCGCATGAATGGATAGTTGATTCTTGACTCGTGCAAGTACTTCAACTATCTCAAAAGGCTTACTAATATAATCAACGCCGCCAACCGAGAAGGCCGTCGCTTTATCGATGCTTTCATTGAGTGCACTGATAAAAATGACCGGAATTCGTTGACTATCGGGACAATCCTTTAAACGCTTACATACTTCATACCCCGTAAGACCAGGCATTGTTATGTCTAATAGGATCAAGTCTGGCTTTAATTGCCCCACAGACTGTAATGCAATCTCTCCATTGATTGCACGCCGAATCTTATAATTTTGCGCAGCAAGCATCTCGGATAAGATGTCTAAATTATTGCGATTGTCGTCAACAATTAGGATCGTTTTGGAGCGAAAGGACAGCTCTAATTTGCTTGCTAATTCTGACATTATTTCAGTACTCAACTCTGAATTTTTCCCTAATTAATTCTGTCTGTAAATTAGTAAATTTAGATTTGAATCTAGAAGATTAAGAGCTCCCATAATGATGATAAGAATCCCTGTAATGATGTCTGTATATTCACCTGGCCTAAGATCGATCTACTTTTTGGTTGCTTCTCTTCCGAACTCTTCCCTACCCATGTATAGACGGCCTCCCTATGAGATTCACAACTGTACTTCTGACTACTTCTACCTTCTATGCCTCGTTTTGTTTACGTGTTTTTGATGATATTATCTTCTTCCTTCTCGATAGATATTTTAGGTTTGCCAGAAAGGAATCTATTGTTTTATTCTTTTTGGACTAGAAATCCTGAAATAGTTGATGTGACTAGATAAGTTTTACATCCGAGGCTTTAGTTGAGTATTTTGCTCATAGCTGATGCGCACAATCTCGGAAACGATAAGCTGTCGAGAGTTCTTTTGGCCTCTGCTCCTATGAATTTACAGTTTGGCTCAGAGTTAATGATGGAAGAAGGGCATAGCCAGATTTTGGGAGAGGAGTCTCCTCGTATGCCATCCTCTGAGACCCGTAAAACTACTGGTCAAAGCTCTGTTCAGTTGCATCCTTCATTTATTGGAGTGATGGACGCATTGGAGGAGAGTGCCAAGTTACAGAAGGATGGATATCTAGAAATTACGACGCTTTCGGGTAATCAGTTTCAGCTATTCTTTCGATTGGGACGTTTAGTTTGGGGAAATGATATAGGGGGACGTTTCCGGCGTTGGGATAGGCTACTGCGCCAATTCTGTTCTGGGCTCGCACCGCAATTAAGGCGTCTGCAGGCAAAGAAGCCTGATACGTTGTGGGAATACAAAGTTTTACTTAAGCTAAGCCAGAAGAGTTGCTTAGATAGAGAGACATTTGAATCATTAATTCGCTCTAATTTAGTAGAAGTCTTGTTTGATCTAATTCATTGCTCCCATGATGTCTCTGATATCAAATTTGTAGCGCAGAAAGAATCTATTCTCTCTAGTCCTATTTGCCTCTTTACAGTGCCCTCTATTTTAGATGAGGCCATGAAGGAATATCAATGCTGGGAAGATGCTGGATTGTTGGGATTCTCCCCGACTTGGAGCCCATTTATTTGCTCCTATGAATCATTAGAGCAGTCTGTTTCTGCTAAGACTTACCAGGTTATTGTTCAACTGATTAAGGGAGAATTATCGATACGAGATCTATCTCTTCTTCTTCCCGGTAATTTGACGTCAATTACCCAAACGTTAGTGAGTTATGAGCAGAAAGGGTATCTCGAATTTTGTACACTTGAAGACTTTCCCCCGCCTTGGCCAGTTGCCCCTCAGCAAGAAGAGCGGGCTCCTTCAGAAGAGATGCCGCTGGTTCTCTGTGTTGACGATAATCCCCGTAATTGCCGTGAGCTAGGGAAGATCGTGATTGCTGGCGGATATCGCTATTTGAGCATTCAGGATTCTGTTCAAGCGCTATCGTTCATTATTGAAAGCCAGCCAGATCTTCTGTTTATCGATCTGGTGATGCCTGTTATTAATGGCCATGAGCTTTGCAGTAAGATTCGGAAAATGTCTACCTTTAAGGACATTCCTATTATTATCTTGACGAGTAATGATGGCGTTGTGGACCGGTTTAGAAGCAAGATAACGGGAGCGACTGAGTTTCTGTCTAAGCCTGCACAGAAAACAACTGTATTAAGCGCGATTCAAGGTCATCTTGCCTATGCTGCTCATTCTGCTCAAAAGTAATTGAGTTGTTTAGAATTTATCCTTCATAGAGTTTGCTTGAAGTCATTCTGAATGAGTCGCTTTGCTAGCATTGGCTTGAGTGAGCTGTGGTTAATCAAGACTTGCCTAATCTGGTGACTTGAGGGTGATCTGTGATGCGACCTGGCAAATTCCTTGGGTAAGACGCCTCAATTCTTTGGTCTGAATGATGTAAGGCGGCATGGTGTAAATGAGTTTCCCAAAAGGTCTTAGCCAAATCCCTTGTTCTACAAACATGGGTTGTACGATCGCCATATCAACTGCCTCATGCAGCTCTACAACCCCGATCGCCCCTAAGACTCGTACATCCTTCACGGCAGCTAAGGAGCGACAGGGCTCTAGCTCGTTCCTTAGCTGCATCTCTATTTTTCTTACAGTGCCTTGCCAGTCATAGCTCTCTAGTAGAGCTAGATTGGCCAATGACACTGCGCAGGCCAAGGGATTACCCATAAACGTTGGCCCATGCATAAACACCCCTGCTTCTCCTTGGGCAAAGGTTTCGCTGATGTGAGTGGTTGTAAGGGTGGCGGCAAGGCTCATAAACCCGCCGGTTAAAGCTTTGCCGACGCACATGATGTCTGGGCTAATGCCAGCGTGGCTGCAAGCAAAGAGTTCACCGCTGCGACCAAAGCCCGTGGCAATTTCATCCAGAATGAGCAGGACGCCATGGTCTTCGCAGAGTTGCTTGGCGCGGCGGAGGTACTCGGGATGGTAGAAGCGCATGCCCCCGGCATTTTGCACGATGGGTTCGAAGATGGCTGCGGCGATTTCATCGTGATGGGCAATGAGCAATTGCTCGAAGCTAGCAATATCGGAATCATCCCAGGTGCCATGGAAGGGGATTTGAGGTGCATCGGCGAAGAACTGTGGCGCGAGGCGATCGCCAAATAAATGGTGCATTCCCCCCACTGGATCGCAGACGGACATGGTGGCAAAGGTATCCCCGTGGTAGCCCTTGCGAATGGTCAAAAACTTGTGTTTGCCGGGTTTGCTGCGATTATGCCAATATTGCACGGCTAACTTCATCGCGACTTCGACCGAGACCGAGCCCGAATCGCTGAAGAAGACATTTTGCAGCGGTGCTGGCGTCATCTCCACTAGCTTTTGGGCCAGCTGTACTGCGGGTTGGTGGGTTAGGCCACCGAACATGACATGGGCCATTTTCCCCATTTGTTCTTGGGCCGCTTGGTTGAGGCGGGGATGATTATAGCCATGGATACAGGTCCACCAAGAGGACACACCATCGATGAGTCGCCGTCCATCCTCTAGCTCCAAGTAAACGCCCTGGGCTGACTTCACGGCAAACATCGGTAGGTCATTGGGCATGGCGGTATAGGGATGCCAGACATGTTGGCGATCCGCCGCCATCAGCTCGGAAAGGGGAAGAGAATTCATCAAATCTTGAGGGTTTTAGTTCGTTCGAGAGACACATCCGTATTGACTGCGACAACAGTTAAATTAAGAAGTGTTACGATAATGACAAGATTAATTGCTTTGACTTGCTAAAAGTTGCCTTTGCTACAGGTTGGGGTGGACTAAGAGAGCAAGTGAGCAGCTTCTTGGGAAATTTCTTTCTTCAGTGTCCTATGACTTTATCCCTTACGATCGCTTCCCCTTCCTTGGAAGACCAAGCGGTTCAGTTCTTCAAGGATTCCGTAGGACAGTGGCGCTCAGAGCGTCGTTACTACACGCTTAAGAGCGGTGTCATCCAAGAAGTTGTCAGTGACTTAACCCTGAGTTATTTGGATGCCGATGCGCCGGAGTTGGCTGAGTTGGCCCAAGCCCATGGCGTCGATCCGAGCCGAGAGATGCTGGGAGGGCTACAGATTTCTTGGGATAGCGAGTATGCCGGACCCAGTAAGAAGACCGTTAAAGGTGCGACGGTGTTTGGCATTGGTCGTGAGGTGCTATATCGCGATCGCGGTTTTGCCACGCCCGAGCCGGTAACCGCTCAGTTTGATTTCCCCAGTTCTGGCACGATGCTGCTGCGCACCGAGTACAACAAATCGCTGTTTGAGGAAGAGGTTAAGTTCATTAGCGATCGCTACCGCACTCGTCAAACGGTCATTTCTCGGGCTGGCGAAGAACAGATGGTTGGTCAGTATCTGGAGCGTCGCGTCGCCTAGGCTGCTCTTCTGGTTTTAGTCCAAACGATAGAAACACGAAAGGCATTACCACTGGGTAATGCCTTTCGTGTTTCTATCGTTTTCGCTGTCGTTGGGCTGGGCGCAAGCTACCCCGTTCTCTGAACCCCTGATTCTTATCAAGTGCCTTTTCCATGCAGAAAGCGAGCCCTGGAGAGGGACTCGCTTTCTAGGTGATGCAAATTGGTTTGCTGAGCCTGGAGCTATGCCTTGGCTCTAAGCTCAGTTCAGCCCTGCCTCATCAGGTCCTTGAAGACATTCTCCTGGGCCATTTTCTGCCGCATGACTTCAACAAATAAATCTTCTAACTCTTCGCGCGATACCCCTTTGACCTGTTCTTTGTACTTACGCAGACTAAATTGTTGCTCCATGCTGAGCAACTTGCCAGTGCTTTCACCATTAGACATAGAGTTTGGCCTCCAAGAACGATTAATTCACCTTTGAAGGAAATCCTTCTTCAGTGAGTTGTTTAAGCCAGGGACCACAGACAAGGTGACCACCAAGGCTGGGAGATGTTAGACATCAATAGACTTCTCCATTGTGTCTATGTCATAAAACATAACATGAAGTTGACTTTAGTTGCAACTTCTGTATTTGTTTTTCCTGTGCATCCTATTAGACCTGAAAATATTTTTGAAAACAGATGTATCTGATACATAACAGTCTTTTCAAGAGCTCGTGCTTTCTAAGGTTGTTAGAGCTTTTGTAGCGGTTGTTGCCGTTCTTTTCTCGTTTTGGGGCTGGGAAGAGGTCTTAAAGTAGTTGATTTAACAAAATGTAATTTTTGAAGAATTGAGACAAATTTCTCTCATCTCGTTTGGCGATATTGAGTTGAAGAAGATTCTCTCATTGGGTGCTGGTACAACACTCTCAGCCGAGTCGATTGTCTGGCTGCTGCAAATATTCAATGGATGGTGCTGTCTACGGTGGGAACGATTCTGGAGACAGTAAGCCGCTTTGAATGCTGGCTCTAAGCAAAGACTTTTCAAAGTCATTCAGCGCTGATTGCCAATAGGGGAGTAGATCTGAGAAGATCGAGCTATAGATAAAATCTAATTAATCAATAAACCTTTAGTAGGGAGAGTGCGGAGATGTCAGACGCAACCAACCAAACGGCCGAAACGCCCAGCAGTGCTGAAGAAGTTGCTGAAGTTCTAGCGGAATTTGAACAGTACCGCCAGCGCTTGTTGGATGACACCATCGCTGCTGCCAAGAAGGCCAAGATGCCTAAGTCAGAAGTGATGGCAAAGCTGGAGCCTGAGCTGGCCAAAATTGATGGCATGATCGAGAACCTTAAGCAGCAGTACGCTAGTTTGACGGCTGAAGCTTAGGTTTTCTCCCGCCTCTAGTCCTTGTTGTGACTGTCTGCCAGCCTTCTCTAGACCCAGGAGGCTGTTTTAGGCTGTTATGTCGGACTCCTCCCCAATCAATTTACCCATTGAACTGATGACAGAGACGCCCAATGCTCCCGCTCAACCTGTGGCGGAGGAGTTGACTCAGATGCAGGTTGAAACCGATGCGCTCTTGGCTCAGGTGAGTCACCAGCTCGCCAATGGAACCTTCGACCCAAGCAGTGACCCAGCACTGTTTGAGCGGTTAGTCGAAGGCTTTGCAGATACGCGGGGAATGACCCGTCTGCGCATCGCAGAAACCTTGGGCAGTGAGATTGGTATGCCTTCTACCGATGCGGTCATCAGTGGTTTGGCCAACCATGAGAACCCCGTTGTGCGACGTGCCTGTGGCAAGACGCTCACCCTGATTGGTAATCCTGTGGCGATTCCGACCTTGGTGAAAGGGTTGCTCCATGATGAGGATACGGTGGTCCATGGTTCCTGTGCCGGAGCCTTGGCGCGTTTGGGGACGCCTGCAGTCCCGTCATTGTTGGAAGTGTTGCACCAGCCAGATCTGCCTGAGACGACGAAGGGCCACGTGATGTGGGCTTTGGCGTTTAATGCTTTAGAAGCGAAAGAGACGTTCTACGAGGCCTATCAATCTGGTCCGGCAGCAGTGCGGGCAGCGATGGTGGGGGCGATCGCAAAAGTCGCCCAGGATTCCCCCGAAGACCGGGCCTTCCAATTCTTGATCGATGCTCTAGGGGATAGCGAAGCCGATGTTCGCAGTGAAGCTGCTGCTGTATTGGGCAACCTCACCCATAAGCCTGCTATGCCAAAGCTAGAGACTATGCTGGGCCATGAAGTGCCTAGCAGTCGCAAAGCGGCGGCGCTGGCCTTGATGAAAATTGCTGATGGAGCTGCGATCGCCCCCATCCAATCAGCTCTGACTCAGGAAGCCAATGATGAAGTCCTAGCTGCGATGAAGCTTGCCATCATGCAGCTCGAACGCGCCACAGCAGCAGCTGAAGATGACGGTTGGGATTGACCTAGATCGAATTGAACCTCGATAAAGACAGTCACTCAACAGCAAGCGGCTCCAGGCATTGCCCGGAGCCGCTTGCTGTTTCAGCCCAGTTTGAATTTAGCTACGCTTAAATCCCTGCACCATTTCCAATCGAGAAATTGCACTAACAGCCGTTTCCTTCAGATAGGGATCGGCTGACTCATCATCAACAATGGTTTGCAGCATCTGGGAGGCACGCTCATCCTGAATCGAGCCCAGCGCATTCAAAGCAGAAACAGCTAAGGCAATGTTGTCTGTTGTTTTGACAGCATTGCTCAACACTTCCACCGCTGGAACGCCCACCTGGCCTAAGGCCATCGCCGAGGCGATATGCACTACAGGGTTGGCATCTTGCATGGCCTTTTCTAGCGCGTCGATTCCAGCTTGGGGAAACTCTGTTTCATCTCGATGGTAGATCGCGACTTGAGCCATCGCCTTGGCGCAGCTGCCCCGCACTGTCACATTCTCACTGCTCAGTAAGGCTTCAATAATGGCAGGCACAGCATCTGGCCCAATGGCCCCCAACGTCTTTACAGAAGCACGGCGAAAGACGACATCTTCATTGTCCAAAGCTGCCATAAGACGGGGAATCGTAGTTTCATCCCGGTTATCGGCAATTTCCCACATGGCCTTGTCACGCAGGTTTGGATTGGGGTGCTTGAGGTGCTCGAAGTGAGGATCGAGAGTCATAATCTTGATTTTAAATTAATGGGAAAAGTCGATTCTATGCTGATGCAACTGCAGAGGATTTTGCTTTGATTTGAGCAGCCTTGGCTTGAATCAGCCAGTCCGAATCTTTAGCTGCGATCGCCAGGCCATCACTATCCCCGAGCTGTTCTAAGGCCATGAGTGAAGCATACTTAACCATCCACACTGGGGATTGAAGTGCTTCCTTTAAATGGGGAATAGCTTCACTTTTTCCTAAATCTCCCAGAGCCAACGCTCCGGCAAATTGTGATTTGAGGAACTGGGGCATGGGATTCTTCAGCCCTTCATTGACAATCAAGTCCAAGGCAGACTGATGCTTGAGCCAGCCCAGCAACTTCATTACAACGTAATGCCCGCCGTAGTCATCGCATGCCTTCTCGGCATAGGTCGCCATTAAAACATCGGTCAAACCGTCACGATGATCGGCCATCAATGTTTGCATTGCTAAATAGCAGCGACCAAAGTCCGTTTGATAAAGTTCGCTGATCAAAAACTCTAAGGTTGGGGGTTGGTCATATTCATGAACCAGTTCAATGTCTTTGGGATTATCGCTAATCGCTTTGTCCAGCCAAGGTTCGATGTCATCCTTGAATGTCAGTTTCCCTGCTTCGAAGCCTGCGTTTGCCAGCATGCGAATGCCTCGCAAACGAAAGGAGACTGAGACAGGACTTTTGGCGATCGCTGGAATCGCTTCATAATGGTTTGCATCAACTAAGTCTTGAATGGAAAGACGCCGAGTATAGACAGTGGAGTCTTGGAGAAACTCCACGACCTTAGCCAGCAGCGCGCGATCGCCAGTCAGCCTAGCCACAGAGGTGATCGCGGCACTGGCGATCGTCTTATCCTCATTGTCCACGAATGCTTGGATACGCTGCACCGCAGGCTTATAGTCCAGTCGAGCCAACTGATGAATAATAACGCGGTATGTTTGACCAGGCTTTTCCAGCAACTGAGCCATCTCTTCCAAGAGTGCTGGGTCGTCTGCACCAATTTCTCCTAAGGACCAAACCGCATTTTCTACGGTGTAACAGTCCTCGTCACCCAGACAACCTCGCAGAATGGGAACGGCTTCTGTTGACTTGATTCGTCCTAATGATTCGACGGACTTGCGACGAACAATACGATTATCCAATTCTGGATTGGTATTCTGAATGGCTCGAATCAGGGCTTGAACAGATCGCTCAGAGGGGAAATTGGCAAGCTGGCTTGCAGCCACATAGCGGGGATTACCTGGCGCATCCCTCAGCTCCTCTAAGGGAGTATCTAAGGTGGTAATGGACTCTTCTTCTGAGAGTCCAAACATATTGGCAAAGCGATTATCCATCAGGCAAAAAGACAATCAAAAAGGAATAAAAAAGGCGTATCAAAATCGATCTACTAGGAAGAGCTTAGAACGCATCATCCCTAAGTTCAGATCGTAAGGCAAAATCAAAATTCTTTTTCTATCGAAATCAAAACTGGGGACTCCCAGTCATTAGCTTGAGTCAAATTGACACAAGCCAGACTAAGAATCCCCAGAAATGATGGAACTAAGTCCAATCAGCAACTAGGTTGCCAACAACCTTAGGAAAGGGAGTTGATAGCGTAGTCGAGAAGAGCGTTGTACTCGGTGAGAGCCTGAGGAGACAGGTCACGAGGGGTGCAACCGCGGTTACGAGCAAAGCTCAAAGCTGCGACGTAGGGAGGAGTAGGCAGGTTGAGAGCGCGGTAAACTTCGCGGCTACCAGCAATGCCCCACTCGTCCAAAGGACCGGTACCACCCACAACGAGGCAGTACTGGATCAAGCGCATGTAGTGCTTGATGTCGCGGTGGCACTTGGACTTGAAGGTGTCGGTGGAGTTAGCTTGACCGGCATCGTTCAAGTAGGGGTTAGCTGCGATGCAAGCATCGTAAGCTTCTTTAGCAACAGCGTCGATGTTGCCAGCTAGCTTCTCAGCAGCTTCCATGCGAGCCGCAGCGCGCTGGATGGAGCCTTGAACAGACTGCAGGTCAGAGCTGGAAGGAAAGCGACCAGCCGCATCAGCTGCGGTTACAACGGTAGTAACTACGGATTTCATTGTTTTAAATCTCCAGGTTTATTTTGATCGGGAAGTGTATTTCTAATGCGTATTCAGCGATTAGCTGAGGGCAGAAATCACGCGATCAAAGTAGCTAGAAGCTTCAGCAACGATGCTGGCGCAACGATCAGCGGTCTCAGGGGAACCCATCTTACGCAGACGAGCACCAGCAAGAGCTTCGCTGGGCTGATCTTTGATGTGAGCAGCAGCCTGAGCCTTCATGATTTGCACTGCACGAGCAGTAGAAGTAGCAGGGACGCCCAGAGCAGCGTAGGTCTCTTTGAGGCCATTCAAGCAGCGGTCATCCAGTACGGATGCGTCGCCAGCGAGGAGAGCGTAGGAAACGTAGCGGAGAACGATCTCACCGTCACGCAGGCAAGCAGCCATGCGACGGTTGGGGTAGCAGTTACCACCAGCCTGAATGAGGCCTTGGTTCTCGCAGATCATGCCGGCAATGGCGTCAGACACCATGCAGCTTGCGTTGGAAGCAATTGCGTTAACCGCATCCAAGCGACGGTTGCCTTGAGCAACAAACTCTTTGAGAGCGTCTAGGTCGGTAACACACTGGGTGCTAGCATCTGCGGAAACTACAGCTCTGGAAAATGCGTCGAGCATTTTTATCTCCTTGTCTTTTAAAGCAAGATTGATTCTTGTTTAGGCATTTTGAGTAACCCGAAAGGGGCCGCCTCGCCTTCACTGAAATGACATTAGTTGAAAAGCGGTGCGCAAGTCCTAAAAGAGTTAAACAAAGCAATACTTTGTTACAGTTGCGACCGAATGAGCCTAAAACCTTGTCTAGAGGCTGTTTCGAAGCTTTATTATTTCTACTGATTTCAAGGTTTACAAGGTCTAGGTCTCTGTGATTCGTTCTGATATTTAGGACTATTGCGTTTGTCTTCATTACTTCGCAGAATGATGGCGCTGTTGTCTAACTTGAATTTGGGAGTCCTGCTCGATGACTTCTCAGTTGAGCGATCGCGCTAAAGAGCTCATTCCCAAAGCGCGCATTGTCAGCTTTGCACCATTAGTGGATCGGCAATGGGCTGCGGATGCTGTGGCAAGGCTACAGGCAGCAGATAATGAGGGACGCTACTTAAGTAATGAAGACTTAGCCGAGCTGGCTGGAGCTGTTACAGGTCTTTCTTTAGAGGACGATAGTACTGATTTAGCGATCGCTCGTTACCTGCGGGACAATGCGAGCGAGATCGTGACGACAGCTCGACAGTTTGTATTACAGCGCTATCCAGGAATTACAGAACCTGGTGGAGACCTTTACCCGGCCATAAGGGCGGAGGCTTGTTGGCGCGACTTTTGGCATTTCCTGCGCTGCATCACCTATGGCATTGCCAGTGCGAGTCAGGATTTTACGAGCACTGAGGGGTTGCACTATATGAACCTCCTCTATCAAGAAATGAAGGTTCCCTTACCGGCGATGGTGACTGGTCTGGAGGCTTTGAAGGCAGAAAGTCTCAAGCAATTGCCAGATAAGGCTGAAGCCATCGACCCCTATTTTGAGCATCTGGTCACCCGAATGCGGGCCTTTCAATAACTACAGAAGCAGTCTGACAAGAAAGATCAACGTGAATTCGCCTGCTAAGAGGAAATGACTTGCTCCAATCCAGATGAGTTTTGCGACTCTGATTATTGATTGCAGGCAAAGCTGCCTAACGAAAAGCCCGGGATTGCTCAATTGCAATCCCGGGCTTTTCGTTAATCCTAGAAACCGACCCAGACTAAGGATAAAACTCAGCCTTGGAGCTTGAGCTTCAGCCTTGAAGCTCAAGCCAAGTCACTTAGGAGACCACATTAATGCTGAGAACCTTGCCACCCGCCTTTTGAACATTGCGCATGCGAGCAGACAGGCTGCCGTAGTCAACGTCAAAGGTTTGGACACTGCGACGGAAGCGCGCACCAGCACCCGCTTTGGCCACGGTCATGCGGTAGCGCTTGCTGGTTTGAGCGGGAGTACCACCACCTTTAGCAGGGGCAACAATCTTGGTGCCTTTGTTCTCTGCTAAGTCAGAGACTAAGACAGATGCATTGCCGCTGTCGCTGGTTGCATCGCCCCGGTAGAGAGCAAAGGAGCGGTTGAAGCCAGAGTTCTTAACACCGGCTTGGGTGTTGGTGCGAGCATAAGGCACGGTGTTCGCGCCAAAGATGCTGCTGTACTCATCGCTGCAAACATAGGAAGCAATGTCTGCTTCAAAGCCTTCGCTGACATAGCGTTGGACATGTTCGGAGATTTCTGCTTGATCTTTGGGAGCTCTGCCCAAGAGGTGCTTGCAGTTCATTTCCACAACCCGGTACTGGGAGGCGGAGTCAAAGAATAGAGAACGATATAGATCGGATTGAGCAACCCGTCCAACGAACTCCTGAACGTTGATTTGCCCATCGCGAAGCTTGGATTCTTCTTCCGTGAGCCTTTCACTGTCCATCAGGTGAGCGTTGCCCAAAACTTGCTTATAGACTGCGCGAATGACAGTTTGCAAGTCACTTTCATTAAAGCCCGAACGAAGCTCGACAGCTTCCTCTGCAGTTACCCAAAGTGCCATAGGATACTATCTCCTAAAATCTTAAGATTTTGTTAGTTGAGTTCTTGAAAGCGAAATAAAAAAGGGGATTTAAAATCCCGCTTAAACCACACTACAGTTACGCTTCTGAGTCCGTTGAACAAAGTTTATAAAACTTGAGCAACAGACTTAAATAATTCTTCGAAGTGCTTGTACTTTCAGTTAACTGCACACTTTGCGAGCTCTTTCGTGACGAATTATGCCGATATCCCTGTCTCTGAGATTTTCGCTTCGTCTTGGGACCCATGATTCGAGGCGAAATATTGCTCTCACTTTGCTCCTCTATTTCTCGTCGCGTTTAAAGCGGCGTTTGTGAAATCCGAGCTCCCATTGTTGATGCATTTCATCAAGTAAATACCCAGACAATACTCATTTTGCTGGAGTCTCAGCTTTGTGATGGCGCGTTAGGACTGGTGCGATGCCTATCCAATGAAAATGTGAGTGATGATGATGCTTCGACTTAAGTCTCTGCTTCTTAATGCGTTTTGCTTATGGGGTGGCAGTAGCAGATGCGGTTGGGAACGAGTTTTAGTTGTTTGAGCAACTCTTGAGGGTGCAAAGGAGTGATCGCCCAGGGCTATGGCGGTGAAAATATCACGGGGGGGCTTAAGCTCTATGGCAGTCCTGCTTGACTTTCGCTATCTCTGAAGCACATTCGCTGCGAACTTTCCCCTTGCGTTGACGCCGACTTTGCGGATGATGCGGTTGAAGATTTGCTTGCAGATTGGTCAGTTATCGAGCTTATGCCGCATCATCCGCCATTTCAAAATCCTCAACTGCATCAAACCCCTGACCCTTTCGCAAAATTAGCGGCTCATCCCCTGTCATATCCACAATTGTTGACGGCTCATAATTGGGGTCTTCGCCACTATCGATAATGATGTCCACCTGAGACTCCAGCGCATCAAACAATTCATAACGGGAGAGGTAGGGCAGCTCCGCATAGGGCGAATCCGCATCCACTAACCGTGCCGACGTTGAAATAACAGGATTACCCAACTCCTCTAGCAGCGTCTGACAAATCGCATTCTCCGGCACTCGAATCCCCGTCGTCTTCCGTTTTGGATTCATCACCAGCTTAGGAGCCTGCTTCGTCGCCTTAAGAATGAACGTATAAGGCCCCGGAACTAAATGACGCATTTGGCGATAGGCAAAATCCTGAACCACCGCATACTCAGCAATATTCGACAGCGACGAACAGAGAAACGTCAGCGGCTTCTCATTGCTCATTTGCTTCAGCTCCCGCACCCGCTTAATCGCCGCCTTCGCTTCCAAATCGCAGCCGATCGCATAAACCGTATCCGTTGGATACAGCATGATCGCCCCCTTGCGCAGCTCCTTCACAATCTGGTCAACGTTGCGCTTTTGGGGATTTTGCGGATGTAGCTCGTAGGTAGTAGCCATAGGGCGAGAGAGGTTTAGTCATCCCACCGTAACATCCGCCATAAAATTGCTATCGGAGTCTTATCGAAGCTTAAGCTGCTGCTGCCAGTTTGCGCTCCAGATCAAACAAGAACCCGTGGATATATTCCTCAGTCCACTCCTCCCCATAGAACCGCGTCAACATTCCCCGTGCCGGATCTTTCTCGGCCCGGTAATTCAAATAAGCTACATGGGACTGCTTGATCGCCTCTCGCTCTGACTCGGCCACTGGCTCCGCTGCTTTTACAAAGGCAATGTACTGGTCGAGGTAATCCTTAAATGCTTCAAAGACCGTTGTCTCAACGGCTTCAGTTTCTGAGGGCCGCGTCCACAGGAACGCAGGTGAGAAAAACTGCTGCGCTTCTTCTGGAAAGTCGCCGCCCCAAGGCAAATCCTTTTGATAGCCCTTAAACATCTCCATCAGCGGCTCGCTGTACTTGGCCTTATAGGCATCCGTGTGGAACAGCGGCTGCATGTCGATCGCAATCAAATGCCCGCCCGGTAGCGTCACCAAGTCAGCTCCGAAAAATGGAATATCATATTCCAACTGAGGGAAAATCACAAAGTTCAGTACCTGCAACATGGCACCGCCATCCACATGAGCCGCGCGGATTTGGCGCAGCTTCGGTGAACAGGAGCCATAACTCTCGGTGATCACCGTTTGGGGCTTGCTCTTAGAGCCTGTTACGCCTTCCTTGCGTTCGAAGCCTTCGGGAATGGGGTAATCCGATAGGTCTAGATTCTCGTTGAGAGTGGCGATCGCGTGGTCCAAAAACTTTTGGTAAATGGTCATTGTCTTAGGGATGGAAATTCAAAAAAATATCTAAAAACGCAGGGGCACACTGCTGTGCGCCCCTGTTTGCCAAGCTCAGCTGGTCTTAATGACTGGCTGTTAGCTGTACTGCATCTTCAAACAGAAACTCATACAAAAAGCGATCGGCCCACTCTGCACCAAAATAGCTCTTGAATAAGCCATGGGCTGGATCTCTCTCTGCGCTGTACTGGTCGTAATCCTTTTGCGCTTTGACAATCCGCTCAACAGCAGCTGGATTATGGTTTGGCTCAGCTTGCTTGATTAGCTGAATATAGGAGTCCACATAATCCTTAAAGGCCGGAAGCACACGGTTTACCACCGTTCCCTCATCAATCTTGGCAAACAGCAAATACTTGGAAAAATACTGATTGGCATCGTAGAACTTCATGCCCAAATTCTGGGCTAAGTCATCGTAGCGTTCATACATTTCCCGCATGGGATCCACATACTTCGCGGTGTATTCCTCATCGCGGAAGAGGGGCTGGAAATCCAGCACGACCAAAATTTTCTTTTTGCCACCAAAAGAAAGGAAATCAATGCCCAGAACCGGCGCATCGTAGCAAGGCCGAGGATAAAGAACACCGTTCAATACTTGGGTCGATTCCCCGGCATCAATGTAGGTGTAGCGCATCTTACGCATCTCCGGCGATTCGTAGCACCAGCTCTGAATCGTGGCTGGGTTACGCCCCCGCTCGGAGACATTGCGATCTAGCCCCTCAGGAATGGCCTTGGAGGTCAGCTCAAAACTATCTGATAGCGCTTGCTCTAAATACTTTTGAAAAGGCTTATACATTGAGCTGACCGAATCGTCTTTTATTAATGTCAACACCATAGGCGATGGACAAAGGCACTGTCCTATGCGCATCTGACAACGCAATAATCCGTAACAGTCCACTGACCCAAGACCTAGGTTTTGTTGGATCAGGGTGAGTGATTGAGCGGGCTTGAGCAATATTCAGGCGGTCTCGATTAGCTGGCAGTCGCTAGGGCCTGGTTTTGTTGAATCATTTGATCCAGCATCTCATCAGAAACACAGCGAAACTCTGAGCAGTAGGTCATCAGGTTAACGCCATCCATCATGCGTACCGTACTCACTCGCACTCGAAAGTTGTCATGGACGAACCAGCAACGTTCCTGACCCTGGCTATTCTCATAATCTGTTGAAATCGTCAGTACGCCATCATCCGCGAAGGCATAGCGGCTGATGACGGGAATATCTTCCACATAACCATGATCACGAAATAGACGGCCTGTGCGATCGCTGGTTTCATCTGGAACATCAACTAGCACCGCTGCATATTTATCGCTCGGGGGGGCATCATTCAAATTTGACTTCCAGCCAAACTGAGCACCACTGCTAGAGCGCTCCGGCGGTAGGCCTTGCTGCTCACAGATTTTGATGACGCGATCGTCATTAGGCTCGAAAACCGAAATAATTAGGTTCGATTCCCCTGATTCATCCGCGGTGCAATCAAAGTGGTGAACTGAACGTTGGGTAAACCACATGCCTTCGCTTTTGCGAAAGAAGGCCTTCATAGTCATGGGGGGAATGAAGCGAGCCATGGCAAAAATGTGGTGAGTAAAGGGAGGATTTCTTAGAAGGTTGTTGGAGCTACGAGCGGGTTTTTGCGCCCATGTGTATGGGGGAGAGCGCAGGCCATTCCTCGAGGTCTGCCGACATCTCAATTTAGTGTAAGTGTCGGTGTCAGGTGGATTTGTCTTGTCGTTTACATCCTGTAATAACTAGGCCGTGGAACGAAACCTGCCTGAGAGGTTGTTTGAAAATTCGGTAGGCGTTAAGTTTGAAACTCGAATCAAGCCCATATCGTTTGGATTCCGTTGTTTGCGATGCACCCTAAAGTCATTTGCTACAGCGAAATGCCTTTTTCAAACAACCTCTGAGAGAATGAACCGGAGTATTCTCCCGAGTCGCACTGAGGGTGAATCATTGAACAAACCTACATTTTGAGACTGGTTGTTGCGTTATGACGGTTGTAGAGATGGATTCACGCCTTTCCTTAGAACAACTTGCTGCGATTCGTCGAGGCGAAGCTCTACCCAACCTTGACCTCAGCCAAGGGATGTTGGCTGGGCAAGACTTCTATCGAGTTAATTTGACTGGCGCTAATTTAGCCGGGGCCAATTTGACTGGGGCCACCCTGACTAACTCCGACTTAGTAGGAGCCAATTTAGCGGAAGCAGACCTAACCAAAGCTGACTTACGCGGTGTGGATTTTACTGGTGCCAATCTGACCGGAGCCAATCTGACTGGGGCCTTTCTCAACCGGGCCAATCTTCAAGGGGCTAACCTTTCCGGGAGTCTCTGCGAAGACACGAATCTTCAGGTGGCTCGTTATGATCGCCACACTCAATGGCCCGAAGACTTTAACTATCGCAAGAGTGGCGCAGTGGGTCCCAAGGCCTATCTCGCGGGAGCTTATCTGACTGGGGCCAACCTTCGCGGCGCAGATCTTGAAGAGGTCAACCTTCTGGGTGCCTACCTGAGTGGGGCAGACCTGAGCCAAGCCAACCTGCGTAATGCCTCTTTGAGCGGAGCTGATTTACGGCGTGTCTCTTTTGCTGGAGCTTTTTTGCGGGGGGCACGCCTCAACGGAGCTCAAATCCAAGGCTGTGACTTCCGGGCAACAGATGTAACCGAGGCCGAATTCGATAATTTGGAAGGTGTTGCTGGGGCCGATTTCACCAAGGCCCAGGGTCTTTCAGGGGCTGCTCGTTCTAGCTTGCTGAGCCAGCCTGACAAAGATCTCAATGCTTGGAACTCTCTCACTCGCTCTACAACCCGCGATAGTTTGGGCTAGATGGAGAACTCTTTGCTATTTAGTTAGACGAATAACCATAGATAATTTTCTATGGTAAGAGTTCGATCTGAATTGGTTTCCTGATGAACTTTTGTAATGACTCTCTCAGAATCTTAAGTTCATGCTTCCGTAATCGCTCGTTTTATTGGTGGTATTCCAGCCCTATTAGCCTTGTCACGACTGGACTTTTTACTTCCATTACGTCTGCCTATTCAATAGATAGAGTCCTTGCCTGACCCCCTTTGAATCCCCTGACAGTGGAAGGTTAAGCAATTTTTGCTGGGTTTTGGCTGAAAATATGAGAAACCGTGAATTTTTGTCTGTTTTCTTTGTCTCAACGATTGTTGAGCATAGCGTTAGTGGTGAGGGCGATGAGTACATACACTCAGTTCTGAATTCGAACTTGAATTTTTTGAGTTACGGGTTTGGGGTATGAACTCAAAACTTAGTCAGTCTGAACGATTACTTGTCTGTTCCTCTTTCGCAGCCGTCTTGCTTTAAGTAAGCAGAATGGTTTGCTGTGGTGGGGCAGTGGTGGTCGCCTTGTCTGGAACCTAAAGTTCTTAGCAGTTGATTTGGGACTTCAGGCAAGCGCATTGGCTTAACCTTACAAACTCGCCTTTAAAAAAGTTCTTTTGTACACAATCCCCATTTCTAAAGGAGGTTTATGCCTATTCCGCTGTTGGATTACACTCTCACCAGCCAGAATCAAAGAGTGACGGGGTTTGAAGTTGCTGGCGACGAGCAGCCCGTAATTTACTCCAGCGAAGACTTGAGATCGCCTGGAGAAATGGATGCTCTGATTCAGGCTGCCTACCTTCAGGTGTTCCATGAGCAGCAAATGCTCAAGCATAATAGGCAGACTTATCTCGAGTCTCAGTTGCGCAACGGTCACATCACCGTGCGGGAGTTTATTCGTGGCTTGGTCACTTCTGGCCCATTTCGCACTAACAACTACAACAGCAATAGCAACTATCGCTTTGTAGAGCTCTGCGTACATCGCCTCTTAGGCCGTGATGTCCATAACGAGCGCGAAACCCAAGCTTGGTCCATTATTTTGGCCACCAAAGGTTTGAACGGTTTTGTCGATGCCTTACTCGATGGTGATGAGTACAGCTCGAACTTTGGAGATGACATTGTTCCTTTCCAACGCCGTCGGGTACTTCCCCAGCGTTCAGCAGGCGAGCTTCCCCATCAGCGTATGCCTCGCTACAGTGCGGAATATCGCATTCGCTTAGAGAACAGTGGACTGTTGGCTAAGGGAGGTGTGGGTGAATCCTCCTTTAGTTCAACTTGGGAGGGCGGTTTGCCACCTAAGTCCGTGCGCTTGCTGGGTGCTGCAATCACCATTGGTGGGGCTACAGTTCTTTTGGGGATGACTGTTTCAATCGCTCTAGCAGCTTTTGGTCTGATCAGCCTCTAAGTAGTTAACAATTTGTTACTGCTCTGGAGCGCATAGCCTGTAGGGATTTTACCTAGTAGGAGTCTTGCCAATGAATGTTCATAGGTTACATTTCTTAAGTTAATATGACTTGAGAAACTCGTATTATGAGACTCGGGAAGACTCTTTCGGGGTCTTGCTCCAAAATCTCTACGCTATGTATGGTTGCAACTCAAATCCGAATTTAACGGGTTTGGTCTGTTTCTATTTCAGTTCTAAAGCGTTTTACACATTCTGGTGTTGAGTTGTTCATCGTCCCTGCCAATGCAGCAGGCGATCGTATTTGTTAACTGCGATCGGTTGGACGCCCTCACCTTGTCAAAAACTCCGTTAATATCCATTAGGAGACAGTTTCAATGCCATTTGGACCTGCATCCCAGCTGGGGATTGCTCGCTTTGACGAGACTGCCCCTGTCGAGTTGCTTCCCGGCCGCTCCCAAGAGGAGGCCGAAGTCGTTATCCAGGCTGTTTACCGCCAAGTTTTAGGTAATGCCTATGTGATGGAGAGCGAGCGGCTTTCCGTCCCTGAGTCTCAGTTCAAGCGGGGAGAACTCAGCGTACGCGAGTTTGTCCGTCGAGTTGCTAAGTCAGAGCTGTATCGCTCTCGGTTCTTTGACTCTTGTGCTCGCTACCGTTACATCGAGTTGGCTTATCGTCACCTGTTGGGTCGCACGCCTTACGACCTCGAAGAGATGCGTGGGCACAGCACAACCCTTGACACTAAAGGGTTTGAAGCTGACGTCGATAGCTTCGTCGATAGTGCGGAGTACCAGGATACTTTTGGTGAGGACACCGTTCCTTTCCTGCGTGGCTATAAGACTGAAGCTTGCCAGAGCATGGTTCAGTTCACTCACTTCTTCGACATGGTGCGTGGTTCTTCTAGCAGTAGCTTGAAGGGCAGTATTGCTGGTAAGACTCCTGTCTTAAACAGCCGCGTCATTAACACTGAACCTACTCCCTTTAGAGGCAGTGGTTCTACCTTCGTTGAGCCTACTTTGGGATCTCGTCAGCGCCTGGGTGCTGGTGCTACCTCCGATGGCAAGATTTACCGCGTCGAGGTCACGGCTTACCGCTCCAATGTGGTTAATCGCGTTTCCAAATTCCGTCGCAGCAACAAGGTGTACATGGTTCCCTTCGATCAGCTGTCGGAAACCTACAAGAGAATTCACCGCCAAGGCGGCGTAATCGCTAGCATCTCTGCTGTTAATTAGAGTTGGATGATCTGGGTTTTCGGCTTGAGGCTTTTTGCTTCTAGCTGGAAACCTAGTGCCGTTTGTCGGTGAATTGCTTTGGAGACTGTTCCGGTGGATTACGTTGCTTGTTCTCCGCATGCAGTCATGAGTTAAAAGCCGAGTTTCGGCCCGTTTGCTGTGAAGAGCGTTTCACCAGCATGGGCTGAGTTTTTAAAGTCTTTGATAAAAGTCGCTAAGGTTTGTTCAGCCATGGTTAGTACTGCTCCCGCTGTAAAGTTTGGAATCGACGCATTTGCCGAAACTCGCTTTGAGCTTTGGCCTAACAGTACAAGTGAGGATAAGGCTGCTGTCATTAATGCGGTCTACCGTCAGGTATTGGGCAATGCTCATGTGATGGAGAGTGAGCGCCAAGTCTCCGCTGAGTCCTATTTGTGTAACGGTCAGCTGTCCGTTCGCGAGTTTGTTCGTGCTGTAGCCAAGTCTGACTTCTATAAGTCCCGCTTTTTTGAGAGTTCAGCTCCTTATCGCTTCGTTGAACTGAACTTTAAGCATTTGTTGGGTCGGGCTCCTGCTAGCCAGGCGGAAGTTTCCGAGCACATCCGTCGTTGCGTTGAGCACGGCTATGATGCAGAGATTGATTCCTACATCGACAGCGATGAGTATCAGTCCAACTTTGGCGAAGATACGGTGCCTTTTTATTGCGGCACTCAGAGCCAGCTTGGTCAGAGCCAGGCTGTTTATAACCGCACTTACGCTATTTTCCGCGGTCCTGCGGAGAGTGATAAGGCTACTAAGTCTTCTACGCTGGTGGCCGCGATCGCAGGCAACAGTGCAACCAAGATTTCTCCTCCAACTTCTGGTGCTATTGGCGGTGCACCTTCTGCTCCTGGCAAACGCTTCAAGATTGTTGTGACGGGTATGACCAACGGCAGCCGTCGTCGTTTGGCAACCAAGACCTATATGGTTCAAGGTGACAACATGACTCCGCAGCTGAAGCAGATTCATCGCACCAGTGGCCGTATTGTGAGCATTACCGAAGTCGCGTAAGCTTAACGGCTTTGATAGAGGGGCTTAAACAATCGTTTGAGCCCCTCATTTTTTTAGTCTTTTATCTGTTGAATTTGAATTTAATCCTTTCAACTGTGCGTTGACTTGTTTGGTCTCGTTCTGTGGAGCGTTAGGTCCATTGGTTGTTTGGGGAATAAAAAATTCTTTGTAAATAGGGAAGAATCGGTTACTTCCTGGCTAAGGCAACGAGTGAATTGAGTAGCGAGTTTAGTCTTGGGAGATCACACAAGGACTTCTTCTTGTGTGAACCCTTGCCCGTCGCTCTGGCATTTGGAGGTGCTAGTCCTGATAGCAAGGTGACCCTGTTGAGTTGACTACTTATGGCTCTCATGCGGTAGATAGAGTTCTTGCTTCCGCTGTAGCGATGGTTGATGTGGTTGGTTCCCTTGAACCAGCTATCAGAAACTTTTATAAGCGGAATTCACTGCCCAGGCAACGAATTCGCTTGCTCATTTGAAATGAGCTAAGTCTATCTATCATTGCTGAGTTTAGCTCAAGAACTTAGTCAAATGATGTCGTATTCGATTTGTGTTTAAGTCAGTTATGGAATATTTCTTGTGAGAATTGGAGTCTATTTACCCCCTTTAGACTTCTTTGCATTTTAATAGAGCTTGAATACTTGGAATAAGCCATTAAACATTGCTTTGGTGGCTTATTCTCCGTGAAGATTTGTTTTTTTTGTTGTGGCTGCTAAAAGACTGAAAGCTGGTTTCCCTCCTTTTTCCTAGACTTTATGCTGGCTAAGATCGCTTAGTTTGGGAACAACTCAATCCGTAATATCGAAGTTCTTAAAACTGTTAAGTCTCTTGACGCTCACTGCTTAGTCATGCGGTTTGTTACTCATGGTGAAGTTTAATGAGTTCTGAATACCTGATTTTATTGGGTTTCTAAACATCGATTAACATTTTGCCTTTAAGGAGATACGAAAATGGCTTTATGGGTAGAGTCCCAGACTGGAATTGAACTCAGATCTAATTTCACAGAGGATGACCTTCAAGTTGTAATTCGCGCGGTTTACCGTCATGTGTTAGGCAATGCCCACATTGATGATGGTGAGCGCTTGACGAGTGCAGAGTCTATGTTGCGTAACGGTGACATTAATGTGCGCCAGTTTGTTGAGGCTGTGGGCCTGTCAGATCTCTACCGCAAGAAGTTCTTCGAGCGGTCTTCCCAGTACCGATTCATTGAGCTGAACTTCAAGCATTTTCTGGGCCGGGCTCCCAGGGACCAAGCAGAGCTCTCTGAGCATGTTCAGCGTTACAACGCTGAGGGCTATGAGGCAGATATCCTCTCCTACACCGGTAGCGATGAGTATAGTCAGAGCTTTGGTGAGAATGTTGCACCCTATGCTCGGATGACTCAGACCCAAACGGGAATGAAGAACTCTGCTTTCAATCGCGCTTTTGCTTTGTTCCGTGGAGATGCTACCAGCGATGCCAGTGGGAAGGCTCGCTTGATCTCTGCTGTGGGTGCTAACCAGGCCATGAAAATCTCTGCACCCGCTAAGGGCTCAGGTGCTTCTAACAGCCGGGGTAAGCGCTTCCGTCTTGAGGTCGTTAGCCCTGGACAAGGTGCTCGCTTCCGCCGTGCTAATGCGACCTATGTCGTTAGCTACAGTCAGTTGCAGTCGCGGATGCGCTCGATCCAGCGCCAGGGTGGAAGCATTGCGTCCATCTCTGAGGTTGCTTAGGCCCTAGTGGTTTGAGATTGCCTTAAAATTGGGAGGCTGTGAACTGATGTTCTGGCCTCCCAATTTTATTTGGGGCTGGATCGTGAAGTAAATGGTGGAGGAGGAGCTTTGCCCGTTATGGCTCCATAACTACTTATTTCGTGCGGTGCAGCTCTTTTCTCGTGGTCACAAATTTTAAAGGCTTTTTGGAATAGTCCATGGATATTGAAACGTTTGTCGAGCGCTCTCTAGGGCGTTGGCGATCGCAGCGTAGCAGCCACAATCTTGCGTTTCAGCATTCGGAAGAGGTGCTTTCTACGGTGGATATTGTGCCCGTCGCCGCCAGCGATGAGTCGGTGATTGAGCTGTGCAATGCCCAGGGATTTGAATCTGCTGCTGCGGTTGCTCCTTTTCATATGGCTTGGCAAGGGGAATCGGATTGGGATGACGATGAAAAAACCGAGGGGAGTTGTTTGTTAGTCCCTATTGCTGACCCTGAAGGAGCACCGAATTGCGGTAAGTTGCTGCGTTCCACTGGATACGCCGAAGAAATGCCAGCAGTGGGGGAATATCGTTTTACAGAGGAAGGGGTTTTTGTGCTGATCACCCCTTATAACCGCGCCTCTGCTGAGGAGCGTATCTGGTTTGGTACGCCTAATCTACGCTTTCGCGTCTCGATGATTCGCACTAGCGATGGGCAAGGGGTTTTGACTGCATCCTTTGCCTCAGAAATTCGTGCCAAAGCTGAGACATCGGCTTAAGGTATTGAGCTTCGTGACTTTCAGCGATGCTTATAGGAACTGAAGTGACGATAGACCTGATAGGTCAAGATGGAGTGAATCAAAGTTGAGACCCATGCAAACGGCTTCAGACAGCACAACGGATCAAAATTCATCATTTGCAACGCTCTGCCGCTGGATGGCAGGTGAGTTTAGCAACCAGGGCCAAGCCATGGCAGAGCCTGCAAACTACGCCCATATCCGCGTTGCTTTTCGTCCCTTGCCCGCTGGGTTTTTCCCAGGTGTGGGCTTCTATTCCGAACAGGCCTACGACTATGATCTCTGGTCTCCCTATCGCCAGGGGATCCATCACTTAGTAGAGCAACCAGATGGGTCGGTTTACATTGAAAACTATGCCCTCAAAGAGCCCATGCTTTATGCAGGGGCGAGCCGTGAAGATAGCATTTTGGCGTCGATTCCTTCCGATGGCATCGAGCGTCGATGCAACTGTTCCATGTTGTTTACTCCCACAGACGTTCAGCCTGACTTTAGCCGTCTGCCCGAGGGAGCTTCGCCAGATCTACCCGGAGCTGAGGGGGATGGTCTTCGCTATGTGGGACAGGTGGAGCCCGGTGACAATTGTTTGATTCCTCGAGAGGGGCGGATTACTTATCTGGTTAGTGAGGTGGATCTGACTGATAAAACTTGGGTTAGTCGCGATCGCGGTTTTGATGTGGAAACCCATGAACATATCTGGGGGTCAGCTTTGGGGCCTCTCAGATTTGAGAAAATTCGCAGTTTCGCTGAAGAGTTGCAACCCTTGGATTGAAGAGTGAGGGGCGATCGCTGGGTCAGCTACAGGACCGTAGTCTCTTGATTCGCTTGCTATTGATTGCTTCGCTTTCTTGCAATGATGTCCTTGTGGATGCTGAAACCCTCTTGAATCCGTTTTGCTTTTCGGGTCATGCAAGAGATTTATATTGATGATCTTCAAGTAAGTTGATAGAACAGAGGAATAAAGCCTCGTCTGTTTTATAAAATTCAATTTTCTTTCCCATTGGATGCAGCCGTAGGGTCCTGCTGAGTTTAATGGGCTCCTCTAGCCTGTAGAGCAGGTTGAGTGGAGCCGTTCGCATCATAAAATTCTTTTCTCTTCTGAATGTTCTCGATTTGGCAACATTCAATGGTTGGTCAGCTATGTTTTGGAACAGATGCCTTACAGGGCTCTGATTCTGAATGGAGTTGATTCGGAATCGATGCATTCACCAACCTAGCAACCCCTCGCCCAATCCAATGCCTTTCAAAATGTCTTGAGGCAAGGCCGTTATGTATCCCGTTCAGGCCGAAAAGAAGCTGCGAGCTTGGATTCGCAGTCACCATCTCATTTGTTCGGGCAACTTTTATTTTTTTGAAACGGTAGAGTACTCCGCTGTTGAGCGATTCACAGAATGTGTCGAAACTCTAGGAGGAGTGCTGATCAATGTTGAGCCATTAAAGAAAATCTGGATTGGCAATCATCGACTGGTCGTGCTTTATCGAGCTAAGGCGAGTTTGCACACGCCTGAACATGCGCTGCGAAATTATTGGAGTAAGCGTGGCAGCTTCTATTCGCGATTTGATGAACGCGGCTAGGGAAGCATTAGCTTCCCCTTTCTGCTTTTGGCAGACCGAGGGCCAAGGAGCTTTGAAGCCTAAAGTATTTAACTAGAGTTAATGAATTGAAATGTTTTAGTTCTTGAGAAGCTTCCTTGAAATCGCTGTGCGTCAGGACGAGATGTTAAAAGCAGTCCAGTTATGCGTTCCCGTCCGGCAGCAACTACATCGGCCTCAGAATGCGCCTCAAGCCACATCTGTAACAATTGTTGAGCTGCCTAAAGTCGCTCTCCCAGAGGTTTTCAGGTGTTTCGTGGGTAACAAAACTTAATGACCCCTGGTGTGTTTGAAGTTCGCTATTGTTGTATAAATGTAACCGTAAGGTTAAAGCTTCAACTCATCTAGCTTTTTCTTCGGATGGGTTCTGGCCTTTCTGGGTTCCTGAAGTTTTGCATTCAACTTTTTGGTTTCATTTTTTAGTTAAAATGAGAATCACTAGCATTAAAAATATTGCTGGTGCTTGTGCCAATAGGGTCGTTGCATCTTTGGGTTGCCGGGGAATCTGGTTGTCGACTATGGCGTTTGTCAGGTCTTGAGCCAGCTAGCCAGTAATGCTGACTGAATTACAACTGCTTTTGTAAGTCAAGCGAATCGAGATTTAGGAGATTATTAATGTTTGACGCTTTTACTAAGGTTGTCGCTCAAGCCGACGCACGCGGTGCTTACCTCAGCGCTGGTGAGATCGATGCACTGAGTGCAATGGTTGCTGACAGCAACAAGCGTACTGATGCTGTTAACCGCATGACCAGTGGTGCTTCCAGCATCGTTGCTAACGCTGGCCGCGCTCTGTTCGCTGCTCAGCCTGGCTTGATCGCTCCTGGTGGCAACGCTTACACCAGCCGTCGCATGGCTGCTTGCCTGCGCGACATGGAAATCATCCTTCGCTATGTCACCTACGCTACCTTCGCTGGTGATGCTTCTGTCTTGGATGACCGTTGCTTGAACGGTTTGCGCGAGACCTACTTGGCTCTCGGTACTCCCGGCGCTTCTGTTGCTGAAGGCGTTCGCTTCATGAAAGAAGCTTCTTTGGCTGCTGTTGGCGATAAGAATGGCATCACTGCTGGTGATTGCAGCGCGCTGATGTCTGAAATCGGTGGCTACTTTGACAAGGCTGCTTCTGCTGTAGGCTAAGTCCCCTTTGGGCTTGTTCTAGACGTTTTGTCTGGGCCTTTTGCTTGTTAATTCAAATTTTGCAAAATAATCGGGAGATACCTTCATGAAAACCCCTCTTACCGAAGCGGTAGCAGCTGCTGATTCCCAGGGTCGCTTTTTGAGCAGCACCGAGATTCAGACTGCTTTTGGTCGTTTCCGTCAGGCTTCTGCTGGCCTGCAGGCTGCTAAGGCTTTGTCCGCGAAAGCTGACACCTTGGTGAGCGGCGCTACCCAAGCTGTTTACACCAAGTTCCCTTACACCACCCAGATGCAGGGCCCTAACTTTGCTTCTAGTGCAGAAGGCAAAGCTAAGTGTGCTCGTGACGTTGGCTACTACCTGCGCATGGTCACCTACTGCCTCGTTGCTGGTGGCACCGGTCCTATGGATGACTACCTCTTGGCTGGCATCGACGAGATCAATAAGACTTTTGATCTCTCCCCCAGCTGGTATGTTGAAGCTCTGAAGAACATCAAGGCTAACCACGGTTTGTCTGGTGATGCTGCTACCGAAGCTAACTCCTACTTGGATTATGCTATCAACGCACTGAGCTAGAACCTTCTAGTTGGTCTGTTGATCGCCTGATCTGATGATCATTTGATCTAATGAAGCCTGGATGGTGAGGCATTTCCTGATTTTTGCAGGGTTGTCTATCTGTCCAGGCTTTAGTGTTTTTGATGACTGTTTCGCTGTGTTATGTCAGCTAATCCTTCTGAGATGTCTTCTCCTCAAATTCCTGCTGAATCGCTCAGCCTGGATGATGCGATCGCCAATCTCAAGCAGACTGAGGACCCAGACCTTCGCTACTACGCGGCTTGGTGGCTAGGGCGTTTTCGGGTAAACCAGCCTGAAGTGGTGGACTTATTGGTGATTGCCCTGGCGGATGAGTCTAGTCGTTCTCCTGATGGCGGTTATCCCCTGCGTCGTAATGCAGCGAGAGCATTGGGGAAGTTGAGCGAGACTCGAGTTGTGCCTAATTTATTGGCCAGCTTGGAGTGCGATGACTACTATGTGCGGGGGGCGGTGGTAGAGGCCTTGGGTGAGCTGGGCGATAAAATTGCGATTCCGAAGTTGTTGAGTTTTCTAGATGGCGGCGTTGAGGCGGCGACGATGATGCCAGGTAAGCCTCATCTGCGAGAGCCCTATGATTTGATTCTGGAAGCTTTGGGAAGCTTGGGAGCTGCTGAGGCTGCGGGACAAATCCGCCCCTTTCTTGAGCATTCCGTGGAGAAAGTGCAATATGCAGCGGCGCGGGCCATGTACCAATTGACCGGGGAACCTCGCTATGGGGAGGTTTTGGTGAGTGCTTTGGCGGGACCTGATTTGCAGCTGCGGCGGGCTGCGCTGATGGATATTGGTGTGGTGGGATATATGCCAGGGGCTGAGGCGATCGCTGAGACGCTCGCCGAGAACAGTCTCAAATTAATTGCGCTCAAGGGATTGTTGGAAACCCATCTGCAGCAGTCCTCTGGGAGGGCTCTAACCGATGAAGCTATTCATGCCATGGATTTAATGGATGATTTGCTGTAGCAGGTACGTCTTGATTCTTGCTTGTTCTTGATTCTTGCTTGCTCTCGATGCTGAGCTTTTTTTGAATTTAGTCCTCAATTTAGCCTTCCTGTCATGACTGCCTCTTCTGCTTCGCCTCAGTTGCAACCTCTGCTCGACAAGCTTCATAGTGCTGGCACTGCGGAAACGGTTCGATTTGCGGTGGAAGATATCGCTGCCGCCCAGTTGGTAGATGCAGTGCCAATTCTGATTGAAGTTTTGGGGTACAACAACCCTGGTGCTGCGGTGGCTGCGGTTGATGGTTTGATTGCCATTGGCGAGCCGTCGGTCATGCCGTTGATGGAGCTGTTAGATGGCTTTAACTATGGGGCTCGTGCATGGGCCTTGCGCGCTTTAGCAGGCATTGGGGATCCACGCGGCATCGATCTGCTTGTGAAAGCAGCCCTGGAAGACTTTGCTTTGAGTGTGCGCCGGGCTGCGGCTCGGGGCGTGGGGAAGTTGCATTGGCAAGAGTTTGTCAGTGAGGGCGATCGCGTCGCTGCCCAGTCCAAGGCCTTGGACACGTTGATTCAAGTTTGTGATGACCCCGAATGGGTGGTGCGCTACGCTGCGGTGACGGGGCTGGAATCATTGGGGCAGAGGTTGGAAGATTCGCTGATTGGAGAGCTTCCGAAACTGACTCAGCGGTTGGAGGCGATCGTGGCTGATGATGCCGCCATGGCACTCCAGGCTAGAGCGCAGTTGGCGTTGCAGCGTCTCCCTGCCTTGGCTTCGTAGTCCTCATTTGAAGATTTAGGATGACTTGTGCTGGGAAGTCGCCTACAAGACAGGCCGCGTGACGATGATCCCTATGGCTGCATCGACTCGCTCTATATAGGTTTGTAGATCAGTGGCGATGGTGACGCCGACGTTGGGAGCCGAATGGATTAGGCCGAAGTTGCCATTTGTGTGACGATAGACCAGGCCTGTGTGGGTCACATCAAGTCCTGGAACAGAGGTTGCGACCGCAACAATGTCACCCGCTTGAAGCTTTGAATATTGAGCGCGAATTTGAGCCGTTGGAATATAGCCCAGTGGGTTTGCTGGATTATTGCTATGGCCACTGATTTTTTTGTTCAGGCGATTTTCTGCAGCGCGAATGCACTGGTATTGGTCTTCTGATTTGAGCTGAGGATAGCTACTCCGATGGCTTCCCATGAAGGTGATCGCTTTGCCTAAAGGCTGACTAGCTAATTGGAGAATGGCGATGGCATTCCCCCGTTGCTGGTTATCCAGGATCCAGTCAGAAAAATAGTGGAGACGATCGCAATACTCTCCCAGTTCACCGCCTCGATAGCGATAACCTTCGACCGATGCCGAAAAAGTTGTTTCAGCAACCTTCTGCGGCTGCCATTGCTCCGCTGGCTCGGCCATGTTCTCCTGGGTCAACGCTTCAGCCTGCAAAATGCCTTTGCCTAAGGCCAATACCGTCTCAATAAATAAAACGCAGTCAAAATTTTGCAGGGATAACACTAGGGCTTCACGCTCTCCACCATCAAGGAGACCCGCTTGGTAGCGAGCGCCAACAAACTGCTCGGCAATACGCTGGATAAATTGTTCTGGAGGGAGCTGACTCCAGCTGTCTCGCTGAGCTTGGAGAAGAATCTGGTTGAAGCGATCGCGGTCTGCTTCGCTTAAGAGAATGGGAGCATCCAATTGAACTGACTGCTCAATGGCAACCAGACTAGCTGGGGTGGCAGAGCTTGTTTGTGTTACAACTTCCGGAGCTTGCGCGAGTCTTGCAATCGGAAGGCGCTGAGGCAGCGACTGGGGCTGGACTACCGTTGCCGAAGATGCCCACAAGGACATTGTGGCTCCCAGATATAAATAGATCCATCTAAGACTGGGCACCGGCTCATCCTCCATTTTGCTGTTTCACTCTAAAACCTTTTGCCCCTCCTGCCACTGAGAATGCAAATGGGTCATGGAATTTAGGCTGCTAACCCCATTCCATGACCCATTCTAGGCTGTCAAAGTTTCAATCGCTTTCAGCGGGTTATGACCTTACTTTGCTAGCCAACGTGCTGCATCCTTCGCATGGTAGGTCAGAATCAAATCGGAACCCGCCCGCTTAAAGCTAGTCAGAGTTTCGAGAACGACCTTCTCCTCATCAATCCAGCCGTTGAGAGCCGCAGCCTTGACCATGGAATACTCACCGGAGACGTTGTAAGCCGCCACAGGGAGATCAGTCATCTCTTTGATACGCCAAATGATGTCCATGTAGGACAGAGCAGGCTTGACCATCACGAAGTCAGCCCCTTCAGCGATGTCTAGTTCTACTTCACGCAGGGCTTCGCGGCCGTTGCCGGGGTCCATTTGGTAAGTACGGCGATCGCCAAACTGGGGTGCAGATTCCGCAGCATCGCGGAAAGGACCGTAGTAAGCCGAAGAATACTTGGCTGAGTAGGCCATAATCGGCGTATCGGTGAAACCAGCTTCATCCAAGCCTTCACGAATGGCACCCACAAAGCCATCCATCATGCCTGAAGGAGCAATTACATCGGCCCCAGCCTTCGCCTGGGAGACGGCCACTTTCTTGAGCAATTCTAGGGTGGGGTCATTGAGAACTCGGCCTGTGAGGTCGCCGGTTTCCAAATAGCCACAGTGACCGTGGACGGTGTACTCGCACAGGCAGGTGTCTGCCACGACCACGAGCTCAGGTACAGCTTCTTTGATCGCAGTAGCTGCCTTTTGGACAATGCCGCAGTCATGCCAGGCTCCCGTAGCGTCGTTGTCCTTATCATCGGGAATGCCGAAGAGAATCACCGATGGAATGCCCAGGTCGTAGACTTCCTTGGCCTCATCCACAATTTTGTCGATGGAGAGCTGGAATACCCCCGGCATGGACTTGACTTCGTTGGAGACGCCGGACCCTGGCACCGCAAACAGAGGGTAAATAAAGTCGTTGGGAGTGAGGGTTATTTCCCGCACCATGCGACGGAGACCGTCGGTTTGGCGCAGGCGGCGAGGCCGGTGGGATGGAAACATGGCTGATTTAAGGAAGGATGTAAAACTAAGAAGTATGTAAAAGCGATCCGAACCTTCTAGTTTAAAAGTCTA
The DNA here is from genome assembly GCA_938002085.1 of uncultured Pseudanabaenaceae cyanobacterium. Lineage (GTDB taxonomy): Bacteria > Cyanobacteriota > Cyanobacteriia > PCC-9006 > JAAUQQ01 > JAAUQQ01. The sequence goes on from CALLAT010000085.1 coordinate 41,336, forward strand.
AGGGGCTCATTCTGCTTCATCCAGGTAACGTTCTGTAACTGCTGGCGTTGGGGAATATTTTGAATTCGCAATTTTGTTGTCACTTGGATAGCAGGACTCCCCCCATTGACTCTACGGTTGTAGCTGCGATTTTGGTTTTGAGCGAATTCTGTCCGGATTGAGACTAGAAAATGGTGGAAAAAACATCGCAAACTGCTTCTTGGTGGTTTAGAGCCTAGAGATTAGGTTCATTGGGTTGGTTGTGGCGAAGTGGACACCTTTGCTGCGCATTTGTTATTGAACGAGACTCGCAGGTGCATTTATGTTGGATCGGATTCAGCCAGGACCTGGTCAGGAATCGGTCTGGGATTATCCAAGACCCCCTCGCCTGGAGGATTGCACGCGAGCCATTGAGGTTATCTTTAATGGCGTGCAGATTGTGAATAGCCAGCGTGCCAAGCGCGTGCTGGAAACGAGCCATCCGCCGGTGTATTACATTCCGCCAGAAGACATTCAAATGCGTTACTTCACTCAAACGACCCGCAATTCGTTTTGTGAGTGGAAGGGCCTGGCAGGGTATTACAGCTTGCAGGTGGGCGATCGAAAGGTAGAGCATGTGGCTTGGTTCTATCCCAACCCTACCCCTGCATTTGAGTCTATTCGCAACTATTTGGCCATGTATGCTGCCCCCATGGAACGATGCCTGGTGGGCGGGGAAATTGCCAAACCTCAGCCTGGTAATTTTTACGGTGGTTGGATCAACTCTTGGAGCGTGGGGCCCTTTAAAGCAGGGCCAGGTAATTATCGTCAGCCTGACTAGAAGAGGCTTTTTAACTTCATTGATATTGCTGGGCATAACGATGATTTGTCGCCAGCAGTCAGAACGCTATCCCTGATGCTGAGAGATGGTTTACGCAAGGTATTGATCGGTCGTAAACCATCTCTGTGATGAGCTAAAAATCAATAATATTTCAGTCTGTTCTGGTTGATTAGAGTCTCAACTTCGATGCAGGGGGGAATTCTAAAAAAACTGTGAGGTGATGTGGACGACATCTTTTTCAAACTGAGATTGCTATTCTCAAAAAACCACTAGATTGGGCTTGCTCTTGAATCCTCAGAGATTCATTCAAGAAGTCTATCAATGCCTGAATTCGACAAATTTCAGGCACCTCTACGCCAGTAGCCTCGATATTCCCCCTGAAGCTCAGAGGGAGATTAGACTCCACTCAAATATTCTCAACCACTCTAAAATCTTAGCTATGAGCAAAGCCTCATAGCTCCTGCATTGGTAGAAACTGTCGTTGTTGGACTCAGGTGATAGAGAGTCTTTGGTTGGCTGATTTTCGCTGATATCTACTCCATGATTGCTCTGCTGACTGCGCCCTAGAGGATTCAATAAACGAGCGTACTAATCCTTGTCTAAATAATGCTTCGATTGTTTATGAAGGGCTTATTCTAAGCTTAAACTTCTCACAATCTAATAATTACTTCTCCTTTAGATCTACTGCCTAAACTAGCTGTAGAAAACGAATCGCAGTTAGGTATTTGGCATGGTGCTAATTAAGCCCCAGCAAGCTGGCTTGGCTCTCAAGTCTAGAACCGTCGAGACGAGTCGCAACTCATCGGTGACAGTGCGTGAGCATCTCAACCACCTCTATCAAAACTTTCCCGTTCATTCTTTCCATCGTGGTCAAAATATTCCCCTAGAAGACAACCAAATTTGGATTGTTTTACGGGGAGTTGTTTTGCTAAACACGCTGCATCCCAGTGGGGATGAAGCCCTGTTGGGCTTAGCTGTTCCCTCCATGCCTTTTGGAGTTCCTTTGACTCAGGTCAACCCATACAGCGCAATGACGCTTTCAGATGCTGAGCTGTTGCCCTTGACCTTAGATGAGCTGCATCGCTCACCAACGATCCAGCAGGCGCTCAACCAGCAGCTCGTTCGTCGGCTTAAGCAGTCAGAGAGTCTAACTGCTTTGTTGGGACTGCGTCGTGTGGAAGATCGACTCAAGCAGTTCTTGCTGCTTTTATCCCAGTCTGTGGGAGAGCCCTGTGAACAAGGACATTTACTGTCGGTGCGTCTCACCCACCAACATTTGGCAAATGCCTTGGGCACAACGCGGGTGACGGTGACTCGGATTTTGAATCAACTCCGCAGTGATGGCTGGTTGCAGATTACCCAGGGACGTCACATTATTGTTTGCGCTGGATAGTTTGGAGCGGGGATAGTTTGATAGTTTGGGCTGGGCTGCATCGAAGGCTGGCTTGGCCATCGTTTTGAGCCCTGGAATAGCGGGGTGAATAAGCTATTGTGATTTATTTGAATGTTGTGGGAGCTGTCAGCGCTATGGTTTGCTATGGCTGGCGTTCGGTTGGACTGTTGTACTCAGCCAATGGAAGAACTTGATGCAGCCTCTACTGTTGGACTTCTGAAAACGATAAAAAGAATGAAAGCCCAGCTAGGAGATACTCCTGGCTGGGCTTTCATTCTTTGACTGGCTCTGCCTAAGATCTGCTGACAAGATCCCAGACTGAAGCTCCTAACTCTGCTTCTAGGGGCGCCACATGGTGATGAGTGGATTTTGCAGGGGGTTGTTGATATGGCGATAGGAGGGGAGTTGGGCCTGGAGCGGCTCATCCCGCTCTAACAACTCAGCTCGAATGGGTACGACGCCAGTATCCTTGGTTCCTAAGTAGTTTGCAGCCCCAAACGAGAGGTCCAGGATGCGATCGCCCACGTAGGGACCCCGATCATTGATGCGAACCACGAGCTGCTCACCCGACTTGAGATTGGTGATTCTCAAATAGGTATCAAAGGGAAGTTCTTTATGGGCTGCAGTGAACATATCTTGGTCGTAAATCTCACCTGTTGCAGTGAGACGCCCATGGAAATAGGGACCGTACCAAGATGCGTCGCCCTTCAAGTAATCCCCCGTGGATTTAAGGCCATGCATCATAAACTGTGCATCAACGAGCGTCAGGGGCTGGGCTCTCATGGCCATCCGCAGTTGATTGACCCAGCGAGTAGCCAGGACCTCACCATTGATGCCAGAGGCTTCGGTTACTTCTTCGTTGACCACGAAGAGCAGGCGATCGCCCAATCGAGCAGCGGGAAAGTTTTCAGCTAGGGTTGGTTCGACAACCTCAGTGTTCCAATCCGCATTGCGGAAGCTCGTCTCAATTCGCTCAGTCATTGACTGACGGAGCGCAGGATTATCAACCTCGCTTAGCAAGCAATTGGAGACCCAATCTGAGAACAGTTCATACCGCTGCTCTGGGTTCTGGGCGCAAACAAACTCTTGGGGGAGTTCACCAGAACGATAGTCAGGAACATCGGTAAAACGTGAGGAGCGGGCGAGGGGATTTAGAGCAGAAAGCCAACGCCCCACAGGCTGCGCAAACTCTAAAGCATTTCCCTGGGAGTTAAGCCAGTTCGGCAGCAATGTCATCGCCGCCAAAGGCGGAATCCTGCTTTGGCGAACTAGGCCCTGAATTTCTGGGAGCTTAGCACTATTGCTTGATTCAGCTAAGCCAGATGAAGGATTGGTAGATGACTCGATAACAGTGGAGCTTGGCTGGCTCGGGGCAGCAATCGCAACAGAAAGGTTAGAGCATAAGCTCAAACCAACTACCGCAACTGTCTTCGACAGACCGGTCAATGCCATTGAACTTCGAATCATTTTGAAGGTTAGAGAACAGTAAGTTGTCACTCTGTTAGTTTCGAAACATAAGTATATCGTCTGAGTTGCTTAATGCAATATTTTTGCGGTTTCAGCTGATGGTTGAGAGCAGGAGAAAGATTAAAAATACTACAAAGTATTCTCTTATACTTAGATGTCTAAGTGGCCGTGAATATTCCTATTCCTCACTGTCAAAATAAGGCATGCTCTGTTCCAGATCGCCCTCGACAGGTTGGTCTGGATGGAGAATTGCAAGCCATTTTTACAGCTTGAAAATCCTTGCTAGAGGGCATTGTATGACCCTAGAAGAAGCAATTGCTCCATTGAAGCCTCAATCAGCTTGGAGGTTCTTGGAGAACGTGAATCGCTTCCTTCCACCAGACTATTGCTCCGAAAATATCACTGATAGAGCAATACTGAAATCAGCCATAGAGCCTAGCGTTGATTTCACCCAGTGATTTGGTTTCTACTCGCCTGAGCCCGATTTCTCCTGTACTCCACGCATAATGCGGGACAGCTCATTACTTTCGTTGATGGAGATTCGAGTGGGAGCTCCACTAATAATGCGTTCTAGATTGCGGAAGTTGTCTTTAATTTCTGGACCGTTGCTACTGATGCTGAATTCTCGGATTCCCTTGTCATGCATAGAGCCACGCATCTTAAAGACGTTAATGGCTCGGGACATTTCACCGCCAATTTCAACGTATTGCAGCAGGAGGATCGTGTCCGTAATCGTCGAGATTTGGGAGTCCGTAATGGAGTGGGACCCCATGAATTGATCCGTGGTGTTTGTGAAGAAACCCGTTATTTCTTCCTGCTTTGCATAGCCTGTAACGCCAATGACAAACTGGCGGAAGGAATTACTGCTAACGCCTCGATCCAAGGCTGAGAGGGAGTCGATCGCAATGCGAGCAGGTTTGAACTCGCTAATCTCTGACTTAATCGTTTGTAGATGGTCTTCTAAGCCCGCCGATTCGGGGTAAGCACAAATGATTTTGAGTAGTCCCTGACGTTCGAACTCTTCGCAGTCAATGCCCCAGGAATAGGCGTTGCGTAGAAGTTGGGCGCGGGACTCCTCGTAGGCAAAAAGGATGGCGCGATCGCCATTCTTGCAGGCATTTTCGATGAATTTGCTCACCAGCAAGGTTTTACCTGTTCCCGTGGCTCCCGTGGCCAAAATAATCGAGTCTTTGAAGAAGCCACCACCACACATCTCATCCAGCTTGGTCACACCTGAAGAGACGCGCACATTGGAGGAACGCTGGGTCAAGCGCATGGCTCCCAAGGGGAAAATACTGATGCCGTCGTGGTTCATTGTGAAGGGATATTCTCCCTTCATGTGGGTGGTGCCCCGCAGCTTGAGGATCTCAATGGTGCGACGACGGCGCTCTCCTTCTAAGACGTTGCGAACGATGACGACGTTGTCAGAGACAAATTCTTCGACGCCAAAACGAGCGACTTTGCCGTATTCCTCCTCGCGTTCCGTTGTCATCACAGTGGTGACTCCCACCTGCTTAAGGCGAGCCACGAGACGGTAGATCTCTCGTCGAACAACAGATGCAGCATCGTATTGCTGAAAGACTGCCGTGATGGAATCTATGACCACGCGTTTCGCTTGGTACTTCTTGATTGCATACTGAATGCGCTCAATGAGGGCAGATAGATCGAAGTTGCCCACTATCTCTTGGCCATCTGGGTCAGGAGAGGCATCAAGAATGAAGAGTTTTCCCTCTTCAATCATGGTCTTTAGATCCCAGCCGATGCTCTCGGCATTTTGGATAATGTCTGCCGGGGATTCCTCGAAGGTGACAAAGATTCCTGCTTCGTCAAAATGCCGGATGCCATTGAACAAAAATTGACCGGAAAACATGGTTTTACCGGTACCCGAAGTGCCACTCACCAGAGTGGTTCGCCCTTTGGGTAGGCCCCCATGGCTGATGTCGTCGAACCCCTCCACCATGGTTCGGATTTTTTTGATGCTGCGGCGGCTGGGAGTTGCCGATGAACCAGCTGACACGAAGGGGGGCATAAGGTTATATAAACGAAAACCATGGCAGAGCCCATTATAGGCTGCTGCGGTGTTGGTATTCTCTCGGCCAAAGTCTGTGCTCTATTGGGGAAACCTTTGTTTGAGGCTCGCGAAAACTTCTCAGAGCCATTGCCCTGGCTCCTGGCTCCTGGCTTCTAGCTCATTTCAACGATGCGATCGCTCCTCTTGCGCCATCCAAATACTGGCAGGGGCCAACCTTCCTGGAAGGTTAAGTCCCTGGTAGAGGGGATTGCTGCAAATTTTCGTAGAGTAAATCCAATCCGATAAGCACGCGTTGACGATCAGAAAGGTCGCCAATGATGCGACGCATGGGGGGAGGGAGAATTTTGGCTAAAGTAGGCGTCGCGAGAATCTTGTCTTCCTCGGCCAGCTGCGGATTTTTCAGGACATCAATCACTTTGAGGGCATATACCCCCTGAAACTCATGTTCAAGAATGTCCTGCAAAGTGCGTAATGCCCGAGTTGATGATGCGGCATTACCTGCGACGTAAAGCTTGAGAATGTAAGTTGTCTTTAGGTAGGCCATGCGTGAATGAATGAGAGGACGATTTAAAGTTGCATGGCGTATGTCAGCTAATGCTTGTGACAAAGCGTCGTAACAATATTGATGGGATAGGAACTGAGTACTACAGTCCTAGTCCGTCATTGAGAAGATCTAGGCCGACTAAAACCCGCTCTCTATTGGATAGATCCCCGATGATTCGTCGAACAGGTGGAGGGAGGATTTTCGACAATGTTGGTGTCGCAAGGATCTTGTCTTCTTCTGCCAGTTGGGGATTTTTCAGAACGTCAATGACCTTCAAGGTATAAACCCCTTGATACTCATTTTCGAGGATGTTCTTTAGCGTATGCAGGGCTCTGGATGAATTGGGTGTATTGCCTGCAACGTATAGCTTGAGGACGTAGGTTTTCTTGAGGGATGCCATGCTCATGACGAAGGCTCCAAAATAGGGCTAGAGCATTGAACAAAATCACAATGCGTTCACGCTGTTTGTTTAAGGGAAAGAAGGGGGGATGGGGGAATGCTCAAGTTCAGCCTGGGCAAACGAGGAAGGATAGCTCGGCCGTTATTGGGACGCGCGCTGATGTTTGAGCAATTGATATTTCTAAGACGAAACTCTAACCTGCTTAATAGTGTTTCAAACTAAGTGAAAAACCTGAAAACCGTATCGTTTTTGAGCTGAGACCTCAGAACCAAACCCCCTCCTTGGCTCGCTTCTGCTCGCCACATAGCCTTAAAAACTATGCGTTTTTGAACAGCTCATTAGAATTAGGTCTGCCTAAAACTATCTAAGGGATGAACAGCTGATGGAACGCTCAGCCCAAGACCTTAAGAGTTGTTAGACCTAAGGAACATTGATCGATTTCATCTCCAGATAACCCCCCAGTACTAATCTCTTGGAATAGAGCGACGATACATCTCACAAAGATGGGAAATTATGTCTAGCAAAGTTAGGCGATAATTTATCAGGATTGCCTCGTTTCTCCCTTCTAATTTTAGCTGTTTCGAATAGTCGTCGATGAGTTTCATATGAATCTCAACAATCTGTGTTACAGAAATATCAGTAAAGAAGCATAGATTCACGAACGCGTCGATGAGCAGGTTTAATTCAGTCGTGTCGCTGAAGTAGGTAAGTAAAATGCCTTGGTATTTCGCAGTGAGCTCGTCGAGCAGTTGTTGCTGATTCTCCTCGCTGAGGTTGCGGTAGAAATTGATTGAATTGCGTTTGTAGTACACGCCGAGGTAGCCCAGGCGCTCTTTTAGTTTGCTGGCAAGGCGCTGCTGTTGCTCGAGAAGGACTGCTGGAGAGGGCGTTTGACTGTCAATGGGGGGGCTACTCAGGGGAAAATCAGTTTCTTTGGGGGAAAGCTGAAGGAATTGCTTGATGGCAGCATTAATTTGATCTTCCACCATCGCAATTTCCGCTGCTGGAAGGTTTACTTCAGCGCTGTGATAGATCTCATGGTCTAAATTGCCCGAGATGATGACAATTGGGAGCAATATGCTCTCTTTGCGAAGTGCTGCAAATAGAGATGGTAATGCAGCTGTCTGGTCAATTAAGAGACAATCCACTGATTGGGCATCGCCCAAGTCTTGAATAAAGGATTGTTCTGTGGAAGCTTGCTTCAGGGTGTATTGCTGTGGATCTAAAGCTTCCTGCAGCTGCGTTAGCAGTTGCTCAGAGCTTAGCAGTGCCAGGATAGAAACGTTGGGTTGCACAGCAGCGGAAGCACTCGAGGATGAAATATAGCTCTTACTATAGTCTCGTTCCCAGCGCTTGTGATCTCTCTGGTGTGGGATTAAAGCCTTGGTTGGGGCAAAATTTCGGTTTTGGACGTTGTCTCAAAGTCCACTTTGGAATTGGCTGTGATGGGGAGGGACCTACTTGGCGAAAGGGGGTGCTCCTGTAGGATAAAGGGCGTTGTGTGTTCGGACTGGGGTCAATGGAAACGGCGTATGTGGTGGGCTTGGGAAAGTCTGGATTGGCTGCAGCGACGCTGTTGAAGGCCCAAGACTATCGAGTCGTTCTCAGTGATAGTGGGGATTCTGAGGCGTTAAGGCAACAGCAGGCTGCCCTCGCTGAAGCAGGGATTTCAGTGCGGCTTAGCGATCGCTTTAACCCTGATGTTTTGTTAGCTGAAGTTGACCCTGGGGAGGCTATTGAGCAGACAACTAATACTGCTCCTCTTGTTGTTGTCAGTCCTGGAGTGCCCTGGGATATTCCAGGTCTTGTGAAGGCTCGCGATCGCGGCTGGAGAGTTATCGGAGAACTAGCCTATGCCTGGGAGCAGCTCCAGAAACGTCCTTGGTTGTGCGTGACAGGGACCAATGGCAAGACGACTACGACGGCTTTGTTGGATGCCATCTTTAAAGTTGCGGGGTATCCCATTCAGGCCTGCGGCAATATTGGTTATGCAGCCTGTGAACTCGCTTTCCAGGCAAATTATGCTTCGGGCGTTGATGCTGGAACTGTGGAGCCTAATGATTCATCCTGGGTTTTAGCGGAGTTGAGCAGCTATCAGATTGAAGCTGGCCAAAATATTGCTCCCCGCATCGGTGTTTGGACAACCCTGACGCCGGATCATCTCAGTCGCCATAAGACAGTCGAGAACTACGCCGCAATTAAGGCGAGCTTGCTGCAGCAATCTGAAATTCAATTGCTCAATGGTGATGATGCTTACTTGAGAGATCAGGCCGCATCCCAGTTTCCCACTGCCTATTGGACCAGTACCCAAGGTCATAATCCCGAACTTGCTCCCCTAGAGCGCAGTATCTATTTGGAAGATGGTTGGGTGAAAGTTGCTGGAGAGTCTCTGCTGGAGGCTTCTAGCTTGCGAATGCATGGCCAACATAATCAGCAAAATCTGCTGCTGGCGGCGGGAGCAGCTCATTTAGCTGGAGTGCCCAAAGCGGCGATCGCCCAAGCCATTCGCGAATTCCCTGGGGTGCCTCATCGTTTGGAGCAGGTGGCTCAGTGGCAGGGTATCACCTTTATCAATGACAGCAAGGCGACGAATTACGATGCCGCTGAAGTGGGCTTGGCTGCCATGACTGAACCCACGATTCTGATTGCGGGCGGTGCACCCAAGGAAGGGGACGATAGTGCCTGGATTGCCCGTATTAAAGTCCAGGCTCTGGCCGTGGTCTTGGTGGGGGATGCTGCGCCCCAATTTGCTCAGCGCATGGAAGCAGCAGGGGTTGATCGTCTGGAGGTGTTGCCTAGTTTGGCAGAGGGAGTGCCCCGTGCCGCGCGATTGGCTGAAGAGTTAGGGGCCGGTGCTGTCTTGCTTTCTCCGGCCTGTGCCAGCTTTGACCAATATGCCAATTTTGAGCGACGAGGTGAGGATTTCCGTCAGCTGAGCGAGGCTTTCCGCGATTCTCACCATTAAGCGACTTGTCGTAGGCTTTTTGGCTGAATACACAGAGAATTAGGCCCAATGTCCTATGGCTTTTAGGGAGGCGATATTCAATTTAATCCATCGGATTGCTCTCGTCTAAGCAAGCCACTGTCTCATTCTTTCGAGGGATTTAGCCGTTGATCCCCTTGCCAAGGGGCCAGCGCGATCGCACACTGATAGAGGCTGACGTTACAGGTTCTTTGAAAAACTTGTGATTGCGTCATCTGGGTTACGGTCTGTAAACCCAGTGTGAACCATGCTTAGGGTGGTTGCATCTATAGCCAGGGTTGAGAGACCAGGTGGGGAGGATGCTCAACCGTTGATGATGGGGTAGGTAAATTCCCCATGTGTCATCCAGGCTCGTTGGACCGTGACTAAGTGATCGTTGTGAACTGCGTTGGTCTGAAGAGGAGTCTTAAATAGTGCAGAAGGTTTTAGGAATTATTTTGGGTGGTGGTGCAGGGACACGTCTGTACCCGTTGACGAAGGTAAGGGCGAAGCCAGCAGTGTCGCTGGCAGGGAAGTATCGCCTGATTGATATCCCAGTTAGCAACTGCATTAACTCTGATATTTTTAAGATTTACGTGCTGACGCAGTTCAACTCTGCATCTCTCAATCGTCACGTATCTCGCACCTACAACAATGTGGGCGGCTTCCAGGATGGCTTCGTTGAAGTCTTGGCTGCCCAGCAAACGCCCAACAACAGCGGTTGGTTCCAGGGCACAGCTGATGCTGTTCGCCAGTACGTGGACTTGCTCAAGGACTGGGATGTTGACGAGTTCATCATTCTCTCGGGCGACCATCTTTATCGCATGGATTACGGCGATTTTATTCGCCACCATCGTGAGACAGGAGCTGATGTAACCCTTTCGGTTGTGCCCATTGATGAGCAGCGCGCTTCCGATTTCGGACTGATGAAGGTTGATGATAACGGCCGCATTGTTGAATTTAGCGAGAAGCCCAAGGGGGATGACCTCAAGGCTATGGCTGTGGATACTGCTTCCATGGGGCTTGACCCAGAAGCTGCGAAGCAGAAGCCTTATATCGCTTCCATGGGCATTTATGTTTTTAAGCGCCAGGTGCTGATTGACCTGCTGGAGAATTACCCCGACCAGACTGACTTCGGCAAGGAAATCATTCCTTCTGCGTCAGATAAGTACAACCTTCAGGCCTACTTGTTTGATGGTTACTGGGAAGATATTGGAACCATTCAGGCTTTCTACGAAGCAAACTTGGCTCTGACTCAGCAGCCTACGCCTCCTTTCAGTTTCTATGATGAGAAGGCTCCTATCTATACTCGCAGTCGCTTCCTGCCTGCGACCAAGATGTGGGACTGCAATGTGACTGAATCCATGGTCAGTGAAGGTTGCATCCTCAAAGAATGCCGTATTCACCACTCCGTCCTGGGCGTTCGTTCTCGGGTTGGGTCCGGTAGCGTCATTCAAGATGCCATGCTCATGGGAGCTGACTATTACCAGACTCCCCAGGTCCGTCGCGAAGGACGTTCCGAGGGCCAAGTGCCTGTGGGGATTGGTTCGAACACCACGATTCGCGGTGCCATCGTTGATAAGAATGCTTGCATTGGCGACAATGTGCAGATTATCAATAAGGACCGAGTGCAAGAAGCTCAGCGCGAAGATCAGGGCTTCTATATTCGTAGTGGCATTGTTGTGGTTCAGAAGAATGCTGTGATTCCCGATGGCACTATCATCTAGGAATGCGCCGTTAGGGGGGATGTAGTTAGCGGTGATTTCTTCGGAATCTTGCGAAGCTCTCGCCATAATGGCTGTCGGATTGCCGGGCAGGGGAGAATTCTCCCCTGCCCGG
>CALLAT010000086.1 GCA_938002085.1 uncultured Pseudanabaenaceae cyanobacterium
CGAGCTTCCGGTTCAGGAAGCTCGCCCACTTTTTTCTAAGTCAAACCCAGCCAGGCTTTAGGTCAAAGCAGCTTAGGAGACGCCCAACAGTTCCACATCAAAAATGAGGGTTGCATCGGGGGGAATCACACCACCCGCACCACGACTGCCATAGGCCAAGTCTGCAGGAATCACGAGCTTACGTCGGCCACCCACTTTCATGGAAGCAACGCCCTCGTCCCAGCCTTTAATGACCTGGCCCACACCAATCTTGAACTTGAAGGGACGATTGCGATCGCGGGAGCTATCAAATTTCTTTCCATCCTCAAGCGTGCCGGTGTAGTGGACCTCCACCGTTTGGCCCTGCTCAGGAGAAGCGCCATCGCCCTCCGTCAGATCCACATATTGCAAACCTGAATCTGTCGTCGTCAAAGTTTCATCAGCCATCGTTTCTGGGGCCTCCTGGGCATCAGATGAAGATTGAGGTGTCGCCAATAAATCCGCAGCATCCGTGGAAACGGCACTGGCGACCTGAACCGGAGCTGCATCAGCCATCCCAGACTGGTCCAGATTCTTAGCCACAGCTTCCCCGACGGGAGTAACAAACTGCGACACCAAGAAAACGACCACGCAGGCCAACATCAGTCCAAAGCTAATGCCTATTTCCCGCATTGTTCGCACTCCTAAAGAACTTTCTTATTTCAAGCTACAGTCCAGAGACTTGGAAGACCCATTGCTGCATATTTTGCACAGCCATTGCCCTTCCAAATCGCCTTAACTTCATGGTACAAGGCCATCTCCCTAGTCCAATACTGGGACTCAGAGAAACAGCTCCCAGTAATGCACCCCATGCTTTACCAGCGGCGATTTTCCATGTCTCGTAGCTGACGCTCCAACCGGTCCAACCGACCACGCAACTCATCCATCTCAGACTGGCGAGGCACACCCAAATCTTGCAAGATATTGCGAACCTGGCGCTGGAACTGCTCTTCCATAGAGCCTTGGTCAGCTTTGACCTGCTGAAGGAAGTCATCAACGAGGGCGGACGCCTGATTAGCATCCAGCTTGCCCGTCTTAACCCACTCGTCACTCACTTCCTTAATTTTCTCGGCCACTAGGGAAGTCGTCCCCACGCCAAGCATCATGAGCTGCTGTATCAGGCTGTTGTTATCCATAGTCCAACGGTAAATAGGGTCAAGTCAGCAAAAGACCTAGCCAAGAAGATATCTCTCCAGAACTAGGCTCATACAGCAGCCATAGGATTCTCCAAAGATGTGGGTTATCCAAACTGTTGGAACAGTCAGGTAACCTCTCAAAGAAGTCTCTCTAACGACGACGGCTACCCCCATTTTATCCTCGAGCCCTCATTGCCTCACCGCGAGCAGTTCGGGAAACCGTCATCCCGGCATCTCTCCCATGCTGCCTCGATTAAAGTCATTGGCCTCCACTTCATCCCAGAGACGATTGAGCTGATAACGCCAAGCATCCAACGTTGCCCCCCGTTGCTGAGAACTCTGGTCTAAGCCTCCCAGCATCCCCTCCGCGTAAAAGCGTTCCAAGGTCTGGAGCGTAGCAGCCATAGTTTGTCCCTGGGACTTGGCCGCCGCAATGATTTGGCGAATCTGGGCTTCAATCATGGTCCCAAAGAAGCCATCTAAGCCTTGACGATTGAGTTCAAGCAACTGGGCAATGGCATCCCGAAGATCGGCTTCAACCAAGCTTTCAAGACGGTGGTGAAATACGCCCCACAAGACCTGCTGGTGCAAGGCATAGCGCACCAGTTGAGTGTCATCAAAATTAGCCGTGAGCAATTGAGCCATGAATGACCGAGCTTCTCCCTCTGGACCAAGGGGAACCAGTAGCCGCAGCCAGCTCTTATCGGCAGAGAGCAACACCAGTAATCGAAGATCTGGTTGCTCCACCTGAAATGCATCATCAGACATCACCGCCACGGACTCTCCAAAGAGATCAACCAATATAGGTTGCAAGGCTTCGATCTTCATGGGAGTCCTTTGGGTCAGGGAGCAGACTGAGCAAAATAACAATGAAGCCCAACAAATTTTAGGCTGCTTCTTCAACTGTAGACAGTTATTCCAGAAGCAGCCAGGCAGACGGTTTCAACATGCCCCCTGCGTTTTTGTATTAACGAGCGATTAGCGGTAGTTATTGAACTGCAAAGGAGCAGGCCAGTCACCACCACGCAAGAACTGCATGACAGCTTGAAGGTCGTCTTTGGATTTACCGGTTACCCGTAGAGCGTCTCCTTGGATAGAAACCTGAATCTTGCGATCGCGAAATTCATCCTTGGTCGCCTTCGAGATTTTCTTAGCCAGCTCCTTCTCAATCCCTCGCTTTAGCGTAATTTCCTGACGAACCCGAGCGCCGCTAGCATTTTCCCGCGTGCCATACTCAAAAATTTTCAGCGAGATCTCCCGCTTAGCAGCCTTATTACCCAACACCGAGCGGGCCGCCTCCAAACTCATATCACTCGCAGCATTGATGACAATCTTGTCATCACTCAACTCCACAGTTGTATTCGTATCTTTTAGATCATAGCGAGTCTTAATCTCTCGCTGAGCCTGATCGACAGCATTGACCAGCTCCTGCTGATCAAAGTCACTAACAACATCAAAGGAATAGGAAGCCATTATTATTCGGAGCCTAACTCAACAAGAAACAAACTGGGTGACATTACAACCACATGGGGTAAAGCCTTACAATGCTTCGCCGCAAGAGAGTTAAAGGCCAAAGAATGGCCCCAACATTTAGCAAACGCAAGCCAAACCAAGCCAGGCAAATCCCAAAGATCTGACCTTCAAGTTAACAGCACAAGAATGCCTATCATCTTTAAAGACAACAGAATTAATGCGCAGCAGCCACTGCCAAAAGATGGCCTTAGTCAAGCGAGAATTCAGCTCACGGAATCACATCAGCAGATTGGGCCAAAGCCTTGGCTACAATCGCTAATCAAAGAAGAAAGGTGTCACAACTCGGCGCTGGTCCTCTGCATATTTGCAGGTCTCCATCAGCGTGTGACTGTCATGGAAGGCAAAGCAAATAAGCTGCTGACAACGGGAGACAATCTCCTGATTACACAGTGAGCTTGCCTCCGCCAAAGACAACTCATCATTCGCTGGATTCTCAACCAAGTGAATCACCTGCTCCAACTGATCGCGGGATTCGCGAGGTTGGCGGCTCAAGCTCTGAGGAAGAATGACAGTCAGCAAATTAGGGTCAGCTCGCATCGCCCCACGAATAGCAGCAGCATTCGTGCCCTGGGCACCTGAAGTAACTAAGCGATTACCACCTAGCACGAGGGCGTAGGTCATCATCTCAATCAGCTGCTGATGGGTAATCGGCACGTGGCGAGAACCCAGCATCGCGATTCTTTTAGAACCGGTTTGCTGGATAGCAGCGAGCTCCTGGGCCAGCTCATCAATTTTTGGGAGGTCTAGCGAACGACTCAAAGGTCTAGCAGCCCTAAACAACCCAGTCATTTTATCAGAGCAGGCTCAGCGCAAGACTCTGATTACAAACAGATCGAGCGAAGCCAACCGCTATTTATAAGAAACTTGTCTGAATTCATACGAAACGCCACATTTTCCCCTGTGAAAGCGGCCAATTGCGAGATCTAACGAATCAGATCAATGAGTTCCTTCGCTTCATGAAAATCTGGTGCAATGGCCAATGCAGCATCCACAGCCTCGCGAGATTCCTCCAACTTGCCTTGCCGACCTAAGACAATGGCGCGATTGTAATAGGCCATCGCATGGATGCTCGCGGGCTCAGAAGGACGATCTGGCAAACGGAGGACATGTTCCAAAGGCTCCAGGGCTTCATCCATCTGGCCCAGCTGAATCCGAGCCAGTGAGAGATTGACATGAGCCTCACGGTGGTTGGGATTCAAGACCGCAGCCGTCACATAAGCTTGGGCCGCTTCCTCGATCTTGAATTGTCGATGAAGGGTCATGCCCAAGCTGTAGGACATTTCCGCTGAGTCAGGCCATTGGCTTACCAACTCACGCCACAGCAACTCAGCCTCGGGGTAACGTTCTTCACGAAACGCAGTTTGGGCTTGACTCAGAAGGCCAAGATTGGGCCGAGGAACCGGAACCACTTCAACTGTTGTGTCATCCAGCGGGGGACTTGAGTCAGGAATTGACTGGGCATAGCCGACAGCAGCAGGCAGTGCAATCCCGAAACAAAGACTCAGGCTGCTCACCCATATCAGCCCTGGAGCAGACCATTGCCCACACACCAGCATTTTTTCCAACCAGCCTTGCTGCATCACTACGCAATTCCTCACTTCGTATTAATCCCCACCTCAACAAGTCTGGAGACATTGCATCCCCAACCAAGACCTGATGCCATGGCATAAGCAAACTTTCAAATCTGCAGGAATTCTATTCCATGCTGCCTAATCCCCATCAATTTAGCGTTTGAACGAACAGGCTTCAGGCCTCTACTGAGGTAATGACAATCACTCCCCCCAAGGCTCTCGTATAACAACGTGACCCAGGCTAAAACCCTCTCCAGACATAAAATGCATCGTCTTCATGACCGAAACCATAGGCATTAAAGTTCCCCAAACAATATGGATATGGTTCTATCCAGCTCTGCACATTCAAAGACTAAATTGCTACCATCGGATAGTTATTGACATTTCCATGGAATTAAACCTGCATTTCACACTTTCCTGAGGAAATATTCACAGCTTCTTTTGCATCCTTAGAAATACTGAGAAGCATATGTAATTTCCCAACGAAAACCAGCACAATCGAAGGCTGGCATGGCATGGTGTGTAGCATACCTAAGGTCTCTATTGTGACCTCAGTTGATGGTAGTAGTTGCCTTATTCATGGCAGGTTGCCTCCCCTAGTGTTCCTTAGGGCTTTCCCGAGAGAGATCGCCACTGTTGCCATCATTCGCGTTCCAGAGGTGCTTCTTCAATGCCAGAACCCAACTCATTCTTTAACCCTTATAAGCAGCAGGCAGAGGCAATTCGCAATCGACAGCGAGGGTCGGTTCCAATGCCACCGCCCATGAAGCCGGGCGAAGTCATGCCAACGGCCCAGGACTTTGGCCCTGAGCCCACGAATGTGATGGAAATGCTGGTCACGATGGAAGTCGTGAAGCAGGTGCAGGGGCTACCCAAGCAAATCCAGAGCTTCATTAAAGTCACCCAGGTCAAAGCCTACGCCCTCAATATCCTGCCGCCCCTATACGTAACAAGCGCGAAAGGATGGGACCGCTACTGGGAGAAAGGAAAGGGCGAACTCCATGGAAAAGTGCAAATGGCAGTACGCCAGGGCATTGCTGCGGTGCAGCGTGATCCGCTCAGGGAAACGAGTGCGTTGCCCCACGAGCGTACCCCCATTACAGAGGCAGCGTTAAAGCAGATCCAGCGCCTGCTGGGTGATAGCAGTCTCACCTGGTACAACGTCGTACCAGCGATTAAACGGGCATTGCGCTACAGCCAAAGCCAGGGAACGGCCCAGCGTCCTGCAGCTCAACCGAATGCCCAAGTCAACCATGGGGAAACTGTTATTCAAGAGAATCAGAGTGATCAGGATCCGCCATCGGAGAACTTTGACTGGGATGCCCATCCCCTGCACCAGCGGGGTTGGTAGGTCTGGTTCAATCCCATAGCCCTAGGATTCTGTTTCCCCTTCAAATAAAGTTTCTAACGGCTGTGCATCCACGCCTTCTATCTCGCTGAGATAGCGGGAAAGAACGTCATTTTGACCATGGGTCACATAGACCTGTTTTGCTCCGGTCTCCCGAACTGTTTTGATGAGGCTGGGCCAATCCGCATGGTCTGACAGAATAAAACCGCGTTCGTAACCTCGCCGCCGCCGATTCCCCCGCACTGCCATCCAACCAGAAGCAAAGCCCGTCTGGGGATGCTTAAAGCGTTTCATCCAGGGAGAGCGATGAGCTGAAGGCGGAGCAATGATGAGATCGCCTTCAAACTTATATTTGCGTTCCATCTCTGAGACAGGAACGGTTCCGACCATTTCAACGCCAGCGTCACGGTAGGTTTCGACCAGGTTTTGCACAGCCCCATGAAGGTAGACGGGTTGCTCTGTGAGGGCTCGAAGCTCTGCAAGGACTCGCTGGGCTTTGCCGAAGGCATAGCAAAACAATAATGTCGGACGACTCAAGTCTGACTGCCACCAGTCATAGATTTGCTTCGCAGTTGCAGCACCAGATTGCCATTGATAGATGGGTAACCCAAAGGTGGCTTCGGTAATGAAGGCGTCACAAGGCACAACTTCAAAAGGCTCTGTAGTAGGGTCGGCACAGCGCTTGTAGTCACCGGAAGCGACCCAAACATTATCTTTGTGCTCGATACGAATTTGAGCCGAGCCAAGCACATGGCCTGCGGAGTGGAAAGAGACCCAGGTCTCACCCAGCTTAATTTTTTCGCCGTATTCAACGCCTTGTAAATCGATGTCTTGGCCCAGGCGTTTGCGTAGGATGCCTTCGGAGACTGCCGTGGCGACGTATTTAGTCGAACCAGAGCGAGCATGGTCGGAATGGGCATGGGTCACGAGATCAAGCTCGACCGGCTTCCAAGCATCTATATAGAAATCGCCAGCCTTACAGTAGAGGCCTTGCTTGGTGACAGTAATGAGGGGCAATGTCATAGATACATCCGTCTAGCTCTTAACGTTAGAACAGCGAACGAAGAAATTGGAGGGTGAGCCATAGTGCGATCGCTGCCACAACAACCTGCGCAAACTCAATAATGACAACGAACGGCTGCACAGCTCCCCAGGAGAGCTCACTGAAACTCTCTACGCCAGCTGAGCTGATGAGTGGATATAGAGCGATAGGAATTAGCAGCTCTGAAAACGCTGCGAGAAGCGCCCGATACATGCCCAGCAGGAAAAAGGCGGGAACGCCAAATAGCAGCAAGACGATCGCCCAGTCGGCTAACGTTCCCTTTAGTACGAGATATCTGAAGGCTACCAATAATCGTTTGATAGCAGGGCGTTTATTCAGTGGCATAGTCTTGAGGAGCAATTCTGGGATAGAGCCCTAAAATGCTCAATGACAGACAATCTGTGTAACAAGTAACTGAGTAAAATCGGGATGACTGGATTCGAACCAGCGGCCCCTTCGTCCCGAACGAAGTGCGCTACCAAACTGCGCTACATCCCGTAGGTATTGATGATTATAGGCCATCTCAGCAGTTACGGGGGGAGGTTCTTACAATCCATGACAAAGCTATAGCCTAAGCCGCTTCTAGCCTCTGGCAAAGCTGCTCTAGGAGGGCTTCTAGGCGCTGGCGCTCTTGCTTTTGGGGTTCTGTGTCGGGGGGCTGAACTTGATTGAGGGGACGGTTGATGATTTCTAGGGCGCGGTATTCGTAGTCGGCGATCGCCGCCATCCCCACGCTGCTCATCTGCTGGAAATACCGCCGTACAGCTTGGGCGTACTGAGCCTCGAAATCCGGGGTTGTGGCTCTATTTCTATTGGAAGCAACGGGGTTCACCAAGCGACGCCCTGTCCCTAATACATCGGTCAAGCTATTGAGCAGCAAGTTCGTTCCCCCTACCATTACCGCCCCGATAGGGCCACCCAACATCCAGCCCACCCCGGCGGAAGCTGCTGTACTGCCGAGACCAGAAGGGCGAGGAATTCGACGCGAGTTGCTGTTATTGGACTGAACATCAACAGCAGGCTCAGCTGGAAAAATCAAGCGTAAGTCCGACGGAATATTGCCATCAAAGAAGGTGCAAGCTTTGGCGACCCAGTCGGTGACGTTGCGCTGTAGGGGCTCTAGGTCCGCTTGGAGGCCCTGGACAATCCAGGTTTCGAATTCAAAGCGACGTAGGGCATCGATGGCTTCTAGCTCGTAGCGGGCCATGAGCTTATTGGGATTAATCCAGGTTTTGAGGGCTGACATTTCCTGGCCGAAGCCTTCTTGAATCAGGCACTGGGCTTTCTGCTGGATGGCGAAACGTTTCGCGTCTTTACTGTCAGCATTGTTTTCCGCAGCTTCGATTTCCTGGGTGAGGTTAGCGGCTTTTTGTTGTACAGCCACCTGAAGCTTTTTGCCGAGAGCTTGTTGGCGCGATCGCCAGGTTGCCGCTTGGGCTTCTGGGCTTTCCTGCTGCTGAATCAGGGTTTCCAGAGCAGTTGCCAGGGCAGGCAAGCCCGTGGTTTGGAGGGCTGCGGCATCACCTTTGAGCTGAGCGCGGAGGGCGGGCAGGGCATCGACGCGGTAGAGGTTGCTGATACCACCGGGTAGAGCGGAGCGGAAGCTTTCGGCCACGAAGCGCATGCGGTTCATGACCTGCTTTTGCTCGGTGGGTTCTAGCAAGTTGAGGAAGTTGACGGTGAAGAGGACGGTTTCAATGCCTCTGTCCTGGAGCCAGTCCCGCAGATG
The DNA here is from genome assembly GCA_938002085.1 of uncultured Pseudanabaenaceae cyanobacterium. Taxonomy (GTDB): domain Bacteria; phylum Cyanobacteriota; class Cyanobacteriia; order PCC-9006; family JAAUQQ01; genus JAAUQQ01. The sequence continues at coordinate 8,378 of CALLAT010000086.1, forward strand.
CTCCCGTTCGCCTAGGGTCATCAGCTTGCGGCCATCTAGCACTTGAATGACCAGATCAGCCGTTAGCAGTTGCTCACGCACCAGTTTCTCTTGGGCATCCTGGTCATCGGTACCGGGTAGGTCGAGGAAGATAACGTCGTTTTTGAGCAAGGCGTGGGGGCATTGGACTTCCACGGCGATGACGTTGTCGTTCATGCGACGCTCATCATCCAGCCGGGCATGTTGCTCTAGGAGTTCAATGCCGTCAGCTTCCAAGACTTCTCCACTGGCCAGGGTGATGCGACTGCGCAGTACGCTTCCACAGCTGACGGAGATGGCTGCTCCAGTGGTGGGGATTAGGTCCATGGGCAGGGCTTTGGTACCCAGCAAGGCATTGAGGAGAGTGGACTTGCCGAAGTTGAAGGGGCCGAAGACGGCGATGCGGTAGCCAGATGAGATGTCGGCGTTAGTTAGGGTTTCGAGGTCTTGGAGTAAGGCTTGCTGGCTAAGGTCTTCGGCGTTGAGGGATAGCGCTGTGGCGGCCTGGTGGAGGAGGTCGAGCAGAGGAGTGTTAGGAGTTGAGGGGGTCTGCATCGCGATCGCCAAGAACCAGAATGTGGAACGTCTCTCTATTATCTTCCAGGATCAGCGGCTCTATTTCGGATTATGGGCAGATCAGAACCAAAGCTTAGAAAAGACCGGAGCAAAAGGACGGCCACCAATTGAAATTTAAGGCAAAGGCCTCAGGGTCAATAACTTGCAACTTTTGCTCTAGCTGTTCAATTATCTCAATCACGATTTCATCATCATCTCCAATCTCATCCATGTGAAGCCATGTCTGCCGAAACTCATAGAGACATTCTAGAAACGCCATCAGGCTCGTATTTACAAAGCTCACTTCCTGAATAAAATCATTGGAGACATTGGATACGGAGTAGATTGCCTGATTTTTCAGGTTGATGCAGAGCCAAGCGTAAGGTTCGTCATTGTCTAGCCCCATCGCTTTGCACAAAGCGTCATCGGCAGAGCTGCTTTCAGTGCCAATGCTCCGAAACTCAAATTCATCATGCGATGGTACAGATAATCGAGAGAGCTCTAACGAGAACTGCAATGGTAGCTCTTCAAAATGGACAGGGAGACCAAACTGACGGAACGCTTGTACTGTCTCTGGGTCAAGGCCAAGCTCATGGGCTCGTTCTAGAGGCAAGCGTAGAAGATTATCCTCACCGAATAATTCTCGAAATCGAGCTGCTTTCAGGTCTGACACGGTATTGATCTCATCTACATTATTTCAAGCGATCGCTCATCGTTTTTGACTCCAATGAAAAGATGCGTTGCCTTTCGGGGCAACGCATCCGAAACGAATCAGATTTGTCTGGGCTTAGATTTGCTGAAGCAACTCTTGATAAGACGACTCGATCGCCTCACAAGCCCCCACAACTTTCTTCGACAACCCTTCCAAGCGCTCTCGCTCAACATTCAGGTTGATTTCCTGCTCCTGCTTACGCTTCAGCAAGTTATCTAGCTCAGTCTGACGGGATTGAATATCATCATTAATGCGATCCATTGCCTCTGTCTCATAGCTATCAAAGCATTCCTGCACCGCCGTATAAATCGGATGCCATTGCTCCTGGGCAACACCAGGCAGATGCTTAACCAACTCTTGCTTAATTGCCTTATTGATCTTGGCACGAGCATCATTGGCCTGC
>CALLAT010000087.1 GCA_938002085.1 uncultured Pseudanabaenaceae cyanobacterium
CAAAAAGCAGATGCGACCCATTGAGGCACGACTGATACGCAACACTGAGCTTCCCAAGTGGGATATCCTCATTCATCCCGCATGAGTGGGATACTCTTTCCTAGATATCGCCTTAAGCCAGCGACTCACAAAAGTGAAGCCGCTGGCTTTTTAGATCAATCTTGAAATGACGAGATAATCTATGGGGGGCTCGAAATTAAAATGGCATGTTTGGGCGGGGGAGTGATTTGGCCTTTGTGTGTGGATTTTAGGTGGCAGGTTGCGACAAGCGTTTCCATAACCTTTTGGTCTTAAGCTTCCCTTTCCCTAAGTTTGCTCTTGTCTTAACTCAAGGGAAGACAAGAATCGCGTTGAATGTAGTTGCAGTGACAGTGCTCAAGCGACTAGAAGTGTGATTTTGGGAGAGTTGTTGTAGTGCTGTAATAGCGATCGTTTCTGTCTCGCTTAGAGATTGATTGAGAAAGGCTCTAGCTGTGGCTGGATTGATCTACGACGTTGCCAAAATAAGTGGGGTTTCGACGTTTCATTGCTAGTCGAAGGTTCAAATCTGGCGCTTGGCCGAATTCTCAAACAATCTCTTAAGTCGCTTAATGGAGTGCAGGAGGCTAAAGATTGACTAACGAGCAACTGATTGCCCAGGCCCAAGCCTGGGGATTCCATTCTCATGAAGGCGAGGATGGAAAGCTACAAATATTTTCTTCCAAGAAAGAAAATAAAATGTGGTACTTGGCTTGGAATGGCCAATATTGGGTGATGTTTTCCCAGGGTTGTGCTGTCCTCAATTTTTGTCCTGAAGATGCTGTGCAGTTTCTTTCACAAAGACGCCAAAATTAGTCCATTGGGTGGGAATATCGCAATGATCAGGGAAAATTGTTAATTTCTTCGAATGAAGGAGTACTGCGGGGGGGATAACTGACATCGTTGCTATTGCACTTACGTCGTCTCATGGGCAATCACAACCAGAAGTTGCTTCCGTTTTCAAAGAAATAGGGATAAGATTCGACTACCGATAAGAAGCATTAATAGGTCTTTAGTACCTTGAATAGATGTGTTCGTCTGTTCTATTGTTCTGTCTGATTTGACATTGACTTGGAGAAAATTGTCCATATGGCCAGTTGGCGACCTGCCCCAAGATTTGCCGTAGGGACACTGGTGCACTCATTGCGCTTGCCGCATGTTGAATGTTCGATTGTTGAGGCTCAGCATTGGTCTGAACCTATCCATGAATGGACCTATCAGTTGAGGGGACAACAGGGGACTCATCGCCAAAGCGATTTAGTCTATTGCTCGGACTGGCTTGAGAATTACGCTTGAATAAGCTGAGCGGTTATGCACTGTTGTGGGTCTTCGGATGTTTAATGACTGGCAAATCCCATGCTCCACCATAGGATTTGCTGTTTCACGGTGAGATTGACAGGTGAGCCAGGTTTGGCCACCCCTACTTGAAGTCATTGGAAGCTTTTTTTTAGAGTTCGATAGAGCGTATCTCGCTGGGCCGTGGGCCGGTTGATGGATTCAATCGCTCCCTTTAAGTCTTCTGCAGTTTGGCAAGTCCCCCCTTTGGCTCCGGCCATGGAGGTGATGTGCTCCTCCATTAGGGTGCCGCCGATGTCATTGCAGCCCCAACGTAAGGCTTCGGTGGCACCGTCGAGGCCAAGCTTGACCCAGCTAGGCTGATGATTTTTGATCCATTTGCCTAGGAATAATCGGCCAACAGCGGTGAGTAAGAGAGCGTCATTGAGAACAGGTTGGTCACGACCGACACGCCTGCGGAGAGGCTTGGGGGCATGTTCGCCGACGAAGGAGAGAATGATGAATTCCGTGATGCAGGCAGGATAGTTTTGGGCTTGGGCCGTTTGCTGGAGCTGTCGTAATTTGGCGAGATGGTTAATCTGTTGGCGAGGTGTTTCGATGTGGCCTGCCATCAGAGTGCTAGTGGTGGGTAGGCCAATGCGATGGGCGGTTTCAACGATTTCTAGCCAGATGTCGGCGCTGATCTTTTCAGGGCAGAGGATTTTGCGGACGTCATCATCTAGGACTTCGGCGGCGGTGCCGGGCATGGAGCCGAGGCCTGCATCTCGTAGGGCAAGGATGACTTGCTCGAAGGTGAGCTGATCTTCGCGGGCAATAAACTCTACTTCTTGGGGGGAAAAGGCGTGGAGATGGAGGTCTGGGAAATCTTCTTTGATCGTGTGGATGAGCTTGAGATAGTAGGGCAGGGATTTGCCGTCAATCTTGGCATCGAGGTGGAGGCCGCCCTGCATGCAGATTTCGGTGGCGCCGACGCTGACGGCCTCTGCCGTTTTCTCGCGGATGGTGGCCCAGTTGAGCCAGTAGGCTCCATCGTCGCCGCTGTCTCGGCGGAAGGCGCAGAAGCTACAGTGTTGCTCACAGATGTTGGTGAAGTTGATGTTGCGGTTGATCACATAGGTAACGGTGTCGCCCACCAGTTGCTGACGCAATTGATCAGCAGCTTGCTGGATGGCAGCGATCGCTTCCCCATCTTCCTGCTCCAATAAAAAGACACCTTGGTCGATGCTTAGGTCTTCCCCGTCTAAAGCAGCTTGGAGGGTGGTATGTAGTTCAGTGGGTTTAACCGAGGAGAACGAAGGCGACATGGCGCGGGAATTCGAGAAAGGGTCTTCTGTCAGCATAGAGGGTCTGTGGAGGATGCTGGCGATCGCTGGCCATGTTTTAACCTGCTTGGAACGGGATTGCTGGGGTCGATCCGAGCTAAGCAAGCGCTGCTCTCGCGAAAATTACAGACAGTGGACTGAGGGGAATGCGGAGTCGGAATTTTTTCTGTAGGAGAATGGACTCTGGTTTAACGAGTCTCTTTGGCTGCTGGCTTGAAACCGGTTTGTTGGCTGGCTGGCTGGCGAAAGATAGGGCTAGACAGACTATTGGATGATTCCGCTGAATTTGAATAAATGCTCTGGCTATTACTCCACCAAAGGGATCTCACTCATTGCTCATAAACTAGTTCTAAATATTTTTGATTTATAAAGTGTATAGAGCTATGGGCGATCCCTCATCTCTCTAATATGGATTTTATTACGCACTTTAAGAAGCTGCTTATATGTGTTTGTGACAGCTCTAAGAGGCGTGGTTACTCGCTTGAAGTCTTTACTTGTCAAAGATGTAATAGGTGGGTTGATATTTCTAATTTTTGATGACTGACTCTAGCTTTGATCCGACGAATTGGGAGTTAGTTTTCTCCGATGAATTCGAGGGCTCTGAAGTAGATCGTAGTAAGTGGAATACAACTTACTACTACGGTAGCCGCACGAACCTTTGGAATGATGAGGAGCAATATTATGTCGATGATGCTTTTTCCTTTGAGGATGGTGTTATCAGCATTACGGCACAAAAGCTAGATGAGTCGTTGGAGGCTTTCGAAGCCATCGACCAGCAGTTGCTAACTGCCCATGAGAAGTCCACGAGCTTTGACTACACTTCGGGTCTACTCTCGGGCCATGACAAGGTTGCCTTTACCTATGGCTATATTGAGATCGATGCTAAAATTCCTTCTGGGCAGGGGCTTTGGCCTGCATTCTGGATGCTGCCAGCCTCGGGGGAATGGCCTTCTGAGATTGATATTTTAGAGGCGCTTGGGAATGACACCGAGACGCTGTATCAGTCCTTTCATTACCGCGATCCAGAATCTACGGAGCGGTTCTATGAGACTTCTGGCTTTAATGACGGCACTGACTTTTCCGAAGGATTTCATACCTATGCCGTGAATTGGGATGAGACGGCGATTCGTTGGTTAGTAGATGGGAATGAAGTCTTCTCAGTGACGGAAAACCTAACGCATCAGCCAATGTATTTATTGGCAAACTTGGCTGTGGGAGGAACATGGCCTGGTTCTCCCGACGATGACACCGTGTTTCCCAGTAGCTTTGATATTGATTCGATCCGGGTTTATCAAAATGAATCGGGACAGCTCCATGGTGGCTCCGCGAATGATGAGTTTAGCCGAGTCAATGGCAGCCTTTTTGGCGAAGGCGGAAATGACAGTTTGACTGTTGAGCAGACAGGGAAATTATTTGGTGGTGCTGGTCATGATCAGCTATTTGCGGGGACAGGGGACAATGTTCTCGAAGGTGGTGCTGGAGAGGATCGGTTGTGGGGTAAGGGCGGCAATGATCGCTTGAACGGTGGCGCAGGAAGCGATCGCTTCATCCTGGGCACCGATACCGAGGCGTTCTATAGCAATGGCCAAGCCTGGATCGAAGACTTCAATCCCCTAGAGGATGTGCTGCAACTCAAGGGCCAGGCTTCGGACTACCGCTTGGAGGAGGTTGCTTCTGCCAGTGGAACTGACCTATTGCTTTGGCAGGAGGAGCAGGCGATCGCTCGTTTGCAGGGGATAAATGCGACTACGTTTAATCTCAACGCTGACTACGTTGCCTATGTGGGACCTGTGCCTGTCGTGCCAGTTGTGGCCCTGCCCGATGCGGATCGCCAACTCCACGGTACGGAAGTAGCAGATACCTTGGTGGGCGGCAGCGGAAATGATCAATTGTTTGGCAATCGAGGGGATGATGCCCTGATTGGTGGAGACGGCATCGACCAGGTTTTTGCGGGGGATGGCAACGACACCCTCTATGGCGAAGGCGGTGGCGATGCCCTATTTGGTGAGGCTGGCGATGACACCTTCTATGGCGGTGCGGGCCAGGACTTGCTCTATGGCGGCTTCGGTGACGACTGGATGACCGGCGACGACGGTGATGATCAGTTGTATGGCGACCTAGGTCGCGATGTGATGATTGGTGGCGCAGGGAAAGACTTGCTCTATGGGGGCAATGACGATGACCAGCTCTATGGAGATGCCGGAGCAGATGAGCTTTACGGTGAGCAGGGCAATGATTTACTAGATGCCGGGGATGGCCAGGATGTGGTCTATGGCGGTGTAGGTGATGATGTGATTTACGGTGGAGGGGATAGCGATCGCCTCTATGGAGATGTGGGGGACGATCGCCTAGAGGGGGGCGCTGGCGATGATGAACTCTCCGGTGGCATGGGCCGCGATCTCCTCAATGGCGGAGACGGAAACGATCATCTCTATGGAGATGTGGGCGCTGATGAACTCTTTGGTGGGGCAGGTGCCGATACGTTAATTGGTGCGGCGGATGATGATTCTCTTTACGGTGGCTTTGGCAATGACACCCTCATTGGTGAAAGTGGTCGCGACTTGTTCTACGGCGAGGCGGGAGACGATGTGGTCTATGCCGGTTCCCAGGATGATCAGGCCTATGGCGGTGATGGGGATGACCAGCTCTATGGCGATACAGGCAATGATTTACTCCAAGGCGATGCCGGGGCAGATCAACTGTTTGGTGCCTATGGTCGCGATCGTCTCATTGGAGGGCAGGGCAACGATGTCTTGGATGCAGGCTTTGGTGATGATATTTTGATTGGTACTGATGCTAATTTGGCTCAGCCTGGTTTTGGCGAACAGGATCAGCTATTGGGGGGCGGAGGCCGAGATACCTTTGTGCTAGGAGCTGCTGATAAGGTTTTCTACCTTGAACGGGTGGGGCAAACAAGCCCATCATTGACAGCTGGAAATAGCTTTGCCCTCATTCAAGACTTCAACCATGATGAAGATACGATTCGCTTAGCGGGAGCTGTTGCTGATTATCGCTTAGGGAGCTTGAGTGATGCTTCTTCTACTGGCCTTTGGTATCAATCCCAGACAGGGCAAACTGATCTCGTTGCAGTTCTAGAGCAAGTGGATGTGAGCAGCTTTAGTCAAGGATTCGAGTTTGTTTAACCTGCGCTGATTGAACGATTGAACTTCAACCTTTCTGTTTGTTCAATCAACTGATGACTGGCTCTGCTCCGCTGTTGTGAGGTCTATTTGCCTCATCGCTCACAGCTCAAGTCCGTTGGAGCGGACTCAACAGCCGAACGATATGCGTTGGTTTAGCCTGCTTTTGTAGGAGCGCTGAGCCTGATTCCTCGCTAGAGTGTTGAGCCAGGAATCAGGCAAGAGATCTCACTCAACCTGAGTTCAGCAAACAAATAGGCTGGCTTTGGCCTTGGTGCTGTGGGCTAAACTCACAGCTAAAAGCTCAAGTCCGTTAAAACGAACTGAACAGCCGATTGACATGGGCTGCAGCCCACTTTGGTTAGTTTACGCTCTGAGCCAGGGGTAAATCCCCTGGCTCAGGTAAGTGCTTGAAATTTCTGTTGCACTTCGGTGGCTCCAGGTTCCCTCTAATCGATCTCTGAAAATCTGAGAGGCCCGAGAGTAGACGACAGGGACGCACAGCCGCGTCCGCTGGAGGCGGGTGCTGGGTTGATGATGGACTGGATTAACTGGACTAAGAGGTTTTGGGAGAAAGGCATGGAGCTGCATCGTCTAAGAGCCAGTAATTTACGTCAATCAAGCCCTAAACTTTGCTGTGATAGCTATGAATTGAAGGCTGGGCCAAATTCTCAAACAGCCTCTAAGGCAAACCTAATGGAACAGGCTTTGAGCTGATGCATTCGCTCAAGCAGGAGAGCATCGAGTTTAGATGCCTTCTCCAAATCATAGATCTGTACAGCCTCAGCGGAATTTTGAGGCAATTTCTAAAGAATCATTGGAGCTTTGGCTTTTCTCTGTTTGATAGATACTGAAAAGCTGTGGGTTTTTACAGTGCTAAACCTCTCAACCTAGCCGACTATCGTTACGTCGGGTGATTCTTTAATTATTTAAGGTAAGAAATAAAATTATTATTTTATTAGGCATATTTATTCGATGTGAAATCTGGGAGTTTCATTTCGCCCGAAATAAGTGATGACAATTATCGCTTATTTGTCTTTTGACATATAATTTTATGCACGCCATTTGGCTGAGTGTTTTGTTCGTTAAAGTATCAGGAAAAGAAGGCTTATACTCTCTTTGGATATCCCTGTGAATAGGATGATGCATATCTTCTTTGCTTTTAACCTTCTTGGAGCTGCTGTAATCCTTGAAAAGGATAAGCATAAATATTCTTCCTAAGAAAACTGATAACCGGTCTTGAGGAATGAGAATCTACCCAGCTGAAGAACATAACTATTTGTGCATAGATTTTAGAGCGGAGGTCCTCTAAATCTTACAATCTCAGGCCGATGTAGGCTGTTCTTCCTCTCTCTTGTCTTCACCCAACCCCGGCCTGAGATCGCTCTGCATCTGGTGTCTTAGACTTCTTGTTTCTCGAAAAAGATATACGCCCTTAGTCCATAAGGCTTTGAGGGCTTATTTATTTTATGACGATATCTCAATGAAGAAAATCATATATTTATCCCTTTATAAGAGGCTGAATTTTTGTGCTATTTATTTCTGATGAGAGTGGAATATTTCTAGTTTTTGTCTGTTAATACCAGAATTTAGCTGGGCAGGATTGTATGAGTAGTTACTAATGAATTTTTGAAGACTTCTTCAAAGAAAATAATTGGTGATCTTGATTGACTCAGCCAACAGATTTAAAGAGAATGGAAACCCCGGTAAATTGCGATAAGCATAACTGTGTTCATACCCTAATTGAGAAAAGGGGCTTGGATACACCAGACGCTATAGCAATAGCCTCTGAGTCTGAGCAGTATAGTTACTTAACTCTGAATCAAAAGGCTAACCAGCTTGCTCGCTACTTGCAAAAACTAGGTGTAAAGCCTGAAAGCTTAGTGGGAATTTGCGTCGAGCGCTCTCCCATTGCAATTGTTGCCTTGTTGGCTGTGCTCAAGGTCGGTGGAGCCTACGTTCCTATCGACCCAACCTATCCCAGAGAGAGAGTTGCTCTGATGGTTGAAGATTCCCAGCTCAATTTGATTTTGACGCAGCAGCAATATGCTCCTGGCCTCTCTACAGATGCCGCTGTGGTTTGCTTGGATGCCGATTGGTCCTTGATTGAAAAGGAGACCACGGACAATCTTGATGTGGCCGTACAGGGCAGTAACCTGGCCTATGTCATCTACACCTCCGGCTCTACGGGCAAACCGAAGGGGGTGATGATTGAGCACCATTCCCTGAGTAATCTTGTGGGGGCTTTGTCTGAGCAGTATGCGCTCACAGCTCAAGATCGGGTTCTGCAATTTGCCTCGATTAGTTTTGACGTTGCGGTTGAAGAAATTTTTGTCACCTTGGCGGCAGGAGCTACATTGGTGCTGCGCTCCCAGGAGATGCTGCGCTCTGTACCTGCATTCCTGTCGGCTTGCGAAGAGAAGCAGCTCACGGTACTCAATCTCCCCACGGCTTTTTGGCATAAGCTTTGTGCCGAATTCCCTAAGGTCAAGCTCCCCGAATGTGTGCGATTGGTGGTGATCGGGAGTGAGCGAGCCATTCCTAAATGGTTGTTAGCTTGGCAAGCGAACGTTCCTAGCCATGTTCGCTTGGTAAATGCCTACGGACCTACAGAGGCCACTGTTACTTCTACGTTGTGTGACTTGGCAGGTCCCCAAGCGGTTAATGCGATTGAAAGTCGTGTCATTCCCATCGGTTGGCCGATTCGTGAAACTCAGGCCTATGTCCTGAATGAGACTCTAGAGCCTGTCTCTGCGGGTGAATCTGGAGAGCTATATCTTGCTGGTGCAGGGCTAGCCCGAGGCTATCTCAACCGGCCCGACTTGACCTCTGAGCGCTTTATCGAATGGAATAATGGTTCGCACGGCGCTGTTCGCCTTTATAAAACCGGTGATACTGTTCGGGCACGGGAGAATGGCTGTTTAGAGTATCTTGACCGCATTGACCATCAGGAGAAAATCCGTGGTTTTCGTATCGAGCTGCCTGAAATTGAGTCTGTTCTGAGCCAGCATCCTGCCGTCCTAGAAACAGCAGTTATCGCTCGGGAAGATGTACCTGGTGAAAAGCGCCTAGCTGCTTATATTGTGCCTCGCCTGGATCAACCTGAGGTGTTTGATAGCGAGAACGTAGAGGCTGAGCAGTTAGATTACTGGCGAACCATCCACGACAGTGAGCATTTCAACGAAGTTGAAGAGCATTGGGACCCGACCTTTAACATTAGTGGCTGGTTGGATAGCTACACTGGCGAACCCATCGCTGATGCTGCCATGAAGGAGTGGTTGGATCAGACGATTGATCGAATGTTGTCGTTGCAACCCAAGCGAGTGCTTGAAATTGGTTGTGGCACCGGCCTAATTCTGTTCCGAGTGGCTCCCCATTGTGAGACCTATGTGGGAACCGACTTCTCGAAAACGGCCTTGAGCTACATCGAGCAGCAATTGCCTCGCTTGAACTTGCCCCAGGTAAGCCTTCAGCAGCGACCTGCTCACCAGCTAGAAGCAGGGATGACTGAGTCCTTCGACACCATTTTCATTAATTCGGTGATTCAGTACTTCCCCACCGTGAACTACTTGGTGGATGTGGTGGAAACGGCCTTGAACATGTTGGAGCCGGGTGGCTCTCTGTTCATTGGTGATGTGAGAAGCCATGCGCTGCTGCCTGCGTTTGCCACGGCTTTAGAGCTGGATCGGGCCGCAGATGATTGCTTAGGGGATGAGCTGCTGCGCCGGGTTCAGAAGCGTTTGGGGCAAGAAGAAGAGCTGACGCTCCACCCAGATTTCTTCTATGCGCTGCAACAGCGTTTCCCTCAAATTGGCCAGGTCAAGGTTGAAATTAAGCATGGTGAGTTTGTTAATGAACTCTCCGAGTTTCGCTATGACGTGACGCTACAGCGCGTTGCAGAACGGGTTGAAGCGAAGGAGACAATGCCAGCTCTTGACGGGGCTGAAGCTACGCCAGAGCCGGAATGGTTGGATTGGCAGGAGCAGAATCTTTCCCTGGAGCTGTTGAAGCGTTGGTTACAGCAACTTAAGCCTCAGGCTTTGGGCGTACAACATATTCCCAATGGGGGCGTGTATGCAAAGGTGTTGGCAACGCAGCAGCTGTTTGCTCGGAAGGAGCATTTCACTGCGGCGGAGCTGCGACAGCTTGCAGATAATTATCAGGGCACTGGGATTAATCCTCAGCAGCTCTGCAAATTAGCTGAAGAGCTGGGCTATGGCATTCGGTTGAGCTGGTCTCGGGGCTCGGGCGTGACAGATTATCCTGAGGCCTATTACGATGTCATTCTCCAGCTTGAGAATGATGTCTCCTCGATTGATTTTCCGGTCTCTACGGAGCTGAAGGTTGATTCCCTTGAGGACTATGCTAACGATCCGCAGAAGGCCAAGCTAGACCACAGCTTGATTCCCCAGTTCCGCTCCTTCTTGCAGGATAAATTGCCCAGCTATATGGTGCCTGCGGCCTTTGTACTGATGGATGCTTTGCCCCTGACGCCCAATGGCAAGGTGAATCGGCGTGCTCTGCCTGCGATTGGCTCCGAGCGCCCTGAACTGAAGGATGCCTTTATTGCTCCGAGAACGCCCCTAGAGAAAGAGTTGTCCAATCTTTGGTCAATGATTCTCGGCATCATGGACATTGGCATTAATGATAATTTCTTTGAGCTAGGCGGCGACTCTCTGCAAACGACTCAGCTGATTAGCCGAACCGAAGAATCCTATAAGGTGGTCATTCCCCTGATTGATTTCTTCCCGATGCCGACGATCGCCGGACTCGCGCGTTTGATTGAGGGGACAGATTCCGAGAAGCAGCGGGAATATATGACACTGGAGCAGCTGCAAGCGGAAGTCCAACTGGATGAAAGCCTTCAGCTATGGGAAACCGAAACGTTGCAGCTCAGTGATGCTGAGCCGGTTGAAAATATTTTCATGACGGGCAGTACGGGCTTCATCGGCTCCTTCCTGCTCCATGAGATTTTGCAGACGACGACGGCCACGGTCTACTGCTTGTTGAGAGGGGATGACGCAGCCCAGGCGCGGCAAAAGTTGGTGACGGCGCTAGAGCGTTGTGGCAGCTTACCTCGCGAAAGCTACTCCAAGATCATTCCGGTGTTGGGAGACCTATCTCAGCCAAAGCTGGGTTTGGGGGATGCTGAATTCAACCAGCTGGCAGAAACGGTGGATGTGATTTATCACAGCGCTGCTAGTGTCAACCTGCTTTATCCCTATCAGGCGTTGCATTCTACCAATGTCTCGGGAACGCACGAAGTGCTGCGATTGGCCTTTTCTCACCATGGAAAGCCGGTTCACTATGTTTCTACGCTGGATGTCTTTGAATCCTTGGCCAGTACTGGGGCCAGCATGTTCCATGAAGAGGATTGCATCGCCCAGGGAGATGGCATGTCGGGTGGCTATGCCCAGAGTAAGTGGGTGGCAGAGCGATTGATGATGGAGGCTTGCCATCGCGGTCTTCCCATCCACATCTATCGCCCCGGCATGGTCTCTGGCCACAGTTGCTCTGGCATGGGTAACACCACTGACTTGATCAGCCGCTTTGTCCAGAGTGTCGTTGAGCTAAAGCAGGCCCCCGACTTGGACCTGATGCTGGACATGACCCCTGTGGATTATGTGAGTCGCAGTATTGTGCATCTCTCACAGCAGTCTACCTATCAAGGCAAGGTATTCCATTTGATTAATCCTCAACCGTTGCCGCTGTCGCTTCTGGTTGAGACCTTGCAAGCCCAAGGCCATGTCATCGAGACCATTCCCTATGCTCAGTGGAAGGAGTCTTTGCGCAACCAGCCTAATGCTCTGCAAGCCTTGGCGACCGTGGTGACGGAAGATATCGCTGAGGGGCATCAGACTCGTCTGGAGCTCTGGCTCTCTGGCACGGAAGGGTTTGGCCGCGCCAATGCAATCGCTGGCCTGGCTGATTCGGCGGTTTCTTGTCCTCCAGCGGATTTAACCCTGCTGAAGACCTATCTCAACTTCTTTGAGAGCCAGGGCTTTATGCCCGAGTCTCAGCTTGCTAAATCCCTGTAGAGCTGGCTTGGAAGATGGGAATAATAAGGGCACTGCATGGTGTATTTCTTTCACGATTCATCAGCAATGAAAGCAGCTGATGACGGTTTGTGACTTGCCATGCAGTGAGCCTTTGAATTCATTCGTTTGCGTCTATTCTTGCCGATTTTAGGTTGTAATTGATTTGTCGCTGATAGATAGATTACTTGCCTGAAAATTGTGAGAATTGTCCGTAAACTGTTTCAGTCAAAGTCTAAAATTTAATCTTCTAAAAGATTAGTCAGTGGGCTCGGAAAGACTCTGGCATACCTTTTAATCTGCTAAGAATTTAGCTAGATTCTATTTGGTTGAACGTTGTCTATTGCCGAGATGCATTTTGCCATCAGCTTGTCGAATCTAGACCCGCAGCTAGGCATTATTGATGCAAACAGAAATAGGAGCCACTCCAAAAGGCATCGCGAAAGCTTGGATAGAAGCCAAGGCTTGTGGGTTGTTGGCGATTCCCCTCGCAGCAGCGCAAATTACGGATTCTATTACCGGCTTCGTCGATACGATGATGATGGGCTGGCTAGGCAGTGAGAACATCGCTGCTGGAGCACTAGGAGCCATCTCATTTAATTATTTGCTTTGGGTTGTGACCTCGGTGTTGTCATCGGTGAGCCCTCTCACGGCTCAAGCCTATGGTGCGGGAGATACCAAGGCGGTACGGCAGGTATTGCATCAAGGGTTTTGGTTAACGGCTGTCATGGGCATTCCGATGACGGCTTTGCTGTGGCATGGCGGCACCATACTTCAATATTTTGGACAGGAGCCTGAAGCGATCGTCCTGGCCGATCAGTACTTAAAGGCCATTGCCTGGGGATTTATCCCAGCAGTGGCTTGTTCGTTGCTTAAGGGATTTGTATCAGCCTTATCTCGTCCTCGGGTGGTGATGCTGATCGTCCTGTTGGGGATTGTTGTCAACGTTGGCGGTAACTATGTGCTGATGCTGGGGAAGTTTGGCGCACCGGCCTTGGGCCTCGCAGGGGTTGGCTGGTCCAGCACTCTGGCGTTCTGGGGGATGTTTATCGCCATGATGGTGTACTTAGCCTATAGCCAGCATTTCAAAGTTTATCGCTTGCTCACCAAGCTTCGGTTCAGCAGGCAAGTCACCCGAAGAGTCTTGCAGGTGGGGGTGCCCATTGGGGGATTGATGGCGGTCGAGGCTGGCATTAGCGCTGCAGGAACTTTCTTGGCGGGACAGTTGGGAACTGAGCCCCTCGCAGCTCATCAAGTTGCCTATCAAACTGCTGGCGTGATTACCTATCAAGTGGCCAGTGGCATTTCGATCGCAACCACGGTGAGAGTTGGACAGCTCTTTGGTCAAAATAATTTTCAGGCCAGTCGCTTTGCCGGGTTTGTCGGCATTGGGGTCGCCGGGGCTTGCATGGGAGTGTTTAGTCTGGCGTTCGTCTTGGTGCCCAATCAAATTATTGGTTTGTACATTGATGCCTCCCAGCCTGCCAATGCTGGAGTGGTTGCGATCGCCAGAAACCTATTGCTGTTAGCTGCCCTCTTTCAGGTGATTGATGGGGCTCAGGTCACTGCTGCGGGGGCATTGCGGGGAATTAATGACACGAAGGTACCCATGCTGATTGGCTTTGGTGCCCATTGGTGTGTCGGTTTACCAGTGAGCTACATCTTGGGCATGAAACTGGGCCTGGGGGTCGTTGGGCTATGGCTGGGCGTGGCAGCGGGATTAGCGATCGCGGCGGTGGTCCTCACTTGGCGCTTTTATGTCGCTGCTGGTCGGATGATTCACATGGCACGCAACTTAGAGCGGACTCATGTGGTGAGCAATCGTTTGCAAACTTTGCTGAGCCACCAGACAGAAATGCTTCTGCGAGAAGCCACCCGCTGCAACCTTCAGCATGGGTTGATCCAACCTGAATTTTCATCCCTAGAAGATTCTAATGTTCAAACGACTTGACCTTCATTCTGGTGAGGATGAGACTCACTAGAATGCTGTACCTGAATTGTTTGAAGGTTGTCTACCATGCCTGCCAATTGACCTCCGTATAATTGATGATTTATTAGGGCCAGACCTGGGGTAACGCGCAATATATTGTTCTGAATTAACAATTACGGCTCATTTTTGAGATCGTTCATTGCCTCAAGGGTAATCTGAAAGTACCGGTAGATTGAAGTTGTCCGGAGCCTCAAGGTCAGGCTATTCGCTCTCTAATTATTAGAATTTGCATTTGCCATGAAAGGATTCTTGAATCGCTCAAAGCATTCCCATCGTCATAGAACTAACTTGCGAATGCTGCTAGTGGTTCCCTTTGCAATTGAAATTTTTGCGGCAGTGGGGCTGACTGGATATTTGTCGTTACGCAATGGCCAAAGAGCGGTTAACGAACTGGCAGCCCGCCTTAGCTATGAAGTGAGCGATCGTATTGATCAACGCTTAGATCAATACCTCACCACAGCTCAAATGGTCACGAAGAACAATGGTGCTGCCTTTGACCTTGACATTCTAGAGACGAATGATTTAGAGCTGCTAGGTCAATATTTTTGGAAGCAAATTAAGACTTATCCCCTAGGCTACATCCTCTATGGCTCGACCAATGGCGATTTTGCGGCAGCGGGCTACTATACGGACGACGGTGAAGTTTATATCCATGAATCTTCCGAGCGACTGAATCAGAATTTTGATCTATTGACCTATCAGGCCAATGACAAAGGCGAGCGCATCGACCTGATTGAAACCGTTCCAGAGCATAGGTTTCAAGAAGAAGGCTGGTATGCAGAGGTCATGGAGTCTGGGAGGTTTACTTGGACCTCGATTTACCAATGGGATATGGAGCCCTACACGCTGTCAGTTGCCATTGCTCGGCCTGTTTATGATGCAGCCGGAGATATGATTGGCAGTATCGCGGCAGAGCAGCCACTGACTGAAATTGCTCACTTTCTCCAAGACTTAAACATTAGTCCTACGGGTAAGGCCTTTATCTTGGAGCGCGACGGTTTGCTTGTTGCGACCTCCACTGACTCAGAGTCTTACGAGTTGGTGAATGGTATGCCAGAACGACTCCAGGCTCAGGAGTTCTCTGATCCGTTGATTCAGTCTGTTTCTAAGTCACTGATCGAGAGATTTGGTGATTTGGAGAATATCAAGGATTCTCAGCAGGTTGATGTTTGGGTTGATGAACAACGCCAGTTTGTTCAAGTCACGCCTTGGCAAGATGCAATGGGCTTGGACTGGCTGATGGTCGTCGTGGTGCCAGAAGCTGACTTTATGGCCCAGATTAATGCAAATACTCGTTCTACGATTTTGCTCTGTTTGGCCGCATTGGGTGGCGCATTGGTGTTGGGTTACTTCACATCTCGATGGATCGCCAAACCGATCTTGAAAATTAGCCAGGCGGCAGAGGACATTGCCAACGGTGATTTGGAACAGAATGTAGAAGCGTTTAACGTCAATGAACTGAACGTTTTATCTCAGTCCTTTAACCGGATGGCCCAGCAGTTGCGAGAATCCTTCGCGACCCTAGGCCGCGCCAATGAGCAACTTGAGATTCGAGTTGAACAGCGCACTTTAGAGCTACAGGAGGCGAAAGAGGTCGCCGAGATCGCGAATAAGGCAAAGAGTGATTTCTTGGCAAATATGAGTCATGAATTACGTACGCCGATGAATGCCATTATTGGCTATAGCGAGATGCTGCAAGAAGAAGCAGAAGATCTTGAAGATGCAATGTTCCGGGATGATCTGGGCAAAATTCATGGCGCTGGCACCCATCTACTCTCGCTGATTACGGATGTCTTAGACCTCTCTAAGATTGAAGCAGGTCGCATGGAGTTGTTTTTAGAAAGCTTCGATATCCATTCTCTAATTAAGGGTATTTCTGCAACAGCCTTGCCCCTGCTTGAGAAAAATGGCAATGAATTTAAAATTGATTGTGCTGATGAATTGCACATGATGCGGGCAGATGTCACTAAGACGCGTCAAGTTCTACTCAATCTGTTGAGTAATGCCGCGAAGTTCACCACCCAAGGCACGATCTCTTTGATTGTGCGTCCGTTACAGCAAGATGGAAAAGACTGGGTTTGTTTTGAGGTTATTGATTCAGGCATTGGCATGACCGAAGCTCAAGTGGCTAAGTTGTTTCAGCCTTTCTCCCAGGCTGATAGTTCCACAACTCGCAAGTATGGTGGTACTGGCTTGGGGCTGTCTATTTCTAAGAAGTTCTGTGAAATGATGGGCGGCTGTATTAATCTCAAGAGCCAGCCAGGAAAGGGGAGTCAGTTCTCGGTTTATTTGCCAGTTCAGGTGGCTGAGACGAAGCCTAAAGCTTCTCGTAAGGGGGGAGATAAGCCTCAGGTGATGAAGGTTGACGAGGAGCCTGATGTTGAGTTGCCTTCTACTCTTGCGGCTTAGAGTGAATATTGGGATTGAGCAACTTGATGGGGGTGTGGTGCGGGAGCCGGGCTGGGTTCGTTAATATTTGGGGCATGTTGACGTGCCTTGTCAGGATGAGATGGATTGCAGTTTAGTAGGGCGGGAGCAGGCGACGAAAACCGTGAAATAGAACAATGAATAGGAAAAATATGTTGCGGAAGGGCAAGGCCCAAATGTGGCTTTGAAAGGTGCGATCGCGACCCCTATGGCTAGATGATTTTCCTGTTTCTGTTGTGACCTGAAGTTGTTCTGCTAACTGTTCCATCCAGGGGATGGAGCGAGGCCATTCAATCAGGTTGTCTAGCCAGATCTCTGGGATGCCTGCTTTGCCAACGCGGCAACCGATGATGCCCCCGGCGATCGCGGCGACAGAATCGGTATCACCACCACATTCAACAATGGCTTTAATCGCTGCCGCGTAATCGTTGGGATAGCGAAAACAGGCATGGAGGGCGACGGGAACGGAGCGATAGATGTAGCCTGAAACGCCTTTGGCTTGGCCGATGGACTGGGCAAACGTTAGCGAGGTCTCACCCGCCTGGGCTGATGCCGCTGCTTGGTGCAATAGCTCAATGAGTTCTTGGGCTTCGTGACCGAGGCAGGCTTCCAATTCCGCTAGATATGCCGTTGAGGAATTGCTGGACTGTTGTTGAGCGAACTGAGCTGCGAGGGCGACGGCAAAGGCTCCGTATTCGGCTTTGGGATCGGTGTGGGTGAGGCGGGAGGAGGCGCGAACAAAGCTGCGAAGCTGGGGGCGATCGCTGATAGCCGCCCCCAGAATTGCCGCACGCATGGCCGGGCCATTACCTGCAGAAAAAACGCCGCTGTTGCGTGGGTTGAAGCCTAACCAGAGGCGCACAATGGATTTAAGCGTAGCGAGGCCGATTCCGGCAGGTAGACCCAGTAACCACCAGCGTAGTCGCCAAGCTAAGTCTTTGCGGAATAGCTCCACGTCGCCCCCTGAGGCAATCAGCGCCTGGGCGGTAAAGCAGGTGTGCTCGGTGTCGTCGGAGACCATGCCTCGGCCAAAGAAGAGGCGATGATGAGTCGGTGGACCCAAGAGTTTTGCAGCACGGCGGCGGGAAAGCCCTTCGTAGGGGAGGCCAATGGCGTCACCCATGGCGGTGCCGAGGATGCAGCCGGTGATGTTAGATTCGCTCATGCTGTTCGCTTGTTTCGAAGCCGATGTTCTCGGTTGGCATTCTGGAGACGAGTGAGGGGGCGATCGCTCTCAAGTCGCTGGGAATGCTGAGGTAGATGCTCGACCCTTGACTGGTTCTTCATGCTGGAGCGCGCCTGGCTGCTATTTGATCAACGTCGCTATTCAGAAGCGCTAGAGCTGGCGCAGCGATCGCTCCAGCAATCGCCTGAGCGGGCCAGAAGCTATGCTCTGATTGCTCAGTGTCATCGAAGACTGGGGCAGTTTTCGATGGGGCTAGAGGCGGCTCAGCGAGTGATTCAGCTTGCGCCAGAAGCTGCCTTGGGCTATCACGTGATGACGATGCTTCATTGCAGCTTGCAAGAGTATGGTGCTGCCCAAAAGTCTTTAGAGCAAGCGATTAAGCGGTCTCCAGAGAATGAGGCTTTGCACTATTTGGCAGCGGCGATCGCCTTTGATCAGGCGCGGTGGCAGGACTGCCTCAATGCAACGGCTCAGGCGTTACAGAGCAATCCAGAACATGTCGCAAGTTTAATTCTGCGCGGGCGTTGCTTTTTCAAAGACTGGCGATTAGAGGAAGCGCAACAGCTCGTTAATTTGGCTTTGCGTCTCGATGCCAGTAATGCTGACGCTAACGCTTTACAGGGACATCTTCACTTGAGGCAGCGAGCCTTTGATGATGCTTTAAGTGCATTTCGCTTTGCCTTAGAGCAAGACCCTCACAATGACTTTGCCCACAATGGGTTGGGCGATGCCACCATGGCGCAGAACTGGCTGTACCGGAAAATTTCTTGGTTACACAGTCCCCATGGAATCGTTTCTCTCGTTATTGGTATCGCGGTTACGTTCGTTGGCTCGTTGCTGTTGATTCCCCAGATGATCGAGGGGCGTATGCTTTGGGGAGCAGTCTTCCCTTATAGCTTGATGGCATTAATTGGGCTGAGCCTTCTGCCGTTGATGGCTCAAATGGCTATGCAACTGATAATGCTGCTTAAACCTAAAAATCGTCTGCTGCTCTCAAGACAAGCGATTTGCCTCACTATTGGATTACCTGCTTTGGTGGGCTTTGTTTTGCTCGCTGCGATCAGCCAATCTCCGATTTTACTTTGTTTATTGGGTGTGATACAGATTACAAGTTTTGTAATGGCGCTATGTTGTGGCATCAAAAGGAAATAGCTGTTTGGATGACTTCGCGGTAGAAAGTCCCGTGACATGGAGACAAGAGCTTTGAACAGCGGCAGGCTGGGTCAAGCTGCGCTGGGGCAATGGGGAACTGAGCCCACCTTTGGGCGCGTTTGGGCAACGAGCTGAACTTGACCATTGGAGAGTTGTTCTAAGCCCTGTGCCTCGACCCAAGGTGGGGAGGATGGGGGCTGCTGGGAAATGGACTTGGCAGGAGCAGGCGCTTGAGCTGCTTCAGCAACTATTCGCTGATCTTGCCACAGCGCGATGCCAGAGATCGTCTGGGAAGCACTCTGGGGCAATCCGCCCCGTCCCGAAATTAGGAATTGCTCATCATCACTGTTTTGGCAGCTTGCGATCAGCTCATTTTGGGTCGTCGCGCTCACGGTTTCGATGGGTAACCGCCCCACTGTGGGATCGATTCCTTGTAGTTGCAACTCTACAACTCCATCAAAGGCGGTTCCTTGGGCAGAAGAAGCGGTGATGTCGCTAGCGGAGGTTCTCTGGGGACGCACTTCTGTTCCCAGAATAAAGTCTGCTTGGATTTTGACGGAGCCCCCAAAGGCGGTTTCGCTATTGGCGGTGATGTCGCTGTTGTTTAAGGCGAGGAGGTAAGGACTGGCGATCGCAATGTTTCCACCCGATGCATCACCAATGGCGTTGGTTGAGATGCTGCTGCCGTTGTCTAGCAGGGCTTGCTCGCTGGCTGTAATGACGATGTTGCCTTGGCCGCCATTGCGGCTTTGGGCTAACAGGCTGCTGTTTTCTAGGGCAACGGTTTGAGTCTGGATTTGTAAGTTGCCCGCATTGCCCATTCCCAAGGAACTGACATTGATTTGGGCATTGTTGCTAAGCCTGAGTTGGGGCGTTTGGAGATCGACGGTTCCACCATTCCCCAAGGATGATTCTGAGGTGTTGGCATAGAGGCCAGTACTAGTGCCTCCGCCGAGGACGAGGTATTCATTTTTGATGAATTGGCCTTGGAACAGAGAGGCGACGGACTCTGTTTCTGTCAGATCGACAGATTCTGTGGCCGAGATTTTTAAGTTGCCAGCATCACCTGGGCCAAAACTACTAGTGAAAATTTGAGCACCATTCTCGACTCGTAGGCGATCGGTCTCAATCACAATGTCTCCGCCATGGCCATCGCCGAGGGTGCGAGAGGTGAGGCCAGAGCCTTCTTCAAAAATGACTTCGGGGGCCGTGATGCGAATCTCTCCGCCTTGGCCAATGGCATTGCTTTCCACGCTGCTGGCAGCAAAAGAGGGCAGATTATCGGCGCGGGCGGTGCGAAAGCGAATGCTGTCCCTGGCTTCGATGGTGAGGTTGCCAGCATTACCAGCGGCGGTGGTGCTGGTGGCGATGTAGTTGCCATCTTGAACGAGGAGTGAGCCGGTGCGAATGGTGAGGTCGCCGCCGTCACCCACGCCATACCTATCGACGGACGTGGTGATGTAGGTTTCGAGGAAGTCGTTGTCTTCTGGGTGACGGTCGTTTCCGGTCAGCTCAATTTTCTCCTCGATCTCCAGGTTGAGTTTGCCACTGGCGCCGATTCCCCTGGCAAAGGAGGCCAGGAGGGAGCCGTTGCGCATATATAGATTTTGGGCACGGATGGAGATATCGCCACCGTCGCCATGGCCGCCTGGATTGTCGAAGCTGCCACCGTGACTGCCACCGGCGATCGCCGTTTGACTCAAGGATTCGGCATAGTCGGGCGTTGGAACGTTACGTATACCGTCTAGCAACACATCCCCGCTCGCTTGAATATCAATGGCTCCCCCCCGCCCCTCGCCCAGGGTGCTACCGGCAATAAAGCTGCCGTTGTAGAGGGAGAGATCTCCTGTCTTGATTTGGAGGCCCCCCGCATCGCCGATGCCGTCAGGGAGGACGCCGCTAATGATATGGCTGACGGTGCTATTGCTCTGCTGTTGATCCAGGGTGATTCCGTTGGCCACTTGGAAGTCGAGGCCGCCGGAGTCACCGCTGCCTTGGACGCTGCTGCTGATCAGGCTACCGTTGCTAATGGCGATGTCTTGGGCTTCGATGCGGAGACTGCCGCTTTGGCCGACTGAATCGGGGAAGACATCGCTGAGGATTTGGCTGCCGTCGATATTTACGGAGCCCTGGGCGAAGAGTTCCACATCGCCCGCTTGCTGATCGGGTTGCCCTTGGGAGAAAAGTGCGAGGACGCCGCCGAGGATTTTGCTATCGGTGACGGTGATGTTGCCTCCCTTGAGGGCGATGCTGCCACCGGGCGTTGCCGGGACTGCAATTTGAGCGTCCTGGCTGAGGGTGATGTCTCCTAGGCGAAGGCTGTCAGGAACTTGGGTTTGCAACGGATGGATGGATTGACTACTGCCTGCTTCAACCAGCGGCAGCGTTCCTGCTTCGGCCAAGCTGACTAGCTCCAGGTGTCCGCCCAAGCTGCTCATGGCTCCGCCGGGGAGGTCGATGGTTCCCCCAGCGAGGATGAGGCTATTGTGGGGACTGACATTGAGGCCGATGGTTTGGCCGAAGAATTCCAGCTGGGATTGCTGGCTAATGGGAGCCGGGGTGGCTCGGGTAAATTCTAGGGCGCTGGGCTGAATGGTGAGGAGGGAGCTGCCCTGGCTGTGGAGGCTATCGTCGCGGGTGCCGCTGGCGCTGAAGATGCTGCCATCGGCAAATTGCACGCCATCGGCAGTTGTGCCTACAAATGAGCCGCCGATGTTGAGGATGGCATTGGGACCAAAGAGAATGCCGTTGGGGTTGAGGAAGTAGAGGCTGGTGCGGGATGGGGTGCGGAGGAGGCCATCTATTTCTGAGACTGTGGTGCCAGTGACGCGGCTGAAGATGGTCTCGATCGCAGCACCGCTTTGAAAGACTGCTACTCCCCCAGAAGGAATGGAGAAATCACTAAAACTGTGAAATAGATTCTCGCCCAGGGCGGTGCCGCCACGGATCGTAAATTGGCCGGGAGAGCTGGAGGTGACGTGGGTTTGAAGGCTTCCATCTGGCGTGACTTGGGCCTGGGCAATGCCGATGGAGAACGAGGGGGCGATCGCCGCCTCAACCCAGGTAATGGCAGCAGCGATGGCGAGCCCGCGACCGAGCCAGCTCAGGCCTATCTCCTTCTGTCGATGCACGTCCACAGTTGCCCTTTCCCCTAGTGCTTTTACAGAGTGACTCTGCTCAGCATTCCCTAGGGGAAAGGGCAACCTGTTCAGTGGATTTTCGACGGATGGCGGATATCTTTGTTGGAATTGCAGGTTCGTGTTGACCCACAGGTGGGTTGGGGGATAAGGGGAATGGCTTGTTTACAGCGCGACCTTGCGACTGGCGACCTGGACTCCGTCACTAAATCCAGCCAGCATGAGGACGGTTTGCCCCTCGGTGAGAGGTAGCTCAAAAGTCTGGCAGCCCTCTGCCACGTCATGGCTCTCCACAGGTCGTCCATCCAGATAAATATCTAAACGGCTGATGCCCTGGGTTTGAGTCTCAATGGTCAGGTTTGAGCCCGAGCGATTGAGCGTCACGCTCAACTGTCGTAGGGGGAGGGCTGCGAGTAGTTCTGCCGCTCGGTCGATTAAGTCTGCATTGCCGTGGAGTAAGTCATTGCGCGTCATAAAGTGGCACTGATCGGGCTGGACGCCGAGATCTTCCACGGGGGTGCCAGCGCGATCGCCCACGCGCAAAGTCCGCCGGATGGAAACTCGCATATCGGCCCCCTGGGGCAAGGTGGCATAGGGCGACTCGGCATCGGCGGGCTCGGGGAAGCGGAGCAGGGCATCGAGTAGCTGGTGGGTCCACACATTGGCACCGCCCGCGCCAGTATTGTCATCCACGCCAAGGATGGGGCCGATGTTGTGGTCCTGGAATCCCGCCGCAAAAATATCTGTGGCGCTGTAGCAGCGGGCATCGGTGATTAGCACGACAGGGCCGTGGTAATGCTGCCCCCTGGCATTGGCAAATTCACTGGGGGTAATGGGGGCGGCCTGGGAGTAAACCGCGCCGGTTTCCACGGCATCGCGCATGGATTCCACCCAGGGGCCGAGGTCGATGCCGACGGGATTAGTGGCATGGCGATCGCAAATCCGCAGGTTCAGCGGCGTATTAATAAACTGCACTGGCTCCGGCTCAATCTCGACCGGCGTGAGCAGTTGCAGCAGCCCTTCGCTGGCCCAAATATGACCGCCGCCATTGCCCCGCACATCAATGATTAGGCCTGCTTGGGGCAGCAACGCAACCAAGCGAATAAACTCCTCAATAAAGCCCTGGGGGTCATCCACGGCGAAGGTGAAAATGCGAATGTAGGCCAAGACGCCTTGGGCCGTTTCCACGCTGCTGGCTCTAAACACGCCGGGCATGGCGCTTGCGAGGGAGTCTCCGGCTGCGGCAGGCGTTTTGGAGACCTTGGGCTTTTTGTTCTTCTGTTTGCGCTTCTTTTGCTTCTGCTCCTTGGCCACCACCTTGGGCGCAAACAGCAGCTTCTTCATACGGCTGATGATATCGGCTTCGAGGTCAATGCCTAGGCGGGTGGCGTTGAGGTCAATGCCTTCACTCGCCTTTGCTTCGCTGCCATCTTCGGGACCGCCAGTGACCAGCCATTCCTGGCGCATTTCACGGCTTTTGCCATCGCGGTCGATGTAGCCGATGACAACCCACAGCTCATCCGGGGGTAGGGAAGCTTGGAGGGGACGAATGGTGAGGCCATCAATGCCGCGCACATGGCGGGCGGCTTCGTTGCTGCCCGCATGGCGATCGCCAATAACCTCCACGGCCCGTTGTATGGGCACCCCATTCCAATGGGTCACTTCCACACCGGATTTGAAATGGCGGTGGGAAAAGCCCTGCACGAGGTGGGTGGCGATGTAATGAGGCTTGTTTCCTTCGGAACCATCTTCGAAATATTCCTCAATGTCGAAGGGGAGGAAAGCGACGGTGTTGTTGAAGGGAGCGGGCAGGAGGTAGTTGGTATGGAGGTCGCGCAGGGAATTGAACACCTCCAGCATGTCCTGGTGGAAGCTGAATTCTGAGCTGAGGTTAGATTCGTTCGATTGCTCTAGGCGATGCTGGATCAGCTTGAGCCGTTGCACGGGGTCGATGCCATGCATGGCGGCTTTGAGCGGGAGATGGACGTAGTTTTCTTCGATGAGGATAAGGGCTTGGGCGACGAGCTGGAGGCGATCGCTTTTGCTCAGTTCTCCAGCGGATTCGAGAAATTCCGGCAGCTCAGTTGTGCCCGCAAGATGCTTCTGGACAGTGGCGTGGGCCTGGTTCAAAAACTTGAGGCTGGGTTGGGTGAATTCTACTGGGACTGTTTTGCTCTTGGAGGTTTTTGCTTTGGCTTTAGAGGCCTTTTTCTTAGAACCAGTCATGCTGCTCCTGGGGAAAGGATTGGGGGATTTAGACAAGAAAGCAGATAGGCCGAGGGATTCTGACTCAGAATTCCTTGGCTAGATCATAGGGCCGTTGAATGTACAGTCGGGCCGGGATCAACGCACCGGGAATAGGCGGGAATGGGGCTTCGCGATAGTCGGTGAAACGGTCGGTGCCATGGCCTCGGAAGTCGTTGGATTGGCCTGGCTCTGTTGTAAAAGCAACTGAGTTGCGTCTGAAAGTGTTGCTGTGGTCAATTGCTCTAGGCCAATGTCTTCGAGCATTGTGGTCCAGTCCGC
The DNA here is from genome assembly GCA_938002085.1 of uncultured Pseudanabaenaceae cyanobacterium. Taxonomy (GTDB): domain Bacteria; phylum Cyanobacteriota; class Cyanobacteriia; order PCC-9006; family JAAUQQ01; genus JAAUQQ01. The sequence goes on from CALLAT010000087.1 coordinate 24,230, forward strand.
AATGTGTTGTTCGTCGCTACGGTTTGCGCGATGGAGGTCTGCCACCGTGGACATCGCATCGGGCCAAAAGCCTCTCTCTGCTGCAATGATGGCGTAGTCCTCGGAGGTCGTAATCGTGTTTTCTGGGAACATCGCTCGATGTTCAATTTGCCCTGTTAAGGCGATGAACTTCGGTTGTTCACTCCCATCAGTTGAACAGAGTGCTTCAATCTCAATGGCCCAGTTGTAGCGTTGTCCTGCTTGGAGGTTGGGCTGGGATGGGCCGGGCTTGAAGGTGATAATGCCTGCTTGGTCGGGGGCAGCAATGGGGAGGTCGTAAACGGGATTCCCTGCGGTGTCTTCCACAAAGAGAGTCAGCTGTAGATCCGCAATATCCTGTTGGCCGAGGGGAAGGTGCAAGCCAAAGGTAGGCTTGGGGTCGCTCGTTTGGGTGAGGACAAAGTATTTGGGGACGGAATTGCCGCTCTCACTGACGCTAACCTCACGGTATTGGGGGGTGATGGCGACGGGTTTCTCAGGGAGACCGCAGAAGTCGTTTCGGCTAGCGCCGTCGCCACGATTGCTGGGGGCACCTCGGTCGTAGCTGAGGCGGGGCATGGTGAACTTAACCTTGGCTCGCCTTGTCCGAGACTGGGCCAAAGTGGGTTGAGCAATAGCAATGCCCATGCTACCTAGGGCAAGACCTGTGGTGATAACGCGGAGAAGGCGTGAGGGAGAGGTCATGGCTGTAATATTCCGGTCTGTGAGCAGCGGATGCTTAACGATCAATACGATGGATGGCGGTCTTTTATGCGGGGAATAGCGTCAGGCTGATGCGACCGATGGCGCTAATGATTCAAGGGTAAGGAAAGCTGATAGAGATGCTTCAAGCTAGCAGGGAAAGTTTACGCAAATATCCTGAGATTCGTTGCAAAGCGAGTCCAGGGTGACGGGCTATGGGAGGTCCCGAAATAAAACATCCCAACCTTATGTCTGATAGCGCTTGGAATACCTCCTCCGAAATGCCTGGGGATCAATCCCCAGGCTAAGAGCGCAAGCCCACTAAAGTGGGCTGAAGTCCAGCATCCTAGGGCTGTTTAGTCCGGGCTGTTTGATGGGTAAGGACGGACTTGAGCTTTGAGCTGTGAACTTTAGCTCACAGCAGCCAGACGAAGCCAAACTGGCAAGGGGGGAATGCAGCTCTGCTGGAACGGTTTGACTTCGGATGCCTTATTCCTTGGAAGTCCCTTACTGCTGGCGATGGCTTACTGTCATTGCTTTTGCCCATAGATCTGCACTGTTAAGGCACTGAGTCCTAGAGCCAGGAGGGCGGGCACAATCGTGAGCCAGAGGCTGGCTTGGGCCAAGAGTAGGAAGGCGAAGGCGATCGCGCCAACTCCCACAACAATCCCCGCCGCAATTAAGATTTTCTGATGCCTCATACCGAGGGCAAGCAAGCCCCCTATCCAGGCCAGGACAGTGATCCAAGCGATTTCCAGCGGTAGCGGCACAGGGCGAATGGGCGATCGCCCATCTAGGGCCGCGCTAACGAGCTGGCTGGTCATTTGGGCCTGGAGCAGGACCCCGGCAAGGTCTTCGTCTCCCCTGCTGTAGGGACTCTTGGAATAGTCCTTGAAGCTTTCGGCGATGGTGCCAATCAGAACGATGCGATCTTGGACCTGCTCGGGTTGAAAATCCCCGTCAAACACCTGGGCTAGGGTTAGCGTCTCAGCGATGTTTTGGGGGGAGCCGGATTTACGGACAGATTCGCTGTCAGATTTCCGATAGTTGAGCAAGGCTTGATAGCCCCAAGTATCTGCTGTTTGATAGCCCCCGCTGGGCGTTGAGATCGGGGTGATGTGGCCTTGGCCCAGCTGCCAATTGCCATTTTTGTCCACTTCGAGAGCGATGCCATGGACCATGCCGAGATAGCGAATGGCCAGGGCGCTAGCCAAGGAAAACTGGGTGGCACAGCTGGAATCTGGGGCAGCGGTCATGGCGAAGAGCTGGCGACGCACGACTCCATCTTGATCGGCGATGAGGTCGCTAAAGCCCAGGCGGTCGGGGCTGACTTCTGGGGGAGGAGCGATGTCGGAGCGATCGCCATCACCCATGCGGCAAACGGAGACGAAGCCTGGGTCTTCAGCTAGCCAGTCGGCCAGGGCTGGCAGGCTGGCATTGACGGGGCGATCTCGATAAATATCTAAGCCAATGATGGCGGGCTCGTAGGGATCTAAGGTCTCCAGAATTTTCAAGAGGGAGCCGTCGGAAAGGGAGCCGCCGTCGCGATCGCTTTGAATCGCTAGGTCGTCTTCGGTGATGGTGATGACCAGGAGGCGATCGTCGGGGGGCTCGCTGGGGCGCAGGGTGAGGAGGCGACCGTAGGCTTTGAGTTCAAGGGGTTGGAGCAGGCCCGTGGTGCGGAGGCCGACGGTTGCGGCAGCGATCACGGTTCCAATGCCTAGGGCTGTTGCCACCGCACGTTTGCTCCAGCGTGGTTTGAGCGGAGCGGTCGGAGCGGGGGCCGAGTCCTGGCTCGGTAATGGGACCTGGCCTGCTAATTGAGACCAGGTGGGTGGTGTTTCGGCCAGGCTCTGAAAGACCACGGGCAACCAGCTGGCATTGGGAAATTCGGCTTCCAAGTCCTTAAGCTGGGAGCGAGCTTGTCGCACCGATAGATGTAAAGGCAACCCATTCGTGTAGGCCTTGAGGAAATGCTTGAGAAATTCCTGGGCGACCCGATCTGGTACGGGCTCACCCATGACAATTAGCTGAGGAATTTGCAGATCGGCGAGCTCCCGCGCTAACCCCAGTCCATCGCAGGAGTTGAAGATTGCCAGTTGAAGGCCCTGCTTCACTGCATTGCGCAGGGCATATTTCAACTCACTGATCGTCAGACTCTCTTGGGGGTTGATGCCCATGCGGCCAATGGCATTGGCCCCCAAACTGGCGCTATGCCCCGCGAAGAAGAGCACTTGCCAGGGCGCTTGCCACAGTTGGTCGTTCAACTGGGTGCGATTGGGCTCGATTAGAAAGGTCGTGGTGGCATTGGGGAGGGATTCTAAGAGGGTGCGATCGCGTCTCACATCAATGCCTTCGCTATCCCCCAGCAGGGCTAGCATCTTGACACCCTTGCCAACGACTCGTGCGGGCTGACGCTCATAGTTGGGCGTACTGAAGGTTACCGCTGCCTGGGGATTACGGTTGAGCAGGGTCCACTGGGGCCAAGGCAAGCGCTGCAATTCCAGAGACTGGGTTTGCACTACCAGTCGCAGATGCTCATTGGCATTGACCTTGGCGAGCCAGGTTTCACGCAGAGGCAGAAACTCAGGACTGCACAGCCATTGATTGAGGCTTTGGGCTAATTGCTGAGCCGTTTCATCGCAGTCTGCCAGGCTAGAAAATCGATTGTCAGGCTGCTTCTTCAGCGCTAAGGGGCGTCCTGCGGCAGTCCCAGAAAAGTCGAAGCGGCGATAGGTCTGTTGCCAGTCTTCAAAGTTCAGCTTCAGCTCTCTGGCGGGAGGAAGTTCACCATTGATTTCGGTATGGGGCAATGCGCCTTCCGGGCCGATTTGCAGCGTCACGGGGAATCCCTGGGCCAGGCTGCCAGCGCCAAATTTTAGGATAAGCAGAGTGGACATGGAATGGTGCGCTGAGCCTGTAAGGGAGAGATAGAATTTATTGCCGCTATAGGGACATGGCACGCCATGTCTGTAGTCGGATTTGATGCCTAACTCTTGAATTTAATCTTCGTGACTGAGTCGTGCTTTTAACGAACCTCAACGGCTGTGGATTCGATGCTGTGGACTGTTTCGTGGATACGATAAGTGGCGATCGCTTTCACTTCTCCTTCTGTACCATATCCTTCAAGGTTGTTGAGTTGAACGTCCAGGACTGCATTCTCCAGGGGCATGAGCTTGATGATTTGAGTTTCATCACTGCTGAGCTGGATGGAACCATTGTCCATTGCAATGACTTCTACTTTGAGAAGTTCCAGGGTTTGGATGCGATCGCTGGGGTTTTCCAGGGTGAGAAAAATGGAGGCGAAGCCGATGGGGCGATCGGGGGAATCTATGGCGCCATCGGGGAGTTGTGCTTCTTGCTGGGCGATGAGGGTGAGGGACTTAAAGAGAGTGACATCAAGAAGTTGGGTGGAAGCTGCTGGGCGGTTCATGGCGGGTGCTGTGAGGGAGGCGTGAGAAGAAGCTTGGGATTGGCAGCCCTGGAGCAGGGTGAAGGCCAATAGCAGGGCTGCGTTGTTGGGCATTGATTGTGAGAGTTTAAGAAGGGCTGCGTGAGCTTGGGCAGAGCTTGGATTCCCCGCTGTTGATTCCCATTGAGTAGGCATCAGCAGCGGGGGGTAGCGCTAGGGCTTAGCTTTCGGAATGGCCCCAGCGAACAAACTTGTCCAGCATCTCAGTCCAGGTCAACTCAATGTCAAAGCCCCAAGGGTTGTACACCGTGAAGATGCCAGTATTGGCGTCATAGCCGGTCATGGTGTAGGCATGGCCCCCGTCGCTGAGGTAGGTGACTTCGTCATTGGCGAAGGCGGTGAGCAGTTGGGAGAAGCTGGCGTTTCGGAAGGTCTTATAGCCAGTATTGTCCTCACCCGTAATGTGGGTGATGGCTTCTAGGGTGCCGCCGCTAATACCTTCGTAGCTGTTGGTATTGTCCTGGCCAATCCAGCCCGACTCATTTACCTGGGCATAGGCTTTTTCTGCAAGGGCAACCCATAGCTCGTTGTTGCTATTGGTATTGGTGCCGCCACCCCAGCCTGCATACTTGGCCCGACCGCTAGAAGTCGTGGGTAGGAAGCGGTCCACGGTGACATAGTCGCGGCTACCATCTGCCTTATAGAACTTGACGGTGAAGGTGCCATCGCCATTGTCCGTGAACATATTGGAGATGGTGTTGGGAGATTGGAGGGCTGTGCCTGCGAGGGAGTTGACGAAGTAGCAGTCGCCTACGCCGCCTTGGTCCACATCGGTGTAGCTAATTCCGTTTTGGAACAGGGAGCCGCTGACTTCGCGGTAGGTGTTGCCAGTGTCAGGACGGTCGTTGCCCAGAAACCATTTGCCGATGAGGCTTTCCATGCGAGTTGCGCTAGCACCGCCGTAGAGGTTGCCAATACCGGAGCGGTTGTTGGCGACATCTCCGTTCACCACTTTGCCAGCTAAGTTGTCCACGTATTCAGGCTGATAGCGGTCGTCAACAATGGTGCGTAGGTCAGTCAATTCTTGGCTGGTGACGCTGCCGTAGTCCTTGGTTTCCCGCAGTAGGGTGAGCATCTCGTTGCGAGAGGTGCTGGTGCCAGCATTGCGGGCCAAGTTGGTGAAGTTGTTGTCGCCTAGGTTGCGATCGTACCAGTCACCCTCGGTGACTTTGAAATAGGTGCGGGCGCGATCGCCACTGTTGCCACTGGAACCTAGCGTGCTGCCGCCTGTGCCACTCACATCTCCAGTAATTTGATTGGTGAGGAGGTCATAGGTGACGTTGATATCTCGGCCTGCACCGCCGTCTATATCGATGCGATCGTCCGCTCCATTGAGCCCGCCATCGCTGTCCCACATTTGAATGCCAACGCTGACATAGCGGCTGTTGCCATCGACGGTTCTGCTGTGGGACCAGTCGGGGGAAATGTCGTTGTCGTTATTAACGTGGTTCGTGGTGTGAGTGTTACCAGCGATGGTGATCTTGCTATAGAAATCCGCTTGGCTACCCCAGTCGATACCGCCGTTGAGTGCTGTGACGCGGTCAATATCGACGTTGACTTGAGGCAGCTTGGCGTAGCTGCGTAACTCGTAGTTGCCACTACCACTGAGGTTCTTTACCTCTGCATAGTAGTTGCCACCTGCTAGGACTTTATTCAGGCTTTCGTTCAAGAAGCCGCCGCGACTAGAGCTGGCAAGAACTTCGCCGCTGTCGATTTGGCCGTTGTTGTTTTGGTCTTGAATCAAGCGCAGGCTTATGTTGCTGGTGAGTTCATTGCCGTTGGTGCCGGTCAGTGACAGCGTCAAGTCTCGGATGGCGCTGAGGTCAAATTTGAAATAGTCAACGCTATCGAGTCCACCAACATAACCTTGGTTGGCCTTGAGCCCTGTCAATGTATCTAAGTCTTGGGCAGTTCCGAGGCTGTAGTTGCTATCGCCGACGAGAATTAGATCCGTGATGGACTGGTCAAGAATGCTGTTGCTAGGAGCAGTCAGTGTTGCGGATGCTGCTACGGGAGTGGCTGCTGCAATTTCGTAGCTTGCAGCGACTTCGCTAAAGCTGCTGTCTTCGGTCGCTTCGGCTTTATATCCAGCCATCACCTGGTCAATGGCATCCAGACTGATGGCGGCACTGGAGCCTTGGAGGTCACCTTTCTGGATGAGGGGATTGGGAGCTTCTACGCCGCTAAAAGCAGTGGTATGGACGAAGACGGACTCGTTTTGGGTAGCAGTGGCGAACTTAGACATGGTGATCGACTAATCCAGAAAACAACTTTGCCGTCCATCCTTCAAACTCATTGCAAGGGTGGGAGTGAGTGGGGAGTGGTTGGCGTTGGTTGTCTGTAGGGGCTGGGTTGGATCGTTATGCAGCGTTGGTTAGAGAAAATACGGGTTGAATGGGAGCGATTCCACGGAAAACTGGCTTCGCGATCGCCCCTCGACCTATGTAAATCAACGCTTAGCGGGTTTACATATTGCTCGTACGGTAGCCGTACAGCTGGCTTTGCTGCGAAGCTGATGAACCTTGGGACAGAGCAGTCTATCTGCTCTGAAAATTCGAGCTGTGGACGATACGGTGTAATTTCCGTAGACTTGACGAATGGCTTCTCTAAAATGGGAAAGCTATCCTCGGGTGCTTGCTCACCACCGTGAATTAGTTGGATATTCATGACTGACTTCAATGCTCAGGATGCGGACTTTAAGCGCCGTGAACAGGAACTCAAGGCGCGGGAGCAAGAGGTTCGGTTAAAGGAGCTGGAGCTAGAAATTCAGCGCCTTGAAGACCCTGCCACCCCCGCTCCTGAAGTGGACTACTCCCCCACGCGCAAGCATGTTGAAAAGCCGGGCTTTATGCAGCGTTTTTCCCGGAAGGCAAAGCTCGCGGCACAGTTTGTCGCCTTTGCTGCTTTGGGCTTAGCCATCGTCGCCATCGGTCATCTCGTCGTGGGTATTGCCTTTGTGTTAGCCGTCGGCGCAGCGGCCTACTTTGTATTGTTCAGCGGTAAATTTGAGAACTAGATTCAGCAATGGAAAATTCAACAGCCGCATCCGGACAGGCCCAGGGCTTTATGGGCAACTTGGAGCAGGCGGGGCAACAGCGTCAAGCTGCTGCGGGTCAGCTGGGGCAAATTATTCGGCTCTTGCAAACCGCTGAGGTCGATGGTGAAGCAGCTTCTGGTGCGTTGGAGCTCAGCGAAGAAATCAAGACCCTTTGCCAAGCCCAGGCCAGACTGGAACAAGGTGTCTTTCGGGTGCTGGTGCTGGGAGATCTCAAGCGAGGTAAAAGCACCCTGCTCAACGCACTGTTGGGTGAGCAACTGCTGCCTGCCGATGTTACGCCCTGTACGGCATTGCTGACGGTGCTGAAGTACGGCACCGAAAAGCAAGTCACGGTTCACTTTAATGATGGCCAGCCCAGCGAAAGCTTAGACTTTGACACCTTCAAGCAGCGCTACACCATTTCCCCCGATGAGGCTAAACGCCTAGAGGAAGAGTCCGAGTTGGCGTTCCCCAATGTGAGCCACGCAGTGGTGGAGCATCCCCTGGAGCTGCTGAAGCAGGGCATCGAAATTATCGATACGCCGGGCCTAAACGACACCGAAGCCCGAAACCAGAAAGTACTGGAGTTTGTCCAGTCCTGCCATGCCATCCTCTTTGTGCTCAGCGCGACTCAGCCCTGCACCTTGGATGAGCGCCGCTATTTGCAGAACTATCTGCGGGAGCAGGGACTGGGCCTGTTCTTCTTGATCAACGGCTGGGACCGCATTAAGGATGGCCTGGTGGATGGCGAGGACGAGGCGGAGCTCAAGGCAGCGGAAGATCGCCTACGCCAGGTGTTCCAGACGAACCTGACGGATTATTGCGGGGAGGATGGGCGTGAAGTCGATGGCGAGGACATCTACAGTCGCCGAGTGTTTGAAGTCTCTGCGCTCCAGGCGTTACGTCGCCGCGTTAAAGATGCTGATGCAACCTTGGATGGCACTGGCATTGGTGAATTCCTCGCAGAGCTGGGCCGTTATTTGACCCAGGATCGTGCCCAGGTGGAATTGAAGCGGGCTGGTGTGGTTGCAGGCCAAGTGCAGCGGCGAGTGGAGGAGGCGATCGCCCGCCGCATTCCACTCCTCGGTAGCGACACAGGCCACCTCAAGCAGCAAATCGCTGAGCTGGAAGTGGAGTTCGAACAGCTCGAAGCCATCCGCCGCCAATGTGGCAAGCTGGTGCGAGAAACAGGTACGCCTGAGGCTGATAAGGCGGGGCAGTCCTTCAAAGATTTTGTGCTCAAGTTGGAAGCCACCTTCGAATCCGACTTCGTGGCTTCCCAGCCCAGCTTGGACTTTGTGCAGTTTCTCCAGAAGGACAACCGCCAGAAGTTTTACCAGGATTTTCGCCGGGCCTTCGAGCGGTATATTCGCGATCGCTTCGCCGCTTGGGAGTTCACTGCCAAGCAAGATCTGCGCCGCAGTATCAGCAAGTTGAATCAACAACTAGATGAGCAAGCGGCTGCCTATGCCGATGTGCTTGAAGTGATGGACCAGAAGCTGCTGGGCGACAAGTTCTATGCGGCGGGCAAGACCTACCAAGAGGACAAAGCCCGCATTTGGGTAGACCTGCTGGGCGATATCTTTGGTGAAACGCCGGATGGCCTTAATCGCACAATCAATGCTTTCAACAGCTTCTGGCGCGGCGTCTTTGCCAGCGTGCTCAGCTCCGTGATTATTTCAGCGGTGGGCTATGTACTGCTGGTGCTGTTCACTGGGGGCACGGGCGTGTTGCTGAATATTTTTACCTTCTTGGTGGCAGGCACGGGCATTGTCGGCCTGCAAGCTGAGGTGGTGCGCCAGATGTTCCTGCGCTCTACTAAGAAGGAATTTGCCAAGATGCTGCCTCGCATTGCCGAGGAGCAGGGGCCGAAGGTCCAGGCGGCAGTGCAGGATTGCTTCGATAGCTATGAACGGACCTTGGGCGATCGCATCAAGACCGACATTAGCTCCCGCCGGGCTGAGCTGAATAATCTGGTGCGTCAGAAGGAAGCTCGCGAGGTGGACAAGGAGCGGGAGACAGTGCGCTTAAAGCAGCTAGAGGTTGATGTCTTGAAAGCTGTGAAGGAGTTGCCTATTGCAGGCTAAGCCGTAGGCCAAAGCGTTAGAATAGCTTTAGCCACGAGCCTTTGAGACGATTTGCCATGGTTGCGATCCTTGAGCAAGAGCCCCCGATTCTGTCGAGCCAGCGCATTCTTTTGGAAGGAGTGAGCTGGGCGACTTACCAAGCGCTGTTAGCAGAGCTGGGTGACCATCGTTCTGCCAGGCTTGCTTATGCCCATGGAACGCTTGAAATTACGATGCCTTCTGACCTCCACGAAACTAGAACGAAGTTGCTGGAGCGAATGATTGAGGCGTTGACGGAGGAGCTGGATTTACCGATTAAAGGCTTCCGCTCCACAACGCTGAACCGTGAGGATTTGAGTCAGGGGGCTGAACCAGATTCTTGTTATTACATTCAGAATGCAGGAAGGATTCAGGGGCGATCGCTGGATCTAGAACGAGACCCACCACCGGATTTGATTTTAGAAGTAGATATCAGCAGTCCATCTAAGAAGCGGATGGCGATTTATTCCCAGATTGGGACGCCGGAGATTTGGCGCTATGTGAAGGGTGGGGTGAAGATCTATGGGTTGGAGGAGGGCAGCTATGTGATTCAAGAGACCAGCCCTAGTTTTTCGTTTGTTTCTGCGGAGCGTATCAATAGCTTTTTGGCTGATGCGGATGCCCAGGATGATAATGCTTTAGTTCGGGCTTGGCGGAAGTGGATTCGGCAGGTAATAGGAACTTAGGCTCTTAACCAAGATGAGCGGTAATTGGTTGAGAGATTGCAGCCGCTAAGATATTTTTCTGAGTTAAATATTCGCATCAATTAGCTGCTCAAAGTATAGTTTTGAAAGTCAGCTTACGAAGCTTATGGCAAGAACCACTTCCAGTCAACGTTATAGCGTTCATATATGGGAGCTAGTTTTGAGTCGTTTGAGCTGATGAGCTGAGTGCAATATGCGTTAGGGCCATAGTAAAAATCCTGATCTGACATGCAGCCTTGCGAGTCTATTGCCATTGCAGATGGCGAAAATCCTCCATGTTGTTCTAGGCATTCTGCAATAGCTGTCATGAGATTTTTCAGGCTTGGACTGATGATGAATGGGAGATTGCCTTGGCCACTTTCAAAGTGGTATATCGGTATTTCTCCATCTGCCTTCTTGTCGCAAAATACGCCGCAGAAGTAGTATTCAGTACTAAAAAGTGGAAGAAAAAATTCTGGTACAGGAGCAACAGGAGATTGCAGGCCAAGGGCTTGATCGAGCGTATTAAAAGAAGCAAAATTTGATAGCCAAAAACTTCCGTCATGCCATTGGTATAGGTCGAAGACCTCTTCGGGGAAATGAGGATTATGTGCCTTTCGATTGTATTTGCTGAGGCTTTCAGTGATTTTTGATTCTATATTGCTTCTGCTGAGACCTGGATTAAGTTGATTTTGAAGCTTCTTAGCCAATTTAGAGTCATTTTGAACGATCCAGTCGTCAATTCTCTGTAGTGAGGTTTGCAAGTCCGACATGTTTCTAAATTCGGTGTGCGTTTATAAATCAGCCCAGTTTTCAACTATTAGGTTTTCCACCCGATCAAATTCTTTAGCATTGTTTGTTACCACCGTTAGCCCCAAACTTAAAGCTTGAGCTGCAATGAGCAAGTCCATCGAACCAATCGGTGTGCCTTTTCGTTCCAAACTGGCTCGTGCTTTTCCATAGAACAGCCCCGCTACTGCATCAAATTCCGCAACTTCCAACGGTAGCAAAAACTGCTCTAGGGCTTGCTGGTTTTGCTCAATGCGCTGGCTTTTCTGAACGCCATAGCTCAGCTCCGCAACGGTGATTGATGAAATGCCGATGTCGCCCAAATTATGTTGGGTGAAGCGAGCCAGGACTTCGGGAGGCTTACGCTTGATGATGTAGATACAAATGTTGGTGTCGAGTAGATATTTCATGGCACTGCAATCTGCTCAAATCAGGAATCTACTCAAACAAGGCTTCACGTTCTTGAATTTCTGGCTGCTGACGTTCTGTCATGAAATCATCAGAAAACAGCTCTAGGCTCGCGAACATAATGTCCCAAGGATTTTGGTAGGGCAGCAGCACTACGGCATTGCCCAAGCGGCGGATGAAAACGCGATCGCCTTCAAATCGAAAGGCTTTGGGTAACCGCACTGCCTGACTTTGCCCATTCTGAAATAGCTTAGCCGTGTTCATTGCGCTTCCAAGAAGTCTATATAAATAGTCTATATGCTTGACCTAGAACTGCCCAGGCAGGCTCTTCTTCTCTGCAACACAATTTACAAAACAGGTGCCATTCTTGTCGGAATTTAGGGAACCCTCTCTGTAGAACTCGATAGCTGCCTTCTCCACTGCAATCCTCAGCTCTCTATGACACCCATCGCCCAGACCAACGACTTCCTCAACGATCTCGACCGCACCGCCCGCATCCGCTACAAAATTGCGGGGCATCTGGGCGAAATCGCAGACACCCTGGAGCAAGGCGAGCTAGATAGCGAAGATGCCTCAGGCAAGATGAGCCTGGAGCGGGAAATTGAAGATGCCCGCCGCGCTAGCAATAACCTGGAAAACGGTGTCTTCCGCCTGCTGGTCCTGGGCGATATGAAACGCGGCAAGAGCACCCTGCTGAATGCGCTGCTGGGCGAGAACCTGTTGCCCTCCGATGTGAATCCTTGCACCGCCCTGCTGACGGTGCTGAAGTACGGCGCTGAGAAGAAGGTCACCGTTCACTTCACTAGCGAGAAAGCCCCGGAAGTCATCTCCTTCGCTGACTTCAAGACCCGCTACACCATTGACCCTGCTGAGGCTAAAGTCTTGGAGCAGCGTCGCGAACAAGCCTTCCCTGATGTCAGCCATGCGGTGGTGGAATATCCCTTGCCCCTGTTGGAGAAGGGCGTCGAGATTGTCGATAGCCCCGGCTTGAATGACACCGAGGCTCGCAATGAAATGTCCCTCGGTTTTATTGGCAACTGCCACGCTATCCTCTTTGTCATGCGAGCCTCCCAGCCCTGCACCTTGGCGGAGCGCCGCTATCTGGAGAACTATTTGAAGGGGCGTGGTCTGTCGATCTTCTTCTTGATCAATGCTTGGGATCAAGTGAAGGAAAGTTTGATTGATCCTGACGATGAAAAGGAACTGCAAGAAGCGGGCGATCGCCTCCGCAAAGTCTTCAAGGCCAACCTAGAGGACTACACCAAAGTTGATGGCTACGACCTCTACGACGAGCGCGTCTTCGAAGTCTCCGCCATCCAAGCCCTGCGTCGCCGCGTCAAAGACACCGATGCCGACCTCAGCGGCACCGGCTTCACTGAATTTATGGGTGCCCTCAACACCTTCTTGACCCAAGAACGCGCCGTGGCCGAAATGCGCCAGGCCCGCTCCCTCGGTCGCCAAGCCTCGGCCCGTGTGCAAGAAGCCGTGGCCCGTCGCCTGCCCATGTTGGAGCAGGACTTTGAGGAAATGAGCGAGCGGGTGGATTCGGTTAAGCCGGAGTTTGAGCGCCTGTCCGAGATTCGCGAGAGCTTCCGCAACGACATTCGCGGCCTGCGCGAGCAAAAAGCCCGCAGCGTCGCCGACTCCTTTAAGGCCTATGTCATGGGCTTGGAGAATAGCTTCGAAGCGGAATTCCCCAACTACCAGCCCCCCGATCTGGGCATTCTCGATGCACTCAATCGCGGCCGCCAAGAAGAGTTTCATCGGGCTCTAGAGAAAGCCTTCCAGCAATACCTCAACGACAAGTTCTACGCCTGGAGCATCACCGCAGAGAAAGACCTGGGCGATGCTTTCAAAGAGCTGTCTCGCAAGGCCGAGTACTACGGCACCTCCTACCAAACCGTCACCGATCAAATCAACGAGAAGCTGACCGGCAAGAACTTCAGCTTCCAAACCTACATGCCCCAAGACCAGGACAGCACCCCCGGTTGGGCCAAGTGGGCCATGGGTCTGTTCTCCCTCGCTTCGGGTAACGTCGCAGGCATTGCCCTAGCAGCAGCGGGCTTTGACTTCACCAATATCTTCTTCAATTTCTTTGCGACCTCCATCATTGCGGTGCTGATTACCGGACTGTTGGGCGGTCCCTTCTTGCTGCCGGTTATGGCAGTGGTTGGCCTGGGCCTCGGAGCGCTACAAGCCAACGATGCCCGCGCCAAGATCAATAAGGCGATCAAGCAGGAGTTGGTTAAGCATCTGCCCAGCGTGGCTCAAGAGCAGTGGCACCCGATTTATACGGCGGTGCAGGAATGCTTTGACAGCTACGAGAAAGAGGCGATGGATCGCATCAACGATGATATTCAGTCCCGCCAGACTGAGCTGGATAACTTGCTCAAGCGTAAGCAGGAGCAGGAGATTAACCTGAATGTTGAGCGGGAGCGCTTGGAAGGGTTGTCCAAGAAAGTAGTGGGGGCCTGTGAGGCGATCGAATCGTCTTATCAGGAATTGCTTCAGCAACTCTAAGCCCAGACAAATATGATTTGCGTAGGATGCGTTGTCCCTTTGGGACAACGCATCTTTTCATAGGGGTTGATGTTGAGACATTGGCACGTTTGGCTTCGCAGAAATGCACCCTACGCAATTGGTGATGGTGTTGCTCCTGTCACCAATGTGCTCCATGTCCGAAATAGATCCGCTGATCTTGGAAGATAATAGAGAGACGTTCCACATTCTGGTACTTGGCGATCGCGATGCAGACCCCCTTCACTCCCAATGCCCCTCTGCTCGACCTACTCCACCAGGCCGCCACAGCGCTATCGCTCAACGTAGAAGACCCCGCCCAGCAAGTATTACTCCAAGACCTCGAAACCCTAACCAACGCCGATATCTCATCGGGCTACCGCATC
>CALLAT010000088.1 GCA_938002085.1 uncultured Pseudanabaenaceae cyanobacterium
ACCCTGTCGCACCTGCCCTGTCTTCAAGGTTTTAGTACCGTTCTTGACGATGGCTTCGCTTACACAATAGAGACAAGTCATATCTGCCAAACCTAGAGTAGCTCTATATTATAGCTCTCACTCTCTAGCTGGACAGTGCCCAATATTGTTATCAGAAAGATGCCAGAGGAAAATCTCTTCTCCCAGATGAATTTTCCGCGTATCTTTCTTTGGCCAAGCCATCACGACTCCCCCTGCATTTTCTCTACACTGTAGGGACTACCTCATCTCTTGAACTATGACTGCTGCTTCAGCTGAATCTAGCCCAACCACTGCGACTGATTCTTCATCTATCTCTGATGCCCAGCCCGCCTGGAAAATCAAGCTCCTCTACGACGGCGACTGTCCTCTGTGCTTACGAGAGGTCAACTTTCTAACCAAGAAAGATGCAGGCCGAGGCTTAGTGGCATTTGTCGATGTCGCGGCAGATGACTACAGCGCTGCGGATAATGGCGGCATCGACTTTGAGACAGCCATGGGACGCATCCACGCTGTATTGCCTGATGGCTCCAGCGTGAAAAATGTGGAAGTCTTTCGCCGCATTTACGAAACCCTAGGCATGGGCTGGGTTTACGCCGCCACAAAATGGCCAGTAATTGGACCGCTTGTGGATGCTGCCTACGGCGTCTGGGCCGATCTGCGACTCAAGGTGACGGGGCGGGGTGACCTCGCCGCAGTCGTCGCCCAGCGAGAGAAACGGCTCGCCCAAATGGAAGCCTGTGGTGACGAGGGGCGCTGCCAGGTGGATGGCTAACTCGAAACGTTCTGGAAATAAACTTCCTCATAGGGCTGCACGACGACAAAGCCTTGGCCCCTAAACTCCATCTGGAAAGACTCGCCTGAGCCTCGGCCAATCAGCGTCTTGAGCTGAATATCCGTCTTAAAGCTGGGCTCCAGGTTGGCCGACCACATCACCGTGGCATTGGGGTCGGTGGTGACGGGGTTGCCTGGGGTGACGGGCAGGGTCAGCGGATCGTAGTGGCTGGTGATGGCCACCATGCCTTTGCCCTGGAGGCGAATGTTGAATAATCCGCCCGCCATCATCGACGAGATGCGGCGCATCATGCGGATGTCGTAGCTGAGAGACTTCTCGAAGGCCAAGAGGTCATTGCCGTTGACGCAAATGGCCTCGTTGTTCAAGTTCAAGATCGTGACTTTCTTGCCGGAGTCGGCGCAGAACACGGAACCGCTACCTTTGGCTTTGGTCAGACGAGCACCTTCACCGGTCACGGCTTTCTTGAGCAGGTTGCCGATGCCCTGCTCCAACATGCCTTCCCGCTCAAATTTGACATTGCCGGTGTAGGCCACCATGGAGCCCATCTTGATCCAGACCTCGCCGTTGAGGTTGATGTCGAGCATGCGGGGGGATTCCAGCTCGAACAGGCCCTGCTGGAGATCGCGATCGCGGGTCTGCTCAACAAAAGCCTTAAGCGAATAGCGTGCTTCCGCCGGAGCCGTCTCAGCCGCTGGCTTTTCCGCCACCGCCTTTTCCACCACCGCCTTTTGAGGCTGGGCTAGATTTTGAGGCTTTGTCTGCTGGGGCCTGGCCGGAACCTGGTCTTTTGGCACACGCAGGCTAAACTGCTCCATCGCCTCGTTACTGGATAAAGGCTGGGCAGATGATGCTCCATCGGACGCCTGCCACGCCTGCGATCGCTTCGACTGACGGCGGCGGCTGCCATCGCTGGGTGGCTGGTTTGTCATGGGTCACATCAATGGGTAGAGACGGTTCCTCTGAATCTTCAGAGGTGACATATTATGCCTGATGGAGAGTCATTTCTAGATAAAACTCGCTAGGTCTCGCTCTGCTTTCTTGGACTGCGTCATGACTGGGCAGTGATTAAATAACTCGTTTAAAGCCCGATGTCTTCGGAGCTGCTGGCGTCTTGTGATAGTTGTGCTCGCGGAACCAGAGGTTGCAAGCCCACTTCTCTCCCGCTTCCACTGGCAG
Source organism: uncultured Pseudanabaenaceae cyanobacterium (assembly GCA_938002085.1). Lineage (GTDB taxonomy): Bacteria > Cyanobacteriota > Cyanobacteriia > PCC-9006 > JAAUQQ01 > JAAUQQ01. The sequence goes on from CALLAT010000088.1 coordinate 1,991, forward strand.
GCCACCGTGCAGACTTGCTGGGTGGCGCAGGGCAGTTCCGGTATGGCAGTTATGGAACAGCACCATGCGGCCTTTGATGGCGCGAACTTCCATATCTAGTTTGGGGAAACAGGTGCCCCCACCGGCTTCCACATCATTGAGATAGAGCAAGCAAGTCACTAGACGCTGACCGCCGCGTTCCATGCAGCGCTTGCCCCGTTCTGTTCCGGCATCCCAAGCATCAAAGTGGGGGCGATACTCCTGGGTCTCGGCATAGTGGATGACCTGGAGGGATTCGGCGTGGGTGAGGGGGATGTTGACTAGCTTAGAGATGCGATCGCATAACGCTGCAATCACCTCCGTTTGTCGATGGCGTACCCAGCAGTTCTGGCCCGTACGCCCCGTGCTAATTTTGCCCGCTTTGTCATCGCTGACCACCGCTCGCTGGAGGTTGGCTTGGGCTGCTGCGATTAATGCTGAGGTTTCGTGGTCCTGGAGGAAGTCCTCGAAGACGTAGACGATGGGTTCGTCGTTGACCTGTTGGCCGATGTTGTACTGCGATTGAATGGGCAAAGTCATGGGCAGATTTTAGAGCGGCCTGGGCAATCCTAATGTGGCCTGGGGTCTTTAGCTGTTGCTATTCCGCTTTCGTTATTCCGTTTTAAACTCATCCCATTTCTTGCTCAGCCAGCTACTGGCTCCGCTGACGAGGGCTCCGGCCATAATTAAGCCGATCGCGGGCATGAATACGGGCTCCCAGAGACGGTGCCAGGCATCGAAGCCCAGGGGGATGTCTAGGCTGCGGCCCACCAAGGCAATCACAAACCAGAGGAAGCTGGCGAGGACGAAGAAGAAGTCGATCGTCAAAAACAGGTTGAGGCCGTTGAGCAGCTTGTCTTTCATGGCGATGCTGTGGGGCTTAGGCGGTGTGAATGTCGAAGGATCTCAATCTGGCTTGGGCCTGGGTCTGGGCGGGTTTTGGCGGTTGATGGCGGAGGAACAGCATCAATTCTGGCTAAACCCACCCTACGGTTTGGTACGGTTTGGCGGTTTTGGCGGTGGATGTTGGTTATGCACCGTCGTGATTTGGCTAAACCCACCCTACGGTTTTGTGGCGGTTGGATGTTTATTCGAAGATCCAATCTTGGACCTTTTTGAGGCTTTTCCAATCGGGCTTGCGTTTGAAGCCGTCGGCGATGCTTTCTTCGACTTCGGTTTTCAGCTCCTCGGAGATGGTGACAAGTTGTTGGGCGGCTTCGATGTGGTCGCGGACGCCTTTCTTGCCGCTCTCGATCATGGCCATGGAGAGGTTGATTCTCGCCTGGGGATCTTGGGGGTTGAGCTTGACGGCGCGGCTAGCGGCTTTGAAGGCGAGCTCGGGCTTGCTGTCGATGAGGTACAGCCAGGAAAGACAGGTCCAGGCGGGGCTGCTCTTGGGGGCGCGATCGCACAGGCTTTTGAACACTGGGATGAGGTCCCCCACGGGTTCACCGTTGCTATAACGCTCAATGCCGCTGCTGAATAGCTCTTCTGCTGTCTGGGCCATGGTTTAGGGACGTAAATGGTAAAGTCTTGCAAACTAAAGGCGTACAGCCTCGTTTCTAAGTAGAAACGGTTCAACGGTACGCCCTTGGCTAATTCAAAATCTCGTTCAATATATTGCCATGCTGTGTGGCAATTCTTGGGGGACATGGCATGCCATATCCCTACCACTGGATTGATTAGGCCGAGAAGGACTTGCCGCAGCCGCAGGTTGCTGTGGCATTGGGATTGGTGAACTGGAAGCCGCCGCCAATGAGCTCGTTGCTGTAGTCCAGCATCATGCCGTAGATGTAGAGCAGACTCTTGGGGTCGCAGACCACCTGGAAGCCATCGTAGTCGTACACTTCATCCTTTTCCATGATGCTCTCAGGGGTGGCAAAGTCCATCTTGTAGGACATGCCGGAGCAACCCCCATTGGTTACGCCAACCCGCAGCAACATATCCTTACCTTGCTGTTCCCGTAGGGCTTTAAGCTGAACGAGGGCCTTTTCGCTGATTAAAATGCCTTTGTCGTCAACGGTTGGCGCGGCCAAGGTTTCAGTGGAAGTCATGGTCATTCAGCATCACTTAAGGTACGGTTGCCCAGTCTCAACGATTGCATTGAGATTAAGGGTCTGTATTGGCTCCATTGTAGCGACTTCCCTTGCGATTCCCATGTCGTCGCAGTCGCAGTGATGCAAAGCTTGACGATAGGCCTGAGATAATGACTCAGCGCTTCAGCCCATTTGTGCGATTTCGTTTATGGATAAGCTCAACGCTTGTCCCAACGGAGATTTTCAAAATCTCCGTTGGGCGTTTCCCGAAACGCTAAGGCAGTCGCGCCCCTGTTCCCTTGTTGTCACAACTCGCCCATGGATTGTCTGAGCTCGACTACGATTCACCGCCTTCGCCGCTTGCCCCAGCAGCCGGAGAGCGTGTGGGAAGGCGATCGCCTGGCGCTCAATGCGGAGGTGCTCAATCCTGAACAACCGACAGAATCCAAACGGGCGGACTGTTTTGTCTGGGTGGATGAATCGCAACAACTGGTGCGTGGAATTGATGCCGTGATGGCGGGGGATGGCCCCACGGCTTTTGTCCAGTCTTTGCTCAAGGCCATGGAAGAGCCCCTGGGCTGGCCCGATGAGCCGACGGAGCCCCAGCGACCCAGTCGGATTGTGGTGCGCGATCGCGAGCTGCATTTCCTCCTGCGTGGCATGTTGCGCGAGCTAGATATTTGTGTGCAGTACCAGCCCGAGCTGCCCCTGGTAGATGAGTTGTTGCCTGGCCTGCGCGAACTGATGGGCATGGCCGATGACATTTCTGAACGGCTCTACAACGTTCTCGCAGACAAAGCTTACGACCTCTGGCAAATCGCCCCCTGGAAGCGGCTACTGGACAGCGAAATCCTCTCGGTGGAAATGAAGGCCCTAGGCATCACTTCGCCGCTGTATGTCTCTGTAATTGGACGGTTGGGACTGGAGCAAGGCGTTGTCATCTACCGCTCGCTCAATGCCCTCACGGCCTTCCGCGAAGCCGTGACCCAAGCGGGTGACAATCCTCTGGCGCTACAGGCTGCGTTTGAAAACCAAGACTGTCTATTTTTGAATTACGAACCCAAGGTGGAAACGCCCTTTGTGCGACGGCCTCGCTTGGTGACCCGGCCCAAATGGGATGATATTGATCTGGACTTTGGCTCGATTCATCCCACCGAAGGCATGCGATCGCGCCTAGACCTAACTGAGCTATCGATCCTCTACGGCACCCTAGAAGCCATCCTGCGCTTTTGGAGTAGCCGTCGCCAAAAGTTTAGCCAAGGTAGCTTCCCCCCCTGCAAGAGCCGCTACAAAATTGCCATCCCCCCTGCCCTCCAGCCCGTTGAGGATATGGAGCCTGTGATGATTACCGTGAAGACTCAGCCCGTCCTGGCTCGGGCCTTTTCGCCCGTGCCTGTTAGTTGAGCCTGGAAGCTGAACTGAGAGAGTGAGATCTGAGATTGAGCCCCCTAATATTGGGTAAGCAAATGAGAAAGGCTGAGGCATTATTGCCTCAGCCTTTCTCATTTCTAATCGTGAACTTAGTCAGGTGGTCTAGCAACTAAGCCATGGCAAATGGCTCTTATTTGCCACCGTAATAGAATGCAACTTCCTTGTCCTTCAGGCCTGGCCAGCCAGCATCCACTAGCTTTTGATTTAGCTCATCCTGGGGAATGTGCTTGGCACCAATGCGAACAATGCGCGATCGCATGCTGTTCGTCACGCCACTGCGCTTACGGTTGCCTTCCAAGCCCATCACGCTAGTGTAAAGCTCTAGCTTGTCGGCAGGGATGGGGGAACCATCAAGGTCGAGGCCTTTGGCAATGGCGGCATCAACAGCTTCGGCACCGGACTGTGCTTGATCACTCATGGAAATAGAAACTCCAGTTCTGCATGATCAAGCCTACCGAGCAATCGGCGATTCTAGAGCCTTGATCTATGGGGCTATTAGCCTGACACAAGACCTAACCTGGCCAAACCCTGCAATGCCATAAAAAAACAGCCCCCAGGAATTCCTAAGGACTGTTGGCCTCTGAGAGGCTGAAGTGATGGGCGATACTGGACTTGAACCAGTGACAGCCTGCTTGTAAGGCAGGAGCTCTACCACTGAGCTAATCGCCCCAACGGTTTAAAACCATATCACAGTTAATCCAACGTTTGGAATATATCGCCTAAAATAGCTCCCCATCAGCGTTACAGCAATGTCAGTAGGCAGAGCAGCAGCGCCTCAGTCCATTCCACCACCGCGCCATAGGTGTCGCCGGTATGGCCTCCCAGCTGACGATCAAACCAGGCTCCTGTGCCGAAGGCGATCGCAAAGCCTCCCAGCACCATGCCCACGGCCAATATCCAACGATAGGGAAAGAGCCAAATAAACAGCGCGCTCAACCCCAGTAGTGCAATCAGCCCAGGCCAGAGGTCATCGGGCGATCGCAACTGCCGCTTGTGGAACGCCCCTTTCCCTTCAACCTTGAGATAGACATAGCGGTCAATCGCCAATACCTGGCCCCAGCGCCCCCAACCCATCGCTGCCATCAGCGCCACTGTGCGGCTTACCGGATCCACCGGCAATGCCATTAGCGCTGCAAACTTAAGCAGCAGCAGCGACATCGCCGCCATCACCCCAAAAGCGCCCGTTACGCTATCGCTCATTACTGCCAGGCGACGCTTCGGGTCCATCACTGCCAGGCCATCCGCGCTGTCCATGGCACCATCCATATGCAGACCCCCGGTTAGGCCCAGCCAGCTCACCACCACAATGGCCGTGCGCAACCCCGCATTCATACCCAGGGCTCCCAAGCCCCAGTCTGCAATTCCTAGCCCTAGGCCCAGTAGCAATCCCACCCAGGGCGCAAAGCGAGCAATGCGGTGAAACTCCTGGCGTTGGGAAAAGGGGATCGGCAGCAGCGTGTAGAAGGTCAGGCTGGCGAAAAATTGAGCCACGCTGCGCCCAAGCACCTGCTGAAGGAGCTGTAGGACTTTGACACCGCCGTTCCCCTCCGGTTTTTGAGCTGGACTCGCGGGGCGAGCAGGCTCCGGAGTCGTTGAAGTCTCAACAGTGGAAGTTGCAGCTGCCTGCTCCTTGGTTTCCTCGGGGGCATCCTCAGATATCTGGCTAGCGACGGCCTGGCTGGCCTCAATGGGGGGGGATGGCATCTCAGCTTGTTCCGGCGGGATGACTGTCTCCCTTTGCTCCCAAGCGCCTTTGTCCTGGGGCCGGTTCAAATTGCGAAGTAAGGCAGCAGCCCGACGGAGCAGCAACATCGGAATTGACCTGCGCGATCGCCTGGGACTTCTCTGCAAGACCTCTGCTGAAGGGCGAGCGGGATCTCGCACATCAGTCAAATTGTTCACCGTATTTTTACGGGGTTTCATAGGTGCGCACTGGTAGAGCAGAGGGGCATATTCCCCCGAAATCAGCCTACCGCACCCTTGAAGGGCCTCAACCCTCCTGCTTTTACCTCACCCGGATTGCTGCTGAGGCGATCGCGTTCAAGTTCAGTTTGATTCTTGACTGTTCTGAGGCGGAACCTCTCTCTGCCTAATGGTTTCAGGGCTTAATTGTATCCTTGGCCCAGCTATGAAGTATTTGTTGGACAGAGCCATATATGGCACCTTCCTCAATCGTCAAGGGTTAGAAATGGCCTGCAAATAAAGGCGAAATTTTCCCTTCTCCGCGTTTTAGCGGAACCGTCTGGCTAGAGACAAAGGCCATAATCGATTTAGAGCAGGACTAAAGCCCCTAGGCGTAGTTTTTCCGTCTCGCCATACTGAGGTGGGTCACCAGTCTCAGGGTTTATAGTGAGAATGCAGCCCCTCAAAATCAGAGAACAGGGTAAAAATGCGGTGTTGCTCAGTGGATGCGCTGACGGACACCCCATGGCCCAATTTTCTGGCCAAGCAGAAATACGGAACAGTTTCCGGGTTTCTGTGTTTGAGTTGTGGAAGCTACTGCAAGCGATGGAGTAACAAGGAGGCTTTGACCCCTTGCCTCAACCCATTGCCCCGCGCAGTATGAGCTGCACCCACTGCTGACTGTCGTCCAACCGCGAAGTGTCTACATCCGATATGCCTTCAAGTTTTTACTCCGAGTCATCGTCTAGGGTTGCCCCCTGCATCGTTGATCGCGGCATTGTCTGCCAGAAACAAGATATTCAGCGTCTCCTGTCAGACTTGACTTGGGTGAGCTACGCCGAATTCCACAATGGTGAAGCCGTGGCCCAGGGAGAAGGCTGTGTTAAACAGATCTTCATTGACGACAAGGGTTCAACCTTAATTGCCAATCGCAGTCTCTACATCAATTTACAAAGCTTCGACTACATGGAGCTTGAGACCTTGGGTGGTGAGAGTCACTTTGACCTAGTTCAAGACAACCGCCGCCTTCGTATTGTTCCCCTTGCGAATCCGATGCTTCACAGCGGCGCGCCAGCAATAGATAGTGCGACCCTAGAGGTGATGATGGCTGAGGTCCTTTCGGCTAACCTGGATGCCCAGTTGGACGATGAGACAGGCAACATCTTTTAGGCACCTGACTAGAGCCATGTCGGACTCTTTCAGAAAGGGAAGCTGGAACCATCCAGCTTCCCTTTCTTTGTTCTTTCTAGAGCTAGAACGCGATTGCCTAGGAGCTGTAAACCCTCTGCCATTTGTTGAGCGCCCCGCTTTTATGCGCTAATGGAGCGAGTCTCGTTTCCGATAGCTGCTTTGAGTTTTTCCTTCACTTGCCAGGCCCGCTGCTCCCACAGTCATGCGCGAGCCGGTGTCTTCGAAACGCCCCATGGTCCCGTTGAAACCCCTCGCTTCATGCCAGTAGGTACCCTGGGAACTGTGAAGGGCGTCACCGCAGCCCAGCTGAAGGAAACCCAGGCCGAGATGATCTTGGCCAATACATACCATCTGCACTTGCTACCCGGCGAAGACATCGTCAGCAAGGCCGGAGGGCTCCATGGCTTTATGAACTGGGATGGACCCATCCTGACGGACTCCGGTGGTTTCCAAGTCTTTAGTCTTAGCGAACTGCGCACCATCAGCGAGGAAGGCGTCACCTTCAAATCGCCTCGCGATGGTCGGGTGATCAATATGACGCCGGAGCATTCCATCGGCATCCAAAACAAGCTGGGGGCCGATGTGATCATGGCCTTCGACGAATGCCCGCCCTATCCCGCCACCCGTGAGGAAGTGACAGCGGCGACGGAGCGCACCTATCGCTGGCTCAAGCGCTGTGTTGTCGCCCACAAGCGTGAGGACCAAGCCCTATTTGGCATTGTCCAGGGCGGCTGTTACCTGGACCTGCGCCAGGCAGCAGCGAAGCAATTGGTAGAGCTGGATCTGCCGGGTTATGCCATTGGTGGTGTGAGCGTGGGGGAACCGGCGGAGTTTATTCACAGGATTGTGGATGCCACGGCTCCGCTGCTGCCGGAGAACAAGCCGAGATATTTGATGGGGGTGGGGACCTATCGAGAGATGGCGCGGGCGATCGCCGCTGGCATTGACCTCTTCGACTGCGTCATCCCCACCCGCCTAGCCCGTCACGGCGCAGTCTTGGTAGGCGGCGAACGCTGGAACATCAAAAATGCCAAGTTCCGCGAAGACTTCAGCTCCCTTGACGACAGTTGCCCCTGCTACACCTGCCAAAACTACAGCCGCGCCTACCTCTGCCACCTGATTCGCGCCCAGGAACTTGTCGGCTATACCCTGCTTTCCATCCACAACATCACCGAACTGATTCGCTTCACCCAATCGATTCGAGCCAGCATCTTTGCAGGCACCTTCACCCAAGACTTTGCTGACTGGCTAACTCCGGTGGAGACCCAGGCGATGGAAGGTGAATCGGGAGCCCAAGTGGATGCCAAAGCCAGCCCTGAAGCCCAAGATGAGGCGGGTCATTAACTTATGTAACGAGAAGCACCGCAGTCTGGGGGCTGGGGAGAAGCGATCGCCCAAGGCAGTGATAGGATTTAGTAACGTTTATATAAGCCGTCGGAGAGGACGTTCAATACATGGAAGCTGCTCTTCTTTTAGCAAAGTTGCCCGAAGCCTATCGGATGTTTGGTCCGATTGTGGATATTCTCCCTGTGATCCCTGTGTTCTTCCTGCTTTTGGCGTTTGTCTGGCAGGCAGCTGTGGGTTTCCGTTAAGAAACACTTTTTTGTTAGATAAACAGCGCGTCGTGCTCTTGGTACGGCGCGTTTGTTTTTGGGAGCATTCTTCAGGACTTAAACCTCTATAGTTTGCCGACAGATTTCGAAGATATTTTGAGGATCTTGGTGGCATTGCTCTAGCAGTCACCCAAGCTGGCGATGCGCTATCAGCCATTAGGCATTTGGAGATTGCCCATCTCCTTCGCTAAGCTACGCCTGTAGCAAGGAGCTTCTCCATGGCCAATTCCGCCACCCATTCCAAAGCAACAGGCTCAAACAAAGAGCAGCGCCTGGAGCAGGCAGCGGCAAAGGCAGCAGCGGCCAGGGCGATCGCTGCAGAAGATGCCGTCCAATCCAACCCCGGCAAATCCCTGCCCCCAGATCAGCTCATGAACGTCACCGTCCTGGGAGCGGGAGCCTGGGGAACGGCCCTGGCAAACTTGGTGAAAGTGAATGGCCATAACGTCAATATTTGGTCCCGCCGAGGGGAGCTGAGCCTGGAGGATGCGATCGCCGATGCCGATATCCTCATCAGCGCCATCTCCATGAAGGGCATCAGCGAAACCATCACGAAGCTCAAAGCCCTAAAGCTTCCGGCCAAAACCATCATCACCAGCGCCAGCAAGGGCTTGGACTTTGAAACTCTCAACACCCCCTCCCAAATCTGGAGTGCGGCCTATCCCGACAATCCCCTCGTCGTCATTTCTGGTCCCAATCTTTCTGTAGAAATCGAGCAAGGCTTACCTGCTGCCTGCGTTTGCGCTAGCCTGGATGCTGATGCCGCCGAGCAAGTCCAGGAAGCCTTTGCCTCAGAGCGGTTTCGGGTCTACACCAATGACGACCCGGTGGGGACTGAGCTGGGGGGGACGCTGAAGAACGTGATTGCGATCGCCGTGGGCATCTGCGATGGCTTGGAACTGGGCACCAATGCCAAATCGGGCTTGATGACCCGCGCCCTGATCGAAATCATTCGCGTGGGCACCCACTTGGGCGGCCAAACCGAAACCTTCTTTGGCCTAGCTGGCCTGGGCGACCTGATGGCCACTTGCAGTAGCTCCCTCAGCCGCAACTACCGTGTGGGTTATGGCCTTGCCCATGGCAAAAGCCTGGAGCAAATCACCGAAGAACTGCAAAGCACCGCCGAGGGCGTCAACACCGCCCGCGCCCTGCGCAAACTCGCCAAGCGCGAACAGATCACCACGCCCATTTCCCGACTCGTCTACTGCGTCCTAGAAGGCAACATCACCCCCAAACAAGCCGTCCAAGCCTTGATGTCCCGCGACCTCAAAGCCGAAGGCCTCGACCTAGACTTGGATTAAGAGCAAAGCATTCATTCAGGTTTGGCATTTCCCCCACGACATCGCCACGTAGGGGCAGGGTTCTCCCTGCCCAAAGCCATGCAAAGACGCAAAGCAGGGCAGGGAGACCCTGCCCCTACGGTAAAAATCCCAACCCACATCTCAAAACCCACCGTCGTAGCACCGTGATTTCGGCGTAGGATAATAGCTTCTCAAATCGGTTTAACCGAGCCGCAGCCACCATCACTGCGACCAAAACACTACTGGCACCACTGGGAGAGAAGACACAGCATGGGAGCACTCACCGGACGCAACCTACTCAGCCTTGCGGAACTCAGCGCGACCGAAATCGCCGAGTTGCTCAAGCTGGCAGGTGACCTCAAGGCAGGCAAGCTCAAGCCCCGCACCGACAAAACCCTCGGCCTTGTCTTCTCCAAAGCCTCCACCCGCACCCGTGTCAGCTTCTCTACCGCAATGTTTCAGATGGGGGGCAATGTCCTAGACCTCAACGCCAGCATTAGCCAGGTGGGTCGTGGTGAGCCCGTGCAGGATACGGCTCGTGTGCTGAGTCGGTATTTGGATGCGATCGCCGTGCGCACCTTCGCCCAAGCGGACCTTGAAACCTACGCCAAATACGCCGACGTTCCCGTCATCAATGCCCTCACCGACCTCTACCACCCCTGCCAAGTCCTAGCTGACCTGCAAACCCTCCTTGAAAATTTCGGCGACCTCAAAGGCCTGACCCTGACCTACTGCGGAGACGGCAACAACATGGCCCACTCCATCCTGCTGGGCTGTGCCCTCACCGGCGTCAACTGCCGCATCGCTGCCCCAGACGGCTTCCATCCCTTACCCGAAGTCGTGGAACAGGCCAAAGCCCTACGCATCGACCCCAATAGCGAAATCACCATCACCACCGACCCCCAAGCCGCCGCCACCGGAGCCGACGCCCTCTACACCGACGTTTGGGCCAGCATGGGCCAAGAGGACGAAGCCGACGATCGCCTCCCCCGCTTCACCCCCTACCAAATCAACGATGGCCTGATGAAACTGGCCAAGCCAGAAGCCATCGTTCTCCATTGCCTGCCCGCCCACCGCGAAGAAGAAATCACCGAATCCGTCATGGAAGGCCCCCAATCCCGCATCTGGGACCAGGCCGAAAACCGTCTCCATGCTCAAAAGGCGCTGCTAGTAAGTCTGCTTGGCTTGCTGTAAGTGCAACTCACTTGCTGTTGAAACAAATTAATTCACTTCAGAAATAGCTGTAAGCGCAACCATGGTGAACCGCCCTATTCGGGGCGGTTTTGGCTTTGGGGGGCAAATTGTCCGGGTCATTATTTATATAACTAGTACAAGAGTATGGACAATCCTACATTTGTAGGATACAAATGTTCTGGGGAACGATGTAAACCCTTACAGAAACCATGGAAAAGCTAACAGGTCCTCAGCAGGAACTTTTCGACTGGCTGGTCGAATATATCGGCGAGCACCAACATGCACCGTCTATTCGTCAGATGATGCGAGCGATGGAGTTGCGATCGCCCGCGCCAGTCCAGAGTCGTTTGAAGCATCTTCAAAAGAAGGGCTACATTGACTGGGATGAGGGCCAGGCTCGAACCATTCGGATTTTGACCGAGAAAGGGATTCCGCTCCAGGGTGCGATCGCCGCCGGTAGCATGGTGGACGTTTTTACCGACAGCGTTGAGCGCCTAGACCTCAGCGATGTTTTCCAAGACCCTGAGTGCTATGCATTGCGGGTTAGGGGCGACAGCATGATTGAAGCCCATATTGACCAGGGTGACATTGTGATTATGCGTAAGGTCAAAGACCCCTCTCGCATTAGGGAAGGCACCATTGTCGCGGCTCGCTTTGAGAATCAAACGACTCTCAAGTATTTCCATCGCGATGGTGAGAATATTGTTCTTAAGCCAGCGAACGAGAACTATGAGCCCATCGTGGTTCCAGGTATCAATCTGGAAGTAGATGGCATGTTGGTTGGCGTATGGCGCGGCTACGGCACAACTTACGTCTAAACCGCTTGGTCAGAATCTAAGCTTTGAGCCTCAGTTGCACTATGCAATTGAGGCTTTTGCTTGTCTAAGTCAGAGTGCTGAAAAGCCTGCTCCAGCCACATATTAGTCTCAGCACTTCATGGACTCATTTAGTAGAGTTCATCTCAAGCAGAGCAAGCCTAATTGGAACAATAGTGACCTATACAGATCCAACAAATGCTCAAGGCTTAACAGGCGAGAAAGTCCAATACTTCAAAAAATCAGAGGAGCCATGTTTGAAGACTTCCCTGGAGACCATTCTGAAGTCTTTTCAGCCTCACCAGTGAAACGCTAATGCCTATCATTTTTTAAGGTTGATGTTCACCTCAATCAACTGTGAAACAGCTGCTCCGATATAACGACGGACAAAATCCGCAGTCACACATACATCCCACAAGAACAGATAGGTTTTGCCATAACCGCGACGATAAAGGCCATATCGGTCGCGCAAGATAGACTTGAACCAAACTTTCTCATCAGGTCCAAGAAACGAAAGGAACGGAAAGACACAGAAGCGAATAAAGATAGACTCTTGAAGAGTCGCATCTAAAAGATGCTCACTAGCCTTCTGGAGTCCAATCTCGCAGTCGAGAGATAAAGGTGTTGGCTGATTTGAGGAGTGATTCCCCTTCAGCAGTGAGGCGGTAGTAGACTCGCTTAGCGCCACCTCCAAGGGCAGCCCCCTCGCAAGAGTCAATGAGCCCTTTTCCTCGGAGTCGCTTGAGCAAGCTATAGAGGCTTCCGACTGAGACAACTTCACTGCCATTGCTGCATTCCGAGATGGATCTTTGTAAATCAAGTCCGTAGACACCGGCTTGCCCTGCTCCTTGGAGAGCCCACAAGAGGAAGAGTTCGCGTTGCGACGGGAGCTTAAACCCGACTGAAAGCTGAGAACGAGCTTGAGAAGATTGAACATTGTAATTTTTGGGCCCTGTGAGGTCCTGGGGCTTTGAGATTAAATTCATGAACTTGCGCTCTCCTGTTTGAGTCAGGCTTCTCTCACGCGAAGAGAGAAGATTCTCCTTGGTCAAATTATATACTTGAAAACAAAATACTTGCAAATCAAATATTTGAATTGTAAGCATTTGGTTTGTCAAAACAATAAACATCACAGACTCTGCAAGAGGCCCTAAGCCACAAAAGTCCCAAAGACGAATTACTCAGCAGCACCTTAATTCGTTCACTCACGAAGATAGTTTTAGTTTTAGAGCAATGGCAAAACGGTGCCAAGTCTTGCAAGTTCGTTGATCAAACGTGCAAGAGTTAGTACACGCCCTAAGAAATCATCTATCTCACAACGCAGTGGGGAAACCGCTGGGCTAATGCCGTCACAGCTGGACAAGGTGGTCTCGCATCTACATTCTCCGGCTTACTCCAGCTAAACGGAGCCTCCTTCGCCGCCCCCATCCACAGCAATCGCTTCGCCCGCGTCATCGCCACATAGAGCAAACGAAACTCCTCCCCCTGCTTCAACTGGCAAGCCCGCTGCCAAGCAACATCCAGGCTAGGCAACCGCATTCCAGCCGCCGCATCAGCCTCATGCAAATAGGTACGAATCTGCGCCCGCGCCACCTCTGCCAAAGTAAAGTCGCCAAGGAATTTTCCCTGGGGCGGTACCCAAGGCGTACCGGGGATGGTTTGCAACTGCAAGAACGGCAGAAACACATGGTCCCAATCTAAGCCCTTGGCCTTGTGCATTGTAATCACCGTCACCTGGCCCACCCGCGTATAGCGCGACTCCGCATCCTCCAAATCCACTCCATCAAATCGCTCCGCACTAACGATATCCACCAGCACCGCAATAACTGCCGCCAGGGACAGCTCACCGCCCACCCGCCGCAGCGCCTGATCCGACAGCTTATCCGCCGTGGCTAACTCCGCTGCCTCATAGTTCATCGTCATCGCCAAAAACGACATCAGCTCCAATGTCGGTAAGGCCAATCGCGCCTGGATCAGGCCGTTGCAATAACGCCGCGCCTCCTGGACCTTGGCCGTTTGAGGTGCTTCCAGGGGGCCAGGATAGAGAAACTGCTCCGGCGAACTGGCTAGGGCATTCAAATCCTGGGGTGGAATTAGCTGACGTTTTGCCAGGGTGCTGAGCGCCGCTTTGAGGTTGTCGGGGGAGTGGGGTCGCTGAATAAATTGCAGCAGCGTTAGCATCTCGCGGGGCACGGCGGACTGGCGATCGCTCGCCCCCACCTCATAAATGGGAATGTCATGCTCCGTCTCCAGCACCGCCAATTGCTGTGCCAACCACCGCCCCTGCTTATTCTCCCGCACCAACACCGCAGCCTGGGTTCGACCATCTTGCTGGAACAAATGGAGGAGGCGATCGCGAATCCGTGCCACAGTCTCCAGCGTATTCTGAGGAAAATGCAATTCCAGTCCTAACCCCACCGGCTCCGGATTGGCATTGAGCTGGGGGTCGTCCGGGGGCACAGGTTGAATGTGTTGGGATTCAAATGGCGCAATGGCATCAGCACCATATTTGAGATTGACCCAATCCAAAACGAAGTTCGCCGCATCCAGAATAATCGGGCTACTGCGCCCCGATTGGTTCATGGTGACGAAGCGATTCTTGGGCTTGGCGCGATCGCAAAACCGCCGAAAGAAAATTGGGTCAGCCGGGGTAAACGTCGAGTTAATTGCCTGATTCGGGTCACCCACCCGAATCAAATCCGGTGACGCATCAGGTTGGTCTGAGCGTTGCCCCAGCACCTCCAATAGTTGACTTTGCAACGGTGTTGAATCTTGGGCCTCATCCTCAAACACCGCAAAACATTGGTCCTGCCAAAAAGCTCGGGTGTCGGGGTCGCGCAAGACTTTGAGCGCCGCTAGAATCATGTCGTCATAGTCAATCAAGCCTCGCCGCTGGAGCATTCCTTGATAGCGATCGTAAAGACCGGCAGCGATCGCCAGCACGTCGTAACTAGCAGCAGAATTCGTAGCGACCTGAGCCCCCTGGGCCAATTCCATTAGCTGGGGCGGCAGCAATCCAGAGCTCTTGGCTTCATGGATCACCGTCGTCGCCAGGCTGGGCAAAACTTCCGTGCGCAAAACGCCCTGGCGGCGCAACCGCTCTGTCTCCTCGCCATCAAAGGATTGCCCCAAAATCAGAGCTTGGTAAGCGGCAGGAGAATCCGCAATCCACTGGTCAATGCAGCTGCGAATGAGGCGATGACTCTGATTGGCGCTGACCAAAGAGCTGTCTTGCAAGTTGAGGCCGGATAGCTCGGGATGGCGATTGGCAATGCTGAGGGCCAGGCCATGGAGCGTATTGACCGAAAAGCCCGTGGCAGGGAGGGAGAGCGATCGCAGTTCCTTACGAATCTTGGCCTTCAAATTTGTCGCTGCAGATCGGGTAAAGGTCACGACGATCAATTGCCGCCGCAAATTCAGGCGATGGCGAGCGATTGTAATCGCCGCCGCACCGGCCATCCCCGTTGACTTGCCCGCACCGGGTACCGCAGACACTGCCAGCTCACCTCCCTGCCAGTCTGCCATTTGCTGTTGCCCCGCCCGCAGGCGACGGCGAATCCCCTCAAGGCCAGCGACTAGCTCCGTCGACAACTCATCAAAAATTGGGGCATTCGAGATGGGACTAGGGGAGGGAGCCATGGGCGGGTTGGCTTGGCTGAGCGGAGCCTAATCAAAATGCTTAGGGCTTGGAAGAACGAAAGAGCTGCATTACACGTTGAAAGTTATCCACGAGCTGCTGGTTGAGGCGATCCTTGAATGCTTTGACACGTCCCCCTGCAAAGGTTTCAAAGCCTGGGATTTTCTCAGCAAACAGAAATAGTATGGCTAGTAGAAGAGCAAAAACCTTGGGTAAAACAAAGAGAAAGGCTGCGATCGCCCACCACTCCAACCCAAATGCCTCTAAGCCCAGTCCTTCTAACCCAATACCTTCGAAAATAGACAAAAGCCTAGCGCTCCCGAAAACAAACTAAAACGCCCGAATCACCGCCAGTCAGCGATATTGGAGCAATAGCCAATGGTCTAAGACTGCCCAAGGGGAACAACTTGACCTTAGAAATGAAACATAGTGAAACCATTACTCCTTCCGCGTAGTGAAAGCTTTAGGGCAGCAATGGTTCGTAGCAGCTCTGGAGAGCCACTGCTCTAGATGCGGCTAACGGTCAATTACTTTAGATTCGTCTCGCTCAGCCACCTCTTCTCCTTCTCCTTTAATTTCCTCTTTGAAGCCTCTTAAGGTTTTACCAAAGGCAGCTCCAAATTCAGGAATCTTCTTAGGGCCGAATACCAATACAGCTAAGCCCACCACAAGGGCAACTTCAACCCAACCAATATTCATGCAATCACTCCTCGACCCTTGGGATACTTGGGGAGAGACAAACAGGCTTTTTAAGCCCTTGCCCTCAAACCAATCGTCTGCCCCACTTCAGACAAGGAAGCCTGATGGATGACAAACCATTTACTTATCTTAGCGGTTTGGGGCTTAGCGCGGGCAGTGCTTCCACCCAGCACTGCGATCTGCATCAACATTGGTGGCACAGAGCAAGTGGGCGAGATTGGATGATGGAGGTCACTGGGGGATTCCCCCATGCTGATCTCAACGATTATCCTGCGAAACCAGCGAGTAGCAGCAATAGGGCAAGGCCCACAGCTCCAATGGACAGCACTCTGCCAGCATTGGGACTTCCTTTCCAGGAATAGTTGGGATCCTTAGAAGGTTTATTTGGCATAGGTGACGATCCTCATAGATGGACTCGTATCTGAGCTAGATACGAAAGCGCGAGTACAGGGCAGAAAATGCTGGAATCTCCCCAAACAGGTCCGGCGAGACCCCAGGGAAGCCCCTTGAACAAAAGTTTCTGTCACTGCCTCAATTCAAATGTAACAATTCATAGAGGGCTTATTCGCACTCTCCGCCCACCGAGCGTTGTCCGTTACAGTTTAAATCTGGTGACATAGCTCAACATTTAGTCTTAGCCTGCCCGCTTGGCCTTTTCTCCAAAAACCATGACCGAAACCGTTCAAGCTTCAACGACATCTTCGCTGCGCCAGCAACAGCACCCCCTCGTTCGTCAGCTAGCGGATCGGATTGAGCACCTCTGGCATAAGCATTTGGACTTGACCCCTTACGAAATGCCAGAGGACTTGGGCTATGTGGAGGGGCGTTTGGAGGGAGAGCGAGTCACCATTGAAAATCACTGCTACCAGACCCCCCAGTTCCGCAAGTTGCATTTGGAGCTGGCTAAGGTGGGGCCAGCCCTAGATATTCTCCATTGCGTCATGTTCCCTCGGGTCAACTATGCCCTGCCGATGTTTGGCAATGACCTCGTGGGCAGCAGTAAGGCGGGCATTAGTGCCGCGATTGTGGATTTATCCCCCATCAACGCTGCCCGTGAGCTGCCCTCCATTTATGACATGCAGCTGTCGGCATTGCCTGAGACTGAGTTTTCTGAGCATCGAGAGCTGCCAGGCTGGGGCGATATCTTCTCGCCTCACTGTGTCTTTGTGCGCCCCATGGATAAGGATGAGGAACTGGACTTCCTCGCGAAGGTGGAAGCCTACCTCACCATCCATTGTCAGCATGCGGCCATGGTTCAACCCGTGGAAACCGCTGAGGAAGAAGCAGAGCTGCTTGCAGCTCAGCGCTACTACTGTGCCAAGCAGCGGGAAAACGATAAGACCACGCGGGTGCTGGAAAAGGCCTTTGGCAAGGAATGGGCTGAACGTTACATGAAAACCATGCTATTTGACACAGTCTAAACTCGCCGCCCACCAATCAATATCCAACCCTGGTAGGGGCAGGGTCTTCCTGCCCTCTTGCTTCCACCCTCTTGTTCCCGAAGGGCAGGGAAACCCGGCCCCTACCGCGTATCAAAGAATTTACGGGTTAGGCTGCGAACTCATCGACCTAATCCTCTTCTGCCTCTAGCGCGATCTTGGCTTCCTGGAGGCGTTGCTTGTGTTCTTCGCTGACCTCCGGGTATTTGAGCTTGAGGGACTTGAGGCGATCGCCCACAATCTCCGCCACTTGCCAGCGCATAAACTTCTTGTCATCCGCCGGAATTACATACCAGGGTGCGGCCTTGGTGCTGGTGTTGCTGAGCAGATCCTCATAGGCTTTTTGGTAGTCATCCCACAGGGCTCGCTCCTTAAGGTCACTGGCAGAGAATTTCCAATTTTTTTCAGGGCGATCAATCCGGTCCAGGAAGCGACGCTTCTGCTCTGCCTTGGAGACGTTGAGGAAGAATTTGATCACTGTGGTGCCGTTGTTGGTCAGATACTGCTCGAAGTTGTTGATTTCCTCAAACCGCTGCTTCCAAATCCCCTTACCCGTTTTCAACGCCTCCGGTAGCTGCTGCCCCGCCAGGAATTCCGGGTGGACCCGCACCACCAGGACTTCTTCGTAGTAGGAACGATTAAAAATACCAATGCGCCCTCGCTCCGGCAGAGCCTTCATATTGCGCCATAGGTAGGTGTGGTCACGCTCTTCTGCTGAGGGAGACTTGAAGCTAAACACCTGGCAGCCCTGGGGATTTACCCCGGACATAACATGTTCAATCGTGCTGTCTTTCCCCGCCGCATCCATTGCTTGAAACACAATTAAGACGGAATGGGTATTGGCGGCATAGAGAACGTCCTGGTATTTCGCTAAGCGCTCCACACCTTCTTTCAAAGCCGCCTTGGCTTCGGCTTTGTCTTTGAATTTGCCGGTCTCTTTGGTTTTATGGTCTTTCAGGGAAACTTTGCTACCGGGCTTGATTAAAAAGGAAGAGGAAGCCATAGGGGGCGATCGCGTCAGAACTACCCGCAGTCTAAGAGCTTCGACTGGGCCAAATCTGGATTCGTCAGTATTCTTAGTGCAAGTCAGACTTGAGGAGAGGGTCATCATCCACAGGATGCACTAAATGAAAGTTTCTGTTCTTGCTCTCAAGCCTTTGTCTAAATCTATGTGGCGCTCCCATACTTCTATCTCCCACGTTGCCCTGACCCTTCTTTGGAGTAGTAGTCTTGCCGCTTTAAGTGGATGCAGTATGCCAGAGACCGAAGAGCCACCCGTCAGTCGCCCAAAGACCGTTTTAGCTGAGAGCGATACAGCAAGAACTTCTGCGCCAGCTGCTGCTACCTTATGGTCTGGCAACTTTCAGCAGAACTGGCACCAGGGTTGGCAAGTGCAGGCTCAGGGAAGTTGGGGGGGGGGAAATCTACAGACAATTCGTCAGCCCCAAGGCAAATTCCCAGAATTTCTGCGCGTCCATTACCCCGCCCGTTCCGCGAGCCCCTCAGTCAGCCGTAAAAATAATGTCCCCCTGGGCGGCAGCCAGTTTTATGCCTCCCTCGGCATCGCCCCCCAAGAGCGCCTTCGGCTCAGCTATAGCGTTCGTTTCCCAGGCAATTTTAACTTTGTGAAAGGGGGGAAACTCCCTGGGCTCTATGGTGGCATAGGCAACAGCGGAGGGACGATTCCCAATGGCCGTGATGGCTTTTCCTGTCGGCTGATGTGGCGTAAAAATGGAGCGGGGGAAATCTATGCCTATCTGCCCAGTAGTAAAGAGTATGGAACCTCTTTGGGGCGAGGGAATTGGCGATTTAAGCCGGGTCAATGGCAGCGCATTGAGCAAGAGCTATGGCTGAATCAACCGGGCCAAGCCGATGGACGAGCCAGGGTTTGGGTCGATGGAAAACTGGTCTTGGACCAGAAGGATTTGATCTTTCGCACCGCACCCGAATTACAAATTGATGGCATCTTTTTCTCGACCTTCTTTGGGGGAGGCGATCGCAGCTGGTCCACTCCCCAAGATACCGAGATTGATTTTGCCAACTTTGAGGTCAGCCTGCCCTCCCGAGCCAACTAGCGAGATGAGCCCATGCCATGAGCCCATGCCATGAGCCCAGAGAGTCGCCTAGGCTTGTACTTTCGCTGCATCAGGCGCAGCCGGAAGCCGTCGCCAACTCAAGCCCCGAAACTGCACCGTCTCTAGCTCAGCCTGAGTAGACGGCTGAGCGTTGAGCAATATCGCCGATTCAGACTGGGATATTTCAGACTGGGCCATTGAGGTTGGCTGAACAACTGAGGAGGATAGCAGAACCACCGTCCGCCCCTTGCCGTGCCCTTGAATCGTGACATCCCCTCGCTGAATATCCAGGGGTTGCTGAAACTCTAGTTCACCAATGGGCAACTGCACTTTCAAATGCGCTGCAGTGGATTGATTGATCAACGCCTGGAGTGCCGCAGCATCATCCAAGCCGTCGTTGGGCATGATGCCGTAATCCACGGCTTGGGCGATCGCCATCTCCCCAGTCGCCACCTGTTGATGCTGCTCCTCTAGCCGCCAGCCCTGCCAATCGGCGACCGGGTTTATAATGCCATTCAAGCAAAGGACCAATCCCACAAAGCTAGCCACCTGAACCCAGAGCAAAAAGCGCGAAAGGTTTGCCTTAAGGCCCAGCTTCCAAGCGGCACCGCCTGCATCAATGCTCTGGTTGCCGCGATTGGTCCACTTCTGCTTCACCAGATTCATCTGGGTCCAAATTTTCACCAGAGACCCCGCCCATTGGGTCAGCAGCAAAATCGGTAAATGCAGCAGCTTAATCTGGGAAGGCCGCCCCGCAAAAATCGCCAGCAGCATCACCAAACGGCTCAAGACAATCCAGCTGGCAATGAGCTGAAAACTAACCCAGTGACCCTGCAAGGCGGAAATTAGTAGAAAGCTGGGGCTGAGCAAGGATGTCCAAATACTGAGGCGCTGATCCAGCAGGCTGTACCAGAGAAAACCGCCCGTGACACGGGGACCCAATGCCAAGGCGCGGCCATTGTTGCGCAGCATGTTGCCGAACCAACGGCGCATGTTTTGATAGGAGCGCTCCACGACAGATCCGGACAGGGTCTCGATTGAATAGACCAAAACATCGGGCACATAGAGCATTTCATAGCCCCGGCGCAGCAGCCAGAACCAAGTGCTCTTGTCGTCGCCCGAAAGGAACTGGAAACGCCCCCAGAGCCAATCTTCTAAATGGTCGTTAGACAGTTGCTCAGCAAAGTCTGGGTCCAAAGCAGCTTCAGCCCGGAAGAGCGAAAAGCGACCCGTCAGGCACATGACCTTGCGGTCCAGGGAATCAGAACACATCTGATAGTGGCGCTGGGCAAAGCGCATGTGGAACCATTCAGAGAAGAAATAAGAGCCCTTAACCACTGGCAGCTCATCCGTGGTCAGTGCCCCCATCTTGGGGAACATCGCAAAGAAGGGCAGACAGCGTAGCAGCGTGGCGGGGGAAAGTTCTGAATCGCCATCCATCAGCGCGATCACGCCATGGCTGGGGAAGCCCCGTTTGGCCAATTCCCGCAGACCATCGGCCATGGCTTTGCGCTTGCCATCTTTCTGCAACATCAAGATGAGGTCGATGGACTGTAGTCCTGGGTCCACTTCCTCCAAAATTTCGCGAATTCGCTGGTTCTCAGCATCACTGCTGCTGTTGGCTAGCACGGTTAGACCCTGGGGTAGGGACTGGGCCTCTAGGGCGATCGCCCGAAACACCCGCTCCGTAATCCAGTCCTGTTCTTTATAGGTGGGCACCAGCAAACAAACCGGGGGCAGCACCTCCAGGGGAACTTGCTTTGCCTGACGCCGCCAGCGTCGAAAGCGCCAACGCAAGTAAAGTTGTCCTCGCAACCACCGCAGGACCAATAGGGACCAGCGCCAGCTGCCAATCACGCCTAGACCCACAAAGGCAGGCAGCTCCCAAACCGCACCGTAGAGGGCTTTGAGATGGAGGATGTGATGGAATGCCAGCCACATGGCCAGGGCGATCGCGCCGAAATGAAGCCAGGGCAAAGCCTGACGAAGTCGAAGTTGCATCATGATTCTGGGCTCAGCCTAGCGGGAGGATTTCGACGCGAACGCACTCAAGAAAGGCAATTTTGACTGGGAGCGCTGGGTGCCAAAGCTCAAGCTCGCCATCTGTCCTACACCGCAAAACCGATTCGCGGCCTGCACGTGATCCGCAGGTTCCAAGCGCACCGTCACCCTGGCTAGAGCTTGCTGTTGCATTTGGGGCGGTAGGGAAGGCAGTAGCCGCTGCTCTCGGTTTTGGATGACCGACAAACTACTTACCGGCTCAATGACATCCACTTGACCGGCCACGGGGGCAGCCTGGTCCTTCAAATAAACGCTGACGGGCTGAGACTCATCAATGCGCCCTGCTTCTCGACTGGTCACCAGAGTCTCAACCCAGAGGTCGTCACAGTCCAGCATGGTCAACATTTCGTCGGATTGCTCAACCATTTCCCCCGCGTCATATCGGGTTTGGTAAACCACGCCGGAGAAGGGAGCAGGCAAGTCACTCACAGGCTGAAGTGGAAGCGCTGTTGGTGCTTGGGCTGCCCCAAGTTGACCATTAAGCTGTTCAACCTGAAGTTGGAGCGCTGGCAGCTCTGCCAAGCCCGACTGGTAGCTTTGTTGGAGCTTCTGTCGCTGCTGCTTCAAATCCAAGCTCATCTGCTGCTGTCGTAAACGACTGGTGGCTTGGTTGGTTTGGGGAGTGGTCGCCGCAAGGGTTCCCATCTCAGTCTGGGTTAGCTGAACTCGTTGTTCCGCTGCGGTCACGGCTGCCTTGTGGGATGCCAATTGGTCCAGGGCAATCTCCCATTCCGCTTTGAGTTCATCCACCTTTTGCAGAGCGATGAGCTGCTGGTCGTAGAGGGACTGATAGCGCTCATAGGACTGCTTCGCCGCACTTGCTTTGGTTTGGGCTTCGTTGAGCTTGGCACTAGCCAGTTCTACCGCCAGTTGCTGACTCGACTGTTGTTGCTGGAGTTGTTGAATCTCTCGCTGCTGCTCCTGGTTAGCGATCGCTGCCTGACTGCGAGCCTCGTCTTCCGCTAAGGATTGCAGCTGAAGCGTCTGGACATCGAGGGAGCGCACCTGGTCTTCTAACAACACCAGAGCCTGTTGCTTAGACGTTAGCTCCAACGAGGCCGCCTGAAGCTTAAGGGCGATCGCCTCAGGGGAATCATATAGCCCAGCTTCAGAATCATCCGTGACAAAGTTGATGCGGGCTAGAGGCTGACCTGCGCTCACGCTGGCGCCGGGTCTCGCAAAGAAATCTTGAACGGTTCCCCTCGCAGGCGATTTGACCGTAATGGTTCGCCCATTAACTACCGCATAATCTGTCGTCACATGGAGCCAGCGATAGCTCAAAGAACTGCCCCAAATGCCCAGTACTGCAACACTTGCTCCTAGGGCCGCTAAGCCCACCAAGCCTCGCTTAACCATCTGCGGGGTCTGGGCTTGCCCTGGAGCCAAGGATTGTGAGCCTGTTTCCTCAAGTGCAACGGAGTAAGCAGGTGACAGCTCACCAGACGTGGTTTCCAGTGGTAGCTTCCCAACCTGGGAAGAGGTCGTCGTTGCAGGACGGGCAACCGGAGAACTTGGAGAATCCGGCCCAGAGAAGTTGGGAACAACAGTCATGGTTTAGAGAAGAGTAATCGGTACTGTCAATCCCCTACAGGGAATGACTGAAACCGAGGATGCAATGAGTTGATGAAAGGTGAGTAAAGTCGCTTTAAAAGCAAGATGCTTGACTCGCCTTTCACTGTGATTTCCTTAGTCAATTCACAGTCCCCAAACCAACCGTTGACCAGCGATCTTGGAGGCAGGCTACGTGAATATCCATAGACTACGCCGCTCAACATCTATTCCCGCCGGAGGATCCCAAGTATTTACGGAGGATTCATCACATCCGGAGAGAACTACAAGCTGACATAAAGTTTTAAACTGCCTTCATGAAAATCAAATAGATGTGATTCTCCTCGGGCCTTTTCCCCCTCGCAATGCCAGCGATGCCAGGCAGACCCCTAAGCCAAGCCAAAGGGCCCCATCAAAGCCATCCAGAGATTGACTGGGCAGAAATACTCATTGCCAACGACAAAAGTGTACTACAAAATAATACGCAGTAATGACGAACTTAAATCGCCAGGCTCCGCGATTTCGTAGGATGCTTGCTCTGCTATCGGCCAGCAAGTGTCCTTAAGCATGTCGCGGCCAGGGGCTTTGCCCTGCAAGCAAGTGGCCTAGGCAGTCGAAAAGGAATAGGAATCATGGGCTACCAACAGGTCCCCTTTAAAACCGAAAAGCCCGTTCTCTCCTGGGCAAATCACGATCTCAGCTCCAACGAGATCACCATGGCTCAAAATGTGGCCTCTCTGCCCTTTGTGTTTAAGCATGTGTCTCTGATGCCCGATGTCCATTTGGGCAAGGGGGCGTTGGTGGGCTCGGTTGTGGCGACGAAAGATGCGATCGTCCCCGCTGCCGTCGGCGTGGATATTGGCTGTGGCATGTGCGCCATCAAGTTGCCCTTCCAAGGCAATCAGTTAGAGGGCAAGCTCAAGCAAATCCGCAAGGATATTGAAGCGGCCATTCCCACAGGGTTTGAAGCCAACAAAACCGTCGAAAAGTCTGTGCAAAATTGGTCCGGCTGGCGCAGCTTTAAGGACTTGCATAAGGGCGTTCAAGATCGCCGGGGCAAAGCCGAAAAGCAGCTGGGTAGCCTTGGTGGGGGCAACCACTTTATTGAGGTATGCCTCGATGAAGCAGAGCAGGTGTGGCTGATGCTTCACTCCGGCTCCCGTAACATTGGCAATAAGCTGGCTCAATGCCATATGGGCACTGCCAAGCATCTGGCACGCCTCTCGGAAGAGAAGATTCCAGACCTAGACTTGGCCTACT
Source organism: uncultured Pseudanabaenaceae cyanobacterium (assembly GCA_938002085.1). GTDB lineage: Bacteria > Cyanobacteriota > Cyanobacteriia > PCC-9006 > JAAUQQ01 > JAAUQQ01. The sequence continues at coordinate 26,211 of CALLAT010000088.1, forward strand.
TCGTTAAGGGCACCGATGAATTCGAAGCCTATTGGCGTGATCTGCAATGGGCCCAGGCCTATGCCCTGTTCAACCGCGATGTGATGATGGCGCGCTTCAAGCGCATTGTGGAGAAGCACTTGGCGGGGGGCAAGCCCACCAAGCCGCTGCTGTCAGTCAATTGCCATCACAACTATGCGGAGAAAGAGGTCCACTTTGACGAGGAGGTCTATGTCACCCGTAAGGGAGCTGTGCGAGCTCGCGAAACGGACTACGGCATCATCCCCGGTTCCATGGGGGCTAAATCTTTCATCGTGAAGGGCAAGGGAAACCATGCTAGCTTCTGCTCTTGCAGCCATGGAGCGGGGCGCTTGATGTCCCGTGCTAAGGCAAAACGCACCTATTCGCTAGATGATTTGATTGAACAGACGGAAGGGATTGAATGCCGCAAGGATAAAGGCGTGCTGGATGAAATTCCAGCGGCCTATAAGCCCATTGAACAGGTGATGGCTAACCAGGATGATCTGGTGGAAGTTGTGGCTACGCTGCGACAGGTGGTTTGTGTTAAGGGATAGTGGTTCCGTTGGTGGATAAAGCTGTTTAGTTTTGGGGCTGAATCTCTCGATTCAGCTTATTCATTCGGAACTCAAACCTTGGAATCGTTTCTGAGTCTAGAAGTCTATGAACTCTGGGTCAGAAACGAAAAATGATATTTAGGAAAGTCTGGTTTCTCTGGCGCTTGTTTTGATTAGGGGCCTGAAATAGCTGCCATTGCTAGGATTTCTAGACCAGCTCTTTTATTACTGTGCTTTAGTGCCATAACCCATGACCATTCGCCTGCTTTATCCAGCCAATCCCTTAGAACTCAGTCAGGCTGATGAACCTTATCAGGAAGAATATCAGGCGGCGTTGGCCCAAGGTTTGAATTGCTCGCTGTTTGAGTTTGATAATTTGGCCTTTGATGAGTTTAAGCCGAAGCCCCGTTTGGCTGTGGATGAGGTGGTGCTCTATCGAGGCTGGATGCTGACAGTGGAGGGCTATGAGAAATTAGTGAATTTCCTTTCAAAGCGCGGTGCTCAGCCGTTCACGAATGCGCAGGCTTACCGCCGTTGCCACCATCTGCCGGGCTGGTATGAGACTTGTAAGGATCTGACCGCCGAGACCATTATTTGTGAGAAGGATGCTGACTTTGAAGCGGAGTTAGCTGAGGTCAATTGGCCGGGTTTCTTCGTGAAGGATTTTGTTAAATCCAATAGCGATGGGCGAGGTTCCGTTGCAAAGTCGCCCCAGGAAATTCCAGAGATCATCACCTTACTTGAACAATATCGAGGCGAGGTTGAGGGCGGTATTTGCGTTCGGAAATTGCAGTCCTTCGAGGCTGATTCTGAAGAACGCTATTTTGTGCTGAATGGCCAGGCTTTTGCTCAGGATGGTGAGATTCCAGCAGTGGTTCAAGCCTGTGCTGAGCGGATTGACAGTCCGTTCTTTTCGGTAGATGTGGCGCGAACGGCAGAGGGGGATTTACAGGTTGTGGAATTGGGGGATGGGCAGGTGAGCGATCGTAAACAATGGCCTGTGGACCGGTTCATCCAAATACTGAGCAATGCTGTGAAAAGCTAGCCTGCCATAATGGAAGCATTCGTCGGTTGAGTAGAGCCTGTGGTTGCTGCCAAAGAGCCCCAATTCATGACCGTTGAGGAATACCTCGAATGGGAACCTCTGCAAGAGATACGCTTCGAGTATTCGGGCGGGCAAATTTATGCCATGACGGGGAGCACAATTCCCCATAACGACTTGGCCTTGAATCTCTACACTGCGCTTAGGCCCCATGTGCGTGAGCGTGGCTGTCGCATCAATGTTTCTGATGTGAAAGTCAAGATCTCTGCCGCGGGAGCCTACCGCTATCCCGACGTGGTGGTGAGTTGTAGTGAGCCTGATCAACAGGCGACAAAACTATTTGAAGCACCCACACTCATTGTGGAGGTGCTATCGCCTGGAACAGAACGTAAGGATCGTGGAGAGAAGTTCAAAGAATACTGTCAGCTTCCGAGCCTGCAAGAGTACGTCTTGATTGATGCTCAGGAAATGCGAGTGGAATGCTATCGCCGGGGCGAAGGCCGCATGTGGCTCTACTTTGCCTATGGAGCAGGAGATGAAGTGGAGTTAACAAGCTTGGATTTTGTGTGCCCCATTGAATTGATTTACGAAGCCGTTCAGCTCAGCCAAGAGGGTGAAGCTGATAGCTGAACGGCATTGGGAATTCAGCGATTCCTTACATCTAGACAAAGCGCTTGAGAGAATCCTTCAGCTCGCCATATTGATACTCAAATCCACTAGCTTGGGTCTGCTTCGGCATTACCTTTTGTCCTTCCAGCACCACCTTGGCCCCTTCACCCAGCATCAGCTCTAGGGCAAAGCCTGGCACAGGCATCCAGGCGGGGCGACTCATCACGCTGCCCAGGGTGTCTGTCATCTGCTTCATGGTGACGGGGTTGGGGCTGGTGGCGTTGTAAGCCCCTGTCATTTGCCCATCAGTGAGGGCCTTGATGATCAGGCTGACCAGATCCTCGCGGTCAACCCAGGAGAACCACTGGTTGCCGCTGCCAATGGGGCCACCTGCAAAGGCCTTGAAGGCCGGGAGCATCTTGCCCATGGCACCGCCGTTGTCCAAGACAATGCCGATGCGCAGGGTGACGAGGCGAATGCCATCAGCGACCTTCTGGGCCTCAGCTTCCCATTGCTTGCAGACCTCGGCGAGGAAGTCGTCGCCTGGGCCACTGCTTTCGTCATAGGTCGCAGTTTCGCTAGTGCCGTAGTAACCGATCGCCGATCCACTCACCAAAACTTGAGGTTTAGACTCAGCCTGTTCAATGGCCTGGGCCAAGCTCCGCGTCGTATCAATGCGGCTATTGAGAATTTCGTTCTTCTGATCAACGGACCAACGCTTCTCTGCAATAGGTTCACCCGCCAGGTTAACCACGCCATCGCAGCCCGAAATAACGCCCTTCCATTCATCAATAATCTCTGGACTGAAGGTGACAAACTCTAAATTGGGAAATTGGCTTTGAGGAAAGCGCTGCTCTGCTTTTCTGACGCTGCGAGTCAACACCACAACATGATGCCCTTCTTCTGAGAGGCGTTCGACGAGGCGGCTGCCAACAAATCCTGTGGCTCCGGTGATGGCAACTTTCATAGGTCTTGGGGATGCAGCGAGGGTGGGGAATTGGCTAGGAGCTAAAGCCTGTTGGTTTAGCGTCCTGAAGTTTGAATTAGTTTATCCTGCTAGGTTTCTTCTGAGGGGGAGATGGGGACTATCCCATAGGCCAAAGGAGCAGTCTGCGGAACTTTCCGTAATTAGACTGCTGATTTTTTCCAGGAATGGGGCATTCTCTGAACAGTTCCAGAATATATAGGTAACCTGGCTCGGCTAACTTGCTTGGCAGAGATCGGTCTGGGTATCCAAGCGGCGAATGGCGAGGGGGGCTTTGACTTTAAAGTCGAGCCATATTCTTGGTAGATTCTCGCAAAAGTCTCCTGATTAACCCTCTGCCGCGTTGTTATACCCCATAGATCAGGTTTTCTATTGGAGCCCAAACTCATATATTGAGTAATGGAGATTTCAATCTCAGTACAAAATATTGAGTCATAGCGCCCACAACGCTTAAGTTGTTCGCTATTGTTACTCCTGTCTGCCCACCTCCACAGAGATTGCGCGTATGGCACCGGCCAAGATTCTCATCATTGAAGACGAGACCGCTGTTCGCACGCTGATCCTGCGATTCCTCACTAAGCAGGGGTTCCAGGTTGAGGCAGCGGAAGACGGTAAAACTGGCATGTCGTCGTTTGAAAAATTCAAACCCGACTTAGTCATTCTCGATGTCAATTTGCCTGATACCACTGGCTATGCACTCTGCAATGACATGCAGGGGCGGACTGGTGTGTTTGTGTTGATGCTCACGAGCCGCGACGATGAAGCGGACAAGATTGAAGGCTTTAAGCAGGGCGCGGATGACTACATCACTAAACCTTTTGGTTTGAGTGAGCTGGGCGCCCGTGTAGGGGCTATCCTCAAGCGTCAGCGTACGGTCACTGCGGCTGAGCAGCAATGCTTGGAGTATCAAGGTTTGAGCATTGACCCCATTCGTCGTGAGGTGAGCCTCAACGATGAGATGGTTCCGTTGACAGCGTTGGAGTTTGACCTCTTACATTTCTTGGCGAGTCACCCCGGTCGCGTGTGGCGTCGGGCGGAGCTGATTCAAGAGGTGTGGGATTACGATTATGTCGGCGACCAGAGGGTTGTGGACGTTCACATCGGTCAGATTCGTAAGAAAATTGAAATTGATACTAGCCAGCCGTCTTTGATTCAGACGGTGCGTGGTGTGGGTTATAAGTTTGAGGCGATGACGGCTGAGGAAGCTGCGGCTGAGGAGGCTGCTGGGACTTAACTTCAGTTGTCTCTGCTTCGCTCAATCTAATATCTGTGGAATCGGTGAGGGTTTGTTGCCCTTGCCGATTTTTTTATGCACAATTCCGATTGCTGTTTCTTGAATCCTCTGCGGGCGAACGGCGGTTCGCCCCTACATTGGGTCAACAAAATTGGGTCAACGAATTGGCGTCGGGGGTCACTTGCTCGATTTGGCAATGCCGTAGGCAGCTTGCTTTGCGATCGCGGGTTTCTTGCCAAATTGCCCGGTCATAATCGCTAAGGCAATCATCCGCACGGGGCCGATACGGCGGAGCATCCAGAGCCCGATTCGCCGCAGCCAAACAATGGGAGGCCATTGGTTGGAGAATGTGCGATCGAGGAAATCGGTGAAGGCGAGGATGGCCCAGTTTTCTAGCTTGCGCCAGCGCTGGTAAGGCTTGAGGGTTTTGACATGGCCAATGTCTAGACCGCGTTGGTTGGCTTGACGGAGGACTTGGGCGAGGGCGGCAGCGTCGCGGATGCCCATGTTGAGGCCTTGGCCACCGACGGGGTGGCAGTTATGGGCAGCATCGCCGACGAGGGCCAGGCGGGGGAGAATGTAGCGATCGCTCTGCATTAACCGCACAGGAAACACCCGCCGGGGGCTATCGGGCTCCACTCGGCCCATCTGTTTGCCGTAGTTCTTTTCGAGCAGTTTGATAAATTCAGGCTCGGGCATGGCGGCGATCGCCTTTGCTTCCGCATGGGGAGCCGTCCAAACCACCTGGGAACGGTTACCGGGCAGGGGCAGGATGGCGAAGGGGCCGCTGGGCCAGAAGCGCTCGTAGGCAATGTTTTGGTGGGGCTGCTCGTGGCGCACCGTGAAGCCGATGCAGGACTGCCAGTAGCCCCAACCCTTTGTGGTTACGTCAGCGGCCTGGCGCAGGGGGGATTGGGCACCGTCTGCGGCCACGACTAGACGCGATCGCAGAAGTTGTCGCTCTCCCTCAATCTCCACCGTCACCTCAGCGCAGGTCGGCAGGTAGTCCACAGACATCACTTGGGCGGGGCAGCACCAGTGCAGGCTATCGGACTGTTCTAAGCGGTCGTAGAGGGGCTTGAGCAGGGCATTGTGCTCCGCAACGTAAACCACTTCATCCTGGCGCTTAAGGTCCTTAGAATCGAGCCAGACGACCTTAGGATAGGCTCCGTCGGAGAGGCGAATGCGTGAGCAGGCGGTGATAGCGGGGCGAATGGCATCCCAGAGACCCAGGCCACGAAAAATATCGGCGGAAAGCAGGGTGACGGCATAGGCACGGCGATTGCTGAGGCCTGCGGATTGGGGTCTTGCTTCCACGAGGGCCACGCGCAGGCCAGAGTCGAGCAGAGAACAGGCCAGGGTTGCCCCCACAATGCCAGCGCCAACGATGATCACATCGGCATCGAGGGCGTCGGTGGAGCTAGAGCGTTGGCTGGGCTGGGTCAGGAGAACCATGGTTGCCGAGTGTGGATGATGCCTTGAGTTGAGTCGCGAGGCGTTAAATCGCAAGAAGATTTGCCGATAGCTCTATTGTTACGCAAGTTTAAGCTGTCGTCGCGCTGGGCCTCAGAATTCCTGTTTACTTTAGATTCGGCCTGCACTCGTTGGCGCTGTTCAATTTTTACCGACGCTTCTGCAATGACTTCTTCTGCAACGCCTGCCAGCTCCCAGACGCGCCTGGCTTCCCGTGTGGTTTCGGGGATTTTGAATATTAAGCCTGTCTTTAATGTTGCTAAGGGCCGCGCCCGCAGGATGATGGTGCAGCGGGCCAGTGGCATTGGCCTGGATTGGCATGAAGAAGCGCGGAAGCTGCGATCTCGTGAAACCGAAGCAGCGCTTGCCCCTGAGTGGGAGCAGACCCTGGCTGAGGTAACCGATCCGAATTTGGTCTTTCCCGACTACTATCTCAAGCCTTTCCATGCTTATGAACAGGGCAATTTGGGCTGGGACCCCGCCATGGAAGTGGAAGTGGCTTCCCAAACGGTCCATGCGCAGATCTGGACGGGGCGAGATGCGCCGGGAGACCCCCAGGGCGATGCGCGGCTGCGCAAGAGCTATCACGATGTGCTGAAAGCGCAGCTGCCGGAGACGCCCCAGCGCATTTTGGATATTGGTTGTAGTACGGGGTTGAGCAGCTTTGCCTTGCAGGAGGCCTTTCCGGAGGCGCAGATTTCTGGGGTTGAACTGTCGCCTAATTTTTTGGCGATCGCTCACTATCGCAATCAGCAGCGCGTGGCCCAGGGCTTACCCAATATTGAATTGCACCATGGCGTGGGGGAAGCGACAGGGTTGCCAGACGAATCCTTCGACCATGTTTCTATTTGTCTGGTGTTCCATGAACTGCCCCAGAGCGCCACGATGGCGATGCTTAAGGAAGCTCGGCGCTTGCTCAAGCCCGGTGGCCGTTGCAGCTTTATGGATATGAATCCTCAGGCTGAGGCGTATCGCAAGATGCCGCCTGTGATTTTGACGCTGCTCAAGAGCACGGAGCCCTACATCGATCAATATTTCAGCCTGGATGTGAGCAGGGCGTTTGAGCTGGCCGGTTTTGAAACGCCAACGATTACGCCCCATACGCCTCGTCACCGCGTTGTTGTTGGCCGCAAATGATCGCGTAGGGTGCCGTTTCTGCGAAGCAAAACGCACCGAATTCCCCAATCCCATCAACGTTCGTCGGTGCGATCGCCCATCCCCCACCCCAAAATGCGGGTCAATGCGATCGCTCCTGCATCTCGTGGTGCATGGCCATTGGATTTGGTGCGTTGCCCTGCGGGACAACGGCACCTACGCGCTATCTACTGACTGAGGTACTTCTCAGAGTATGAATCGCTATTTCAATGCTTTAGCTATTGCCTATTTACTGGGCTTGCTACTCTGGCTGCTGGGCCGAACGCTGTGGTTTGACCAATTTTGGCTGCTGGCGTTACTCAATACCCATGCATTCTTTCTGCTGCTGCCGCTGGGGCTTTTTCTTCCCTATGCCCTGTGGCAAAAGCACTGGTGGCTGCTGGCAGGATTTGCCATTCCCAGCATCTTTGCGCTGCACTGGTTTGCACCGCTATTTTTGCCCCAGGCGATCGCGCCAGTCTCTCCCAGCAGTGATGCCACAACGCTTCGCTTGATGAGCTTCAATCTGCTCTGGGATAACGAAGATTACGACGCGATCGCCCAGGCAATCCAAACAGATAATCCCGATGTGATTGGCTTTCAAGAACTGCGTCCTGAGCATTTGTCCGCCCTGCAAACTCAGCTTGCTCCCGACTATCCCTACAGCATTGTTCATCCAACCCCCGACTTTCATACCGTTGGCGTCCTCAGCCGATTTCCCCTCACGGAGGTTCAAACCTTAGCCAATCCCCCCATTGAGCGAGGCTTGCAGATGCAGTTGCAGTTGCCAGGGCGATCGCTGCGCCTACTCATCACCCACCTCGCCCCCAACAACATGTTCCACTTCAAGCCAGCGGAGTGGATCCCGTTGACGCGTCAACGCTACAGCCAGCGGCAGGCCCAAGTTGAGGTCATTCAAGCCTTGGTAGAGTCCAGCCCAGCCCCCGTCGTGATGTTGTGCGATTGCAATATGAGCGATACCTCGCAAACCTACGAACAGCTCCGGCGAGTGCTGCAAGATAGCTTTTATGAAGTGGGTTGGGGGCTGGGGCATACGCTGTTGCAACGGGGCAGCTTGCCGGTGCAGCGCGTTGATTTTGTCTGGTATCGAGACCCTAAAGCCCCCATTGATAAGCCTAGCCAGAGTCGGCTGCGAAGCATCAAGGCAGAAGTCGGCTCAGCAGGCGCATCAGACCATCTCCCCGTCTTTGCAGACCTAAGCCTCGATCCCTAGCCAGCACAACGATTTTGAACGTAGGGTGTCGTTTCTGCGCAGCAAAACGCACCAAATCACAAAACCCAAAGAACGTTGGTTGCTGCGATCGCCAATGATTCCCTGCCCCAAAATCTGGGTCAATGCGATCGCTCCTGCACCCTTTGGTAAATCACCTCTGGATTTGGTGCATTGCCCTGCGGGACAACGGCACCCTACGCGAAAATTAATTGCTGAGGAAGCGGCATTCCAGCCCTAAACCGGGAACCCTAAGCCAGACTCCATCTATTGGTGGAGTTTAGGGTGCATTATTGAGTAGCAAATAATACTCCTCTTTCCTGAGAGAAAAGATCGATCTAGGAAAGATAATTAGGGTATCTTTGCCCCAAGACGCGCACCTTCAGCAATTCCCATGGCCCACGTCCCCCCCAGCATCAAGACCCCCGGCAAAATCAAATTCGGTACAGACGGCTGGCGTGGCATCATCGCCGAAGACTTTACCTTCGAGCGCCTCTTCAAAGCCGCCGCCGCCGGAGCCCAGATTCTCAAAGAGGTCTATGGACCTGAGACGGGCAGCAATACCGTCATCATTGGCTACGATCGCCGCTTCCTCGCCGAAGAATTTGCCCTGACCGCTGCCACTGCTGCCCGCGCTGTGGGTCTCGATGTGGTGATGTCCGAAGACTACGCGCCGACTCCGGCCTTTAGCTACGCCGCCAAGGACCAGGGCGCTTTGGGCGCGATGGTGATTACCGCCAGCCATAACCCCGGCACCTACTCCGGCCTCAAGCTCAAAGGTGCCTTTGGTGGCTCGGTGCCCCCTGAGGTGACTGAGAAAGTCGAAGCCCTGCTGGAAACCGGCAATATTCCTGAAGCCCCCGCCCCGGCTGAACTGCCAACGTTCAACCCTTGGACGAACTACTGCGAGGCACTGAAGCATAAGGTGGATGTCCCAGCGATTCAGGCCGCAGTTAAAGAAGGCCGTCTGCAAATCTTTTCCGATGTGATGTTCGGGGCGGCGGCCACGGGCCTGGCTCGCATTCTCGATGTGGATGTGACGGAGCTGCATGGTTTCCGGGATCCGCTGTTTGGTGGCGGTGCGCCGGAGCCTTTGGAGCGGCATTTGTCGGAGCTTCAGAGCACCATTCGCGATCGCCCCAACGCTTCAAACCTGGCAGTGGGCTTCGTCTTCGACGGTGATGCTGACCGCATTGCCGCAGTGGATGCCAAGGGCAATTTCCTTAGCTCCCAAATCCTAATTCCCATCCTCACCGAGCACCTCGCGTCTCGCCGAGGCCTGACGGGCGAAGTGATCAAGACCGTCAGTGGCTCTGACCTCATGCCCAAGGTGGCTGAACTATTTGGTCTCAGCGTTCACGAAACGGCAGTGGGCTACAAGTACATCGCCGATCGCATGTTGCAAGTGCCAGTGCTGATTGGCGGCGAGGAGTCTGGCGGTATTGGCTATGGCAGCCATATTCCTGAGCGGGATGCCTTGCTGGCAGCGCTGTATTTGCTAGAGGCGATCGTCCAGTCCGATACGGAGCTGGGTGAGTTGTACAAGAGCCTCCAGGAGCGCACGGGCTTTGACGCAGCCTATGACCGGGCGGATTTGCCCCTAGGCAGTGATGAAGCCAAGGTTCAGGTCAAGGCCAATCTCAGTGGCGATAGCCGTCCAACGGAAATTGCCGGTCAGGCCGTAACGGACTGCATCACCACCGATGGCTTTAAGTTCCGCTTGGCCGATGGTCGCTGGCTGATGATTCGCTTTAGCGGGACTGAGCCCCTGCTGCGCCTTTATTGTGAGGCGGCTACGCTGCATGACGTTCAGGCGACGCTTGCTTGGGCGAAGGACTGGGCGGGGCAATTCTAAATTGAATCGCTTGGCTCTTTTCCTGAGCTTGTTGAAGGGTTGGGCTGGTGCTTTGGCTGTGGTGGGTTTGATTGTCGCTTTTGAGTGATGCGGCTCGGATTTGGGTCTTAACCCACCCTACGTGGACTGTGTTTTCATTCTTCTCAATTAACTATGGTCGCTATTCGCCCTAATAACGCTGCTCCCATTGCTTTGGCTTTGAAGGTCACTGGCTGTATCTTGTTGGCGATCGCTGCGATCGACTATCTCGTCTTGCTGTTTCCCCTGGCCCTGGATGAGCCCCAATGGCGTTTCCAGTTGTCTTCCCAGATTGTGGATCGGGGCGTTTTGCCGCTTTTGGGCATTGCAATCTTGGGTATGTCCATTTGGGTGGAGCAGATCTCGCAGATTTCTTCTAAGGGCTTGCTTAAGCCTGTGATTATGATTGCTGCAGCCATCTTGAGCCTGCTGTTCTTCATCATGGGGCCGATGCATTTCATGGATGCGGGCAATGCCAGTGCCGCAGCCACGAGTCAAATTAATAATCGAACGGATCAGGCTGAGGTGCAGTTGGAGGCTCGTCTTCAGCAGGAGCGGGCACAAATTAATGCGGTGATTAGTGACCCCAGCCAGCTGGCTGATCTAGATCAGCAGTTGGCTAGCGATGACCTGCCTGAAGATGCTAAAGAGCGCCTGACGGTTATCAAGGACAACCTGGTTCGCTTCCGAGAAGATCCCAGCTTGCTGGAACAACAGCAGGAGAGCACCCGTAGCCAAGCGCTTCAGGCCATTCGGGGCACTGGCTTGGAGGAGCGAAACCGCGTGGCCTTGGAATTCCGCAAGTCTCGCCTGCGGGTTCCGGTGAGCAGCTTGATGTTGGCGGGTGCCTTTATGTTCATTTTCTGGACGGGCTTTACCCAGGCTCGCTAGGCTCTGCCACAGGTTGAGTTCGTTCAAATCGATTGATGCTAGGCCATAGGTGGAGATGATTTCTCTGTCTATGGCCTTTGTCTTTGGGCTTTTGCTCTATTGTTTCAGGTCTATCGCAGCTCCCCTTCTCCCCGCTAAGATTACAAACGTTGTGGAGACACTCATAGGGGTCGCATGAAAACGCTGGTTGTCGCCACGGGGAACCCCGGCAAACTGAAGGAAATGCAGCGTTATTTAGCTGAGACGGATTGGAAGTTGCAGCTGAAGCCGTCGGAGCTGGATGTGGAGGAAACGGGGGAGACCTTCATTGCCAATGCTCGACTCAAGGCCTGTCAGGTGGCGGAGGCGACGGGGAAATGGGCGATCGCCGATGACTCCGGTTTAGCTGTCACAGCTTTAGACGGCGCCCCCGGTATTTTTTCTGCGCGTTATGGCAAGGATGATGGCGATCGCATTGACCGGGTATTGCGGGAGCTAGGCCCCCATCCCGATCGCTCAGCCCAGTTCATTTGCGCCATGGTGGTCGCTCGTCCTGATGGTTCAGTGGCCTTGGAAGCGGAGGGCATTTGTCCCGGCGAGATCCTGCCTTCGCCTCGGGGAGCCGATGGCTTTGGCTATGACCCGATTTTCTTTGTGCCGGAAGCCAATCGCACCTTTGCAGAAATGACGCCGGAACAGAAGCATCAGCTCAGCCATCGGGGACGGGCTTTTGCCTTGCTCTTGCCTCAGCTCCAGGCCTTGAAGATTGGCTAGGGATTAGGTTTGCACGCAGTTCTATAACGGTCACGTAGGGGCGGGGTCCTCCCGCCCTGCTCATGCATTTGCCTGGGCATTGGGCGGGGAGACCCCGCCCCTACCGTGGTTGATTGTTTGTATGGGGCGTTGGATTTTCGATGCTGCTGGCCGTTGCGATTGTATTGGCGTTGTATTTGGCCTTTAACTTGGGGGCCAATGACGTTGCCAATGCCATGGGGACTTCGGTGGGCTCTAGGGCGGTGACCCTGGGGCAGGCGATCGCCATCGCAGGCATCCTAGAATTCAGCGGCGCAGTGCTCCTGGGCCAAAATGTCTCCGCTCGCCTCATCACCGATATCATCGCGCCGGAACGCTGGCAGGCTAGCTCCCAGCAATGGCTCTACGCCATGTTGGCAGTGCTGCTGACTGCGGGGCTGTGGCTGAATTTGGCAACTGCCAAGGGATTGCCGGTTTCGGCTTCCCATACCGTTGTGGGGGCGCTGACGGGCGTAGGACTTGTTGCAGCGGGACCAGAGGTGATTCGCTGGTCCACGATTGGGCTAATTTCCAGCGCTTGGGTGGTGACGCCCCTGGTGAGCGGTGTGATTGCCGCAGGATTTTATGGGGTGGTGCAGCAGGGAATTTTGCGTCGGCCCAATCCGATGCAGGCCTTGAAGGAATGGATTCCTTGGCTCGCCGTTGCTCTATTTGGCTTGGTTGGTGCGGTGGTCTTCCCAGCATTGGTCGAGCGAACTGCCCTGGCAAATCTGCCGCTGCCTCACCATGACCTGTGGCTGGCGCTCAATGCTTTGGGCGTTTTGCTGCTGAGCGTTTGGGCCTTTCGTGGCATGGGAGCCGGAGCGGAGATTGCTGGGGCTGTAACTGGTGATGCAGCGATCGCATCACAAACCTCTGAAGGAATTTCTGGCCTTCACCCCCAGTCCACCCTTGCTAAGAGCCCGCCCAGAGGACTCGAAAAGGTTTTTGGTCGTTTTCAAGTGACCAGTGCCAGCTTCGTTGCCTTCGCCCATGGTGCCAATGATGTGGGCAATGCCGTCGCTCCCATGGGCGCGATTGTTCTCATCCTCCAAACCGGACAGTTACCGATGTCGGGCTTTGCCTTGCCCCTGTGGATTTTGGCCCTAGGCGGATTTGGCATTGTGGCGGGCTTAGCCCTCTTGGGCCACCGCGTGATTCAAACCATTGGTGAAGACTTGATTGAGCTGGAACCGAGTAGTGGCTTCTCTGCAGAACTGGCCACCGCTGCAACAGTGCTGGCAGCATCCGCGCTGGGCTTGCCCGTCTCTACTTCCCATGCCTTGGTGGGAGCCGTGGTTGGGGTGGGCTGGGTTAAAACGAGAGATTTGCGTCAAGTCCGCCTAGATACGCTTGGACGGATTGCCCTGACTTGGGTCGTGACGATTCCGGCGGCAGCGGCGATCGCCGCTGTCCTCTTTCTGTTGCTTCAACATCTACCCGTCTAAATCCCGCTGCGTATATTCCCAGGGGCATTGTCTGAAGGCATTCTCCCAACTGGTTTGTAACGATATTTATTTAAAGACTCGGCGAAGAGTTGGGGAAGTCAAGGTGCTGGAACAAACAAACTCGTAATATAAGCCACATAAAGTTCTGCGTTTTTACTTAAGTGCTACTGATGGAATAGGTGATTTGAACCCGTAATCCTGGGCGACAAGTCAGCCAATCCATTGACTTCGTAGGGGGCTGGACCTGGAGGATGTAACATCTCCATTGCTTCCCTTGCGTTGAGCACTCAGGCCATTGTCCGAAGCCTTATTTTGTTGGGGATTCAGCTATGAAAATTCTCATTGCCCTACTGCTGTGTGGTGCGGGACTATTCATCCTCTATCTTTGGATGCAAGCGCGATCTCTCCAGAAATTTGATCGTGAGATGCTACCGCTCCTGGGCAAACTGCTCAGAAATCCGACGCTTCAGCCGGAGCATCAGCGCTTTTTGGGGGCGTTGCGAGAACGAGACCAGCGTTTGCAGCAGATTAAGTCGAAGGTGCCGAACCTTGGATTTACCTATGTGCCTTCGAAGGTTGTTCGCGATCGCCTGTTGGCTCACTTGTCCCTGCACCCCGATGATGAGCAGGGCCATGAGCGTTTTATGGCCACGTTTCAAAAGGTGGAGTATCTCTCCGATGGCGAGTTGCTAGAGGCCTTGTTGCAGCAATGTGTCTCAAGTCAAAATGCCTTGGCCCAGCAGCGGATTGAGCTGTGCCTAGGCAAGGCGATCGCGCTGTCACCATCTCTAATGCCGACTCTGCGCACCTATCTATTTGATACACCGATTACCTTTGCTTCGGCGCGGAGTTTTTACAGTGGTGCGACCCGGCTATTTCGCTTGCCCATGGAGCACCGCCAACGTCTGTACAACATGACGCTGGAGCTGCTGCGTCAGAATCCTCGCAGTGTGGCAGCGCGGCAGTTGGTTCTGGATGTAGGCCGTTGGCACTTTGGCAAGTCCCATGAGAATGGCAGCCCAACTCTGTTTGATGATGAGCGGGTTCGCCATGATATCCAAGTGGCGACTGCTTCGGGCAATGCTGGGGAGCCCGTTCTGAGTCGTCGCTAAGGAATGCAAATTGGTGGGGTCGCTGGAGAAACGTCGCTGAGGGGCTAGGGCTCTCTCTTTGTTGTTGTCATCCCATTGTGGCTGTCATTTAAGATGCGATTAAAATCATGCGTTGAGGTTGGCCTTTCCAAGGAAAGGCCAACCTTTTGCTTTTGGGCTTTGGGTATTTTCTGCCCAGCCATTTAAGCGAGTAGTAAGCCGAGGGCGATCGCGACACCTGCACCAATCACGGTATTGATCACATTCACCAATTCATTGGTCATCCAATCGAACTTGTCCTGCACTGTTGCTCCAATCACGCTTTCAGCATTTGTGGCGACGAAGGCTGCGATGACGCAGATGATCATCCCCAGGGTGGAGTTCATCCCAACGGCAAAGCCCACCATGGCAATCAGTAGGGAGGCGGCGGCGCCAGCAACCGTGCCTTCCAAGCTCACAGCCCCTTCCGTGCCTCGGGGCACGGGCTTGAGCGTGGTGATTAAGAAGGTGCGCTTGCCATAGGCTTTGCCTACTTCGCTGGCTGTGGTATCCGATAGTTTTGTCGCAAAGCTAGCCACATAGCCCAGGGCAAAGAGCGATGCCCAAATTGATGCACCACCATCGCCCCCCAGCTTGGTCACGGCCCAGAAGCCCAAGGCGCAGACCGTGCCCGCTGCGGCTGATCCCCATACATTTTCAGGGCCGCGAGCGCCGCCGCGTTTTTCAGCAATGCCAGCGGCTTCTTTTTCCGCCATGCCAATGCGGGTTACGCCAGACCCCACCAGGAAGTAGAACATCACGACTGCATAGCCCGCCCAGCCCAAGGTGCCCCAAACGGTGACGCCTAGGACCCAGGCGTGGGCGATACCCATGGGGGTGAGGAGTTTTTTCGGGGCGATCGCGGCGGGCAGCAGCAGGGCTGTGTTGAGCACAATGCCAGTCAGCCAAGGGGTCGCGAGGAAATCTGTAAGCATAGCGGCGGTGGGGGATGGCTCCCTTATCCTACGGTTTAATGCAGCTTTGAGCCTGGGCCGGTGGGAGCACCTAGGATAAAAGGAAGTGACCGGGACTAAGGGGCGCGGTTTTGCGATCGCCAGGGGGCGAAGCCACTTTCTTGAGCTGAAAAGCGTCTTGAGTCGTAAGTATTCGATTGTGCTGTTGGCTGATATTTGCCATGAATCTAACGCTAAAAGACCAGGTCGTTGAGATTTTGCTAGAGCCCATGGAGCGGGTCTGGGGCTGCCATGTGACCGGGAAGATTGAGATATCCCTGGAGGACATCCAATCTCTTTCGGCAGACTGTCCCGAAACTCACTGGCGGGAGCTTCGGGCTCCGGGGACCTATTGGCCAGGGTTGATCAAGGCGGGTACCTACTATTCCGATTTAGGCCGTGCTTTTTGGTATCTGCGCCCAGGGCAAGACTGCCTCTGTATTGATTTGCGTGGAGGGTATTACAAGCGGGTGGTGTTGGGGGCTGAACAGGCTGAGCAATGGAGGGTACAGCTCCAAAATGCGATCGCATCCCTTGATTCAATGGAGCCAGAGCTGTAACCGAATGTTTCAGTGGGGTGAGAGTCTCTATGCCACGATTGATTGATTAATGTAATGTAGAGCATCTAAGAATCTAAGGTCGGCAAGTCACAGTGAAATGGCTTGTGTTGTTGGTTAAAGGCCGATTGATCGTCACTGCCGCAGCCTGAAGCGGCTGATATCTCTAGAATCTTGGCACCCGCTTTTAACAAGGTCTAATAATTGACGTCCATGGCAAAGAAAGGTGTGGTTTACTGCGCTACTGGCAGCGGTGCTTACTTGGAAGCCGCTCTGATTAGCGCGATCGCCCTGCGAAATCTAGAACCTGAATTACCCATTACGGTTATTTCCGAACAGCGTGAGCTTCCCACACGCTCGTTGTCCCATTACGGCATTGATACGCGCAGCTTTGCGCCTGAGGAGCTTCCTGCGGAGCATCTACCCTTCTTGTCGCGTTATTTGAAAACGCATCTGATTCATCTGAGCCCCTACGAAGAGACATTATTGCTGGATGCCGATATCTTGCCCCACCAGCCGGTGCGTGACCTTTGGGCTGCATTGGATCAGGGAGATATCGCCATGGTCAAGGATCGTTTGCCAACGCTTGAGTTGTGCGATCACGTCTCTGTCGAGGAGAAACAGTACACTTTGAGTCAGGTTGCTCCCACAACAGCTCAGTACAACAGTGGCGTTTTGCTCTGGCGCAAGAATGCGGCAATGGTCGCTTTATTTGATGATTGGTACCAGGAGTGGCAGCGCTTCCATAAGCAGGACCAGTTGGCATTGATGCGATCGCTCCACAAGACTCAAACCCAGGTGGTTGGCCTACCGGGCACGTACAATATTTCCCCCATTGATTCCGCGCCTTTGCTGGCTCGGGGGGAGCGCATCCATTTGCTCCATTGCTGGGGTGGCATGGTGGGTTCCGGTCAGTTTCGTGAAATTGCCCTGGGCCATTGTCCCAGAGCGGTGGAAACCGTGGCGAAGCTTTTGGCAGCGACTCAGGTTGTGGAAGCTTGAGGGCACTGTTGCGAGCTGTAACGGTCAGTTTTATAGCTCAAGGCTAAGCTAGGGGCGTTTATGACGCGTCCCCAGCTATGACCTCTTCCGAAACTGCCTTGGCCCCGGTATTAGATAGTCAGATTACCCAGGTTACGGTTTACAGCAATCAGGCTCGTATTCAGCGCCAAGGTAAATTCGAGCTGAGTGGCCAAGAGCAGGAATTGGTGATTGAGGATTTGCCTGCGAGCTTGCAAACTGAGTCTTTGCGGGTGAGTGGTCAGGGAGAGGTCGCGGTTCGGATTTTGGGTGTGCGATCGGAGCGGCTGTTTTCGAGTGAGGCCGTTTCGCCTCAGGTGGCAGAGCTGGAGCAGCAGCGAGAGAGATTGAACCAGGAACAGCGAGCATTGTTGGATCGCCGCAAGGCTGCTTTGCTAAACCAAGGCTTTGTGCAGCAGCTCAGCGAGGGCTTGGTCAAACCGCTGTCCCGTAGCCTGTCGAAGCAACAGATTTCTACGGAAGAAACGGCAGCGTTGATGGCGTTTATGGGCGATCACTACAGCAATCAAGCAGCGGGACTCTTTGCGTTGGATTCTGAGCAAAGGGAGCTGGAGCGCAAGATTAAGGCGAACGAACAACAAATCCAGCAGCTTCAAGTTGTCCGACCCAGGGAGAGTCAGCGGGTGGTGGTGGCAATTGCGCCCAGCGGTAGCGGTCGCTTTGAGCTGACGTTGTCTTACATGATGAATAACGCCAGTTGGAAGCCGATTTACGATTTGGATGTGGTGACTGCGGAGCGGTCTCTCACCCTTGATTACCTCGCCGAAGTCCAGCAAACCACGGGAGAAGACTGGACCGGAGTAGCGCTGACGCTTTCAACCGCCAAGCCAAGCCTGGGCTCATTGCCCCCCAAGCTCAAGCCCTGGTATGTGGATGAGCGACGCCCTTTGCCCACTCCCACCCGACCCATGGCAATGCTTCAGCGGCGTGCGCGCCCATCAGGCTCTTACGATAGTATGCGCGGCTACGATAGTATGCGCGGCGAGATGGAGGAAGAAATGCAGGAAGAGGAGATGTCCAATGATCTGTCTAGTCCCGCTGCTGCACCGGAGCCAGCGGAAGTTGTGACAGCATCTGCTAGTCAGTCAGGCTCTGTTGTGACGTTTGCTGTGGGCGGAGGCAGCGATATTCCCTCCGATGGCAATCCCCATAAAGTGATGCTGGTGCGCGATAGGCACCCCGCCCAGTGGCAGCATATTGCCATGCCTAAGCAAGTCAGCTTTGCCTATCTTCAGGCGACGGTGCAAAATCCTAGCGATGGCGTGACGTTGTTGCCTGGAAAAGCCAACATCTTTCGCGATGGCATGTTTGTGGGCAAAACGCAGTTGCAAAACACCGCTCCAGGGCAGGAGTTTCGTCTGGATCTAGGCATTGATGAGGGCATTCAAATTGAGCGGGAGTTAACGGAACGCCAGGTGAGCAAAAAGCTCATTGGTGGACAACGGCTGGTGACCTATGGCTACCGGGTCAAGCTGACGAACTTGCTGGAAGAGCCGGTGGAGCTGAAGTTGAGCGAGCAGTTGCCGGTGAGTAAAACCGAGAAAATCAAAGTGCGCCTGAGCCAGGTAACGCCGAAAATTGAAGTTGGTGAACTGGGCTTGTTGGACTGGCAACTGAGCCTGGGCGGTGGAGAGCAGCAGGCGGTGAGCTATCAGTTTGTGGTGGAGCATCCAGTTGACTTACCAGTGATGGGATTGGGCTAAGTCACTATTTTCAGTATTCTTACGACCTTTTGGAATCAGTAATTTAGGTGAAAATCGAGCCTTCAAGTGGCATAAACACCGCAGCCTAAGAGCTATAAAAGCAGCAAAATAGAGGCAAGGTACGGGCTAAATGATATTCGGTAATCTGAGGGACTCCAGCTGCAATAGCTAGTTTATAGCAACGGCCTGACTTGTTAGGACGTTGCTATCCACATCGCTGACTGCCATCTCTAAGTTTGACCATTTATGAATGTACTAAGTGGTGTGACCACAGCTATAGAAGCATCTTTGAACCCCGATAATGTTTGAATCCTTGGAGAACCTTGAATGCCCAGGCTGTCTCGAATGTCCCAGCGGGGCTATCAATTCCTCTGCCGACATATCGTGCTCATTCTGGTTAGTTTGTTGTGCTTGGGTCTAGGGATTGGCCTGGCAGGTAGCTATAACTTGTCGGTTCAGCTGGTGGAGTCTCAGGCTCAGCAATATGCCAGTGTGACAGCCAATACTTTGAATCAAACTCGGGTTTTGTATAGCGAGAACGTTGTTCAAGAATTGCAATCCTTAGAAGGGGTGACGATTAGTCCGGAATACCATGCTATTCCGGGTGGGATTCCTAATCCTGCGACGTTTTCAATTGAGCTGGCCGAGCAATTGAGCGATCGCAAACAAGGGTCGCTCGTGAAGCTTTACAGTGACTACCCTTTTCCCAATCGTGCTTCGACTGGAGGGCCACAGGATGACTTTGAGCAAGAAGCCTTAGCCTATCTGCGTCAGAATCCATCTGCTTCATTTCATCGCAAGGAGAAGGTGGGAGATCGTCTCACCTTCCGCTATGCAGAAGCAGTTCGCATGAAGCAGAGTTGTGTGGAATGCCACAACACATTGCCCTCCAGTCCAAAGACAGATTGGAAGGTGGGGGATGTACGAGGGGTCGTTGCAATTACTCAACCCTTGGATAGTGTTCTCCTCATTGCTCAGCAGGGGTTGCGTAATATTTACGCAATGCTGATTGTGATTACACTATTAGCGATTGTGGGATTAAGCCTGGTGATTGGCCGCTTCCGGTTGATTCATGTTGAGTTGGAAGAGAAGGTTGGGGCGCGTACGGCGGAATTGAATCGATTGGTGAATTTGGATGGTTTGACACAGATTGCGAATCGCCGCCACTTTGACCAAACTTTGGATGAGGAGTGGCGTAGGGCGGTGCGCAATCCACAGTCTCTATCGCTGCTGATGTGTGATGTCGATTTTTTCAAACAGTACAATGACACCTACGGTCACCAGGCGGGGGACGATTGCTTGCGAGCGGTGGCGCAAGCGTTGAAGAATAGCGCCCAGCGAGCAGGGGAGACCGTGGCTCGTTATGGGGGAGAGGAGTTTGGGATTATTTTGCCGAATATTGATAGCGATGATGCGGTGAAGTTAGCGAATTTAATTCGTAAGCGATTGGCTGGTTTTCAAATTCCCCATGCGACGTCGAAGGTGGATTCTTTTGTGACGATTAGCATTGGCATTGCGACGCTGGTGCCTGCAGCAGGCGGGAGCTGTGAGGCGTTGGTTGAGGGGGCGGATCAGGCGTTGTATGAGGCGAAGAGGTTAGGGCGCGATCGCCATTCCATCTGGATTGGATGACCCAGAGCAGTGAGCTAGTAGAACGTTGTGCTGCCCTGGCTCGGGCTCCAGATTAGAGCTTGTGCGGGAAACAGTAGACTTTGGAATCCAAACACTTTTAATGTTGATATTTGTTTTGGAAAATAGGGTTCTTGAGGCTATCCAATGCTTAGCTAAGATCTCGTGACTTGTAGGATAGGCTTTGACGGAAGCTCAACTACTTCTGTCACTCCTTGTGGTTCATTTCGCCTAATACCGAATTCTCGGATCAATGTAAGCACTGGCAATATCAATCAAAATACTAGCCACCACCACAATCGTCGAGAAGAACACAATAATTCCCTGTACCGTCGGATAATCCCGCGCCGAAATTGCCTGATACAAACGATTCGCCAACCCCGGCCAAGAGAACGTCACCTCCGTCAGCAACGCTCCACCCAACAGCGCCGCCAACATCAACCCCAAGATTGTAATCACCGGAATCAGCGCATTCTTCAAGGCATGGGCAAACACAATCCGTTTCTCCACTACGCCCCGCGCCCGCGCCGCTTCCACATAATCCGACTGCAACGTCTGGCGCAAATTCACCCGCACAATCCGCTCAAAAATCCCGCTCAGCAAAATCCCCAACGTAAAACAGGGCAACGCCAAGTAATAAATCGCCGTCCCAAACTGAGCAAAATTAAACGTCAACAAACTATCCAGGGTGTACAGCCCCGTAATGTGCGTTGGCGTATCAATACCAATGGGAAAGCGAGTACCAATGGGGAACCAGCCGAGCTGCACCGCAAAGATTAACTGCATTACCATGCCCGCCCAAAACGGCGGCACTGCGTAGGTGATGATGCCAAACAGACGTCCACCCAAGTCAAAAACACTATTGGGCCGCGTCGCTGAGAATGAGCCGAAGCTGAGGCCAATGAGAAATGCGATCGCCAAACTAATAATCGCTAACTCCACCGTGGCCGGGAAAAAGCTTTGGATAATTTCCACCACCCCCTGCCCCCGCGTTGCCAAGGACGTACCCAGATCAAAATGGAACAGCTTCCCCATGTAATTGAGATACTGTTCCAACAGCGAGCCCGACAACCCTAGTTGCTCCCGCAACGCATCCT
This sequence comes from uncultured Pseudanabaenaceae cyanobacterium, assembly GCA_938002085.1. Taxonomy (GTDB): domain Bacteria; phylum Cyanobacteriota; class Cyanobacteriia; order PCC-9006; family JAAUQQ01; genus JAAUQQ01. Next base: position 47,566 of record CALLAT010000088.1, read on the forward strand.
TCGTTGCAGGCGAAGCCTTTGGCCCCAAAATCACATCCACCGGATCCCCCGGCGTGGCCCGCAACAGCAAAAAGACAATTGACGTGATCGTCAGCACCATCAGGGGGGCCAGCGCAAGCCGGGCCAGGATGTAGTAGCTCAGGGAACGGGCGCGGGACATGGCAGAAAGGCCCTAAATCAAGGCAGATTAACTTAAACAACGGCTAGGGACATGGCATAGCATGTCCCTAGAGAACGATTGATTCCTACTGAGCAGAGACCTTCTTCAACGTCTTGAAGGGAATCTGGGACGTTGGTAATACAGCAGCGCCTTCTACGTAGCCCTGGGCAAAGAGATAATCTTTGTTGGACCACAGAGGAATAAAGGGTACATCCTTGGCCAAGGTGTCCTGAAGCTCCGTAAGCATTTGCTGACGCTCTGCTGCATCGGTTGTGGTGCGCTGATTATCGAGCAGCTGGTTCACATCCTCGTTGTAGTAGAACGAGCCCTGGTAGTTGCTCTCGCCGGAAGTACAGCCTTCCGCCACAGAGCCTTCCTCACAATCCATAAAGGGTTGCAAGTAGCTATCAGCATCCAGGTAATCTGGTGTCCAATCCAACATGAAAATGGGGTAAGCGCCCTTGTCCAAGTTTTCATAAGCCGTTGCCGATTCCACACCCTCTAGGTTGAGGTTGAGGATGCCGGGGAGGGACTGGTCTGCGATCGCTTTAATCGTATTCGCAGCCTGGACATTGCTATTGATATTCGAGCGATACCAAAAGTCCAGAGTCAGCGGATTGCTTTCGTCGTAACCAGCCTGGGCTAGGAGTTCCTTGGCCTTCTCCGCATTGCCATCCACCGGTTCAAAGACTGCTTTGGAGCCTTCGACGGTGCCAGGCACAAGGCTATAGAGGGGCTCAACTTGGCCTTGAAAAACGCGATCGCTCAGCAACTGACGGTCAATAACTGCTGCCAGAGCCTGCCGAACTTCCGGCTGATCCAAGGGCTCACTCAAGACATTCACGCTTAAGTAATGAACGCCCAAGCCTTCATTTTCGATGACCTGTAATTTGTCTTTCTCAGCTTCTCCCTGGAGAGACTTCACCTGGTTGGGATCTAGGTTTTGATAGGCGACATCCACAGCACCAGTCTTGATCGCATTGAACAAGGTGGCAGAGCTGGCATAAATTTGCAGATCAATGCCCTTATTGGCCGGAGCATCGCCCCAGTAATTTTCATTGGCATCTAGTTTGAGCGTGTCGCCACCGTCATAGGAGACCAACTTGTAAGGGCCGGTGCCGACAAATTCTGTGGACTGAAACTTACCTTCGCCAATTTCGTAGGCAGCGGGAGACACCGCGCTCATGCCCGGAAATGCAAGGATAGAAGGGAAAGCGGCAAAGGGCGCTTTGAGTTTGATGGTGAGTTCGTAATCGCCCGTGGCCTCAATGGATTCCACCTGATTGGAGAGGAGCGAGGAGGGGCTGCCCGCATTCTCAATGAAGCGATTGAGAGAGAAGACCATGGCTTCTGCATTAAAGGCTTCACCATCGTGGAAAGTGACGCCTTCTCGCAGGGGAATGGTGTAAGTGAGCCCATCGTCACTAACCGTAGGTAATGCCGTGGCGAGTTGTGGCAGCACGTCTGGTTGGTTTGGCTCTGTTGTGTAGAGGCGATCACCCAGGTTATATAACAGGTTCCCTGACAAGATCTCGTAGGAATCTGCGGGGTCCAGAGTGCGAATCTTAGCGGTTGTTCCCAGAATAATGCGGTCTGGGTCACCCGTAGCCTGGGGCGTTGTTGTGGCCTTACAGCTCACCACCAGCATGGCACAGAGAATCATTACGCTCAAAAAACGACCTGTCCAGCCCTGAGAGCTTGTCGAAAACCGTCGCCAATGCATAGATTCAATCCTTGATTTTGCCCCTGAATGGGCATAGTTGACTTGGTTGCAGGCCTGGAGTGAAATACGGCCAGAGCCCCTGCAATAGCTGTGGAAGAATTTTATCAGGTTGCGCCTGACCCATTGATTTTGCAAGGCCCAGAGATATGTGGACGCAGGGAAGCAGTCTCGAAAGCGAGCCCCAAATCTCTGGGACCGGTTCTAACAATGCAGGGCTGGAAGTCGAATGGGGCCAATAACCACGCCCATAGGACTGCCTAGATTACTTTCGGTGAAGACTTACGAGGGATTGCTCGACTCCACTTGGCAATCCTGCACATCAATACAGTTATTGCCTTGGCGTTGGGCTTGGGCCAGGGCTTTTTCAGCTGTGGAAAGGAGATAGACGGCGGAGACTGGATTGGTGGCTGTCTTGCTCGCAATTCCAACGCTGACGGTGACCACTTGGGACCATCCCATGTATCCGAGGGATTGAGGCAAGGCTAGGGCTTCCACCTGTTCGCGTAGGCGATCGCCCATGGCCAGCACTCGATCCAAAGCGCAATCAGTGAGCAGGACGATGAATTGCTCACTGCCGTAGCGAGAAAAATTTTCTACAGGGCCTTCTATGCAATTTCGCAAGCAGTCTGCGATTTCTCTCAGAACGTTTTCTGCCTGGATGTAGCCGTAGGCTTTCACATAGACGTCATAGTGATCGAAGGAGCAAAGCAGCAGCGCTAAAGGACTGCGGTTTTGGTTCGCTTCATCACAGGTTTCCTTGACACGCTTCTCGAAAAAATCTCGGTTGGTAAACTGGCTCAACCGATCTAAATAACTCACCTTGGAAAGGGACTCCACTTGGCGAGTCAGGCTATCAATGCGAGCCTCCAACCGTTGGAAATCGGAGATTTCCAGGGTGGGCATTGGCAGGGTACTCATGGAGCGCAAGTGGTGAGAGAAGTACTGGCGATAGAGTTCGCAGTAAGGCGAGGCTTGGGTTTTGTGGAGCGAGACTAACCCGGCAGATTCTAAGGCTCTGCCCTGGGGAGCGGGTAAACTCACAGGACCTCGGGCGGAGACGACGGTGCGTAAAGCGACTGCCAATTCCGGTTGTTCCTGCAACCATCCTAGATAGCTGCGCAAATGACTGTTGAAAATGCTGTCTGAGCCAGTTGCATTGGTAACAATCTCTTCGAGGCTATGGAGATTGCTGAGGTGATAAAAAGCGATCGCCAACAAATAGGGATGGCCACCCACCCATTCCATTAGCTTCGTCAACTTTTCAGTTGTGCTGTCCGTGATGCCTTCTTTGGGAATGGTAATCCAATCATAGGCCTGGGCTAATTGGCCTGCTTGATTGAATTGGAGTGGCCCCAGTTGCAACTCTAAGCCCCCTTGGAGGCCAGCCTCTCCAGCGGGTTCAATGTCGCGGGTGTAGCTTACGACGAGTCTGAGCTTGCTCCAGGTGCTATCTTGGCGTGCTTCCTCTTGCCAGCCCGTCAGTAATGAACAGAGCATGGCTAGGTGGGTGGGGGTGCCTAGAAGGGAATCCAGGTCTCGAAATGACAGAACTAATGGCCTGTCAAGTTGCTTGAGGATCTCCTTCAGCCCCATGGATAACTGAAGCTTTCCCCCGATGGCGCCCATGTCTTGTAAAGGGGACTTGTTGGACAGATCTAGCTGAGACGCGATCGCAACCATTAGCCAATCACCAAAGGCATTGAAGCTCTGTAGATTGGCAGGTTCAACTTGGCGCAGGCTCAAGCTGGCAATGTGATAATTCTGCTCCCTGCCTCGCTCTAAAAGGCGAAACAGGAAAGAGGTCTTTCCCATGCAGCGTGCGCCTTGAATGCGGATCAAACAGCCGGGATGGGCCAAGGCTGCAAAGGCCTGCTGCATTGGCTCTTGTCTACCTATGTATAAGGAAGACTTGAGTGGCAGTGGACCTGAGGGATAGTCCAGTTGATTGGGGAGGGGGCGGGCCGTTGCCTCCATAACTAGTGACAAAGTCTTCTTTGTCACTTTGGTGCCTAGGGCCTCAGAAAGGGCCTGCCACAAACGAGCACCGACTTCACGCACATAAACATTGGCGTAGCCCGACGTTTCTGCAATGACGTTGTAGGGCTGACCCTGCCATGAAGCCTGCAAAATAAGTTTTTCAATGGGTTCCAGCGATCGCTTTAAGCAATGTTCCGCGGACACCACTACATCATCGATAGGCATTCCGCTTTTGCTCGGCAGGTCCGTAACAGAGACATTAATCAAGTCGCAAGAAGAACTATGGGATCGCTAACCACCGCAATGCTTCAAACTAGGTCAGCATATATAAAGCTATGCCAAGTAAGGATAACCTACTGCCTAACGCTTTAGCTGTGACCGCAAGTCACAAGTCAGCAAGAAATGGCTATATGCTTATCGACTTCTATCCAAAGTCAATTCGCTGCAATTTCCATGGTTCACCCTTTGCTAGGCACATAATACTGAGAACAGCTACAAAGGATGCTCATTCGAGCTTAAAGATTAGAAGATAACCAACAATCCTCGAACTTGAACCAACATAAGGAGTTGTCTCTTTTGCTGTGCTGATATCTCCTGCGGAATTGCCCCTCGTAACATCGCTAGGGAAGACCGTTCACCATCGTTAGTTCGTTCGACTTGGGTCGCCATATTGCCTCAGAGACTGAACTTGATGTTGTTTTGAGACAGAAGCTGTGTCAATTGAGCGAGCAGCTTCGAGATAATTCATTGAGTTTTGTCGCAGTTTGAATTTTCTCTGCGTGCAGATTATTTCTTCATTGTTCGTTGTTTGTGATTTCTGTCGCTAGGACAGGGCTTCTATTCTCTAAATATATAAGGAGCTTTCGATGGGAGAACAGGTGATTTTTGTAACACCCATTGATTTGTTTGGGGAATTGAACCTAGCCTATCGGCCCTCTCTTCGTTCGAGAATTAGTTGTCCAAATTCAATGTTTCAGATCGATACAACTTCTTCTTGGGATCACTAGATCTACTGGTCGCAGGCAATTAATTACAGCTGATGTTGGTGGGGAACATAGTTCATCCAGAGGTTGTTTGGCTTACTCCAGGGCATTGATCTTTCGGGATTTTGCTTGGCTTCGGGGGGGAGTTGGAAGCCACAGTTTTGAAAGAATTGGCATTGGGCGGAGTCGCGATCTCCGGAGAGTTTGACACGGCAGGGTTGGCTTTCGGCTTCGAGAACAGCACGAACAAATGCAGAGCCAATTCCCTGACCTCTGTAATTGGCCTGAAGATTGACCCAGAGCAAGCGTAGGCGCAAAGCTTCTGGTAGAAGTCTCAGCTGGCCAACGGTTTGGTTACCTCGTTGCAATAACCACCGTCGCTCTAAATCTGGATTGGTGCGTTGGCGAGGCTGACGAATCGCTTGGCCCAGAGAAATGCCCAGCATTGCGGCTAGCGCAACAGGCGAGATCAGCATGAGAATGAGCGTCAAGGCCATGACCATGTCCAAGAATGCTGTTGCTGCTGGTAAGGCAATGCGCAATGCCTCCCCAACGGCCAGGATGGTTAGGGTTAACCCAAAGAAAAGCACTACAAATAAGCCCAGGGATGCCGTACTACGGCGATCTCCCAATATCTTTAAGCGAGCAACCTGGTCCATGGGACTGGTGGATGCCTGCAGAACGAGGCGATAGTCCTGGGGCAATCCAGGAATGGATGGGTGGGTGGCTTGGCTTGGTGCGGCTTGGCTTAGATTTTCCTGGATTACAGGATTGGGGAGATCACCGGGAGAGGTTGGGGCTGTTGCCTCTAGGGTCTCTGAAGAGGAGGGGAATTCAGTATTAGAGACTTCCATGGAGCACCAAAATAGAACATCAATAGGGTTGGAGGGGAGAAATAGCCCTGGCTATGGAGGGGAATAGTAGGACTGCTGATAGGTCTCAAAGCCGGCATTCCCGAAATATTGAGCTGGGTCAGAGCAGCCAAGCTTCAACGCAAGCATCGTCTCACCACGGTAGCTACAAATCACGATGCGACTGAGATGATCAGAATATCTTTATTGAATGCTTGTGCGATGGAGCAGCACCGCGAGGTGACGCATTGCAGGTCGCTACTCTGGCGGACAGGGGGGTCGGTTTCCTGGCGTGGAGCTGTTAAGGCATCTATCTGAATTGGGTCTGGCATTTTAACGATGAGAAGCGATTTGCCAGGCTGGCCATGGTCGCTAACAGGTTTGCCATCGCAGACTAAGAATTTCTAAATATTTCAAAAAATTACGGACAGTTTCAGATCGGTCATAAACCTAGGAGCCTTGTCAGTCGGTGTCCTTGGGGGCTGATACGATTTGACCCTGTAGCCATGAATTGGGAGAACGGTCTTGGCCCTAAGAGTTGCTGTTGTAGGGGGCGGTCCTGCAGGTTCCTGCGCCGCTGAAATCCTCGTTAAAGCAGGTATCGAAACCTACTTGATCGAGCGTAAGCTGGATAATGCCAAGCCCTGCGGTGGTGCAATTCCGCTCTGCATGGTTGATGAGTTTGATCTGCCCCCTGAAATCATCGATCGCCGTGTGCGCAAGATGACGATGATTTCTCCTTCCAATGTGGAAGTGCAGATTGGTTCCACGCTGAAGGATGACGAGTACATCGGCATGTGCCGCCGTGAGGTTCTGGATGGCTTTTTGCGCGATCGCGCTGCTGAGCTAGGTGCCCACCTGATAAACGGCACCGTCAGCAAGCTGGAGATCCCCAGCAATGACACTGACCCTTACGTCTTGCGTTATTCCGATAATTCTGGCGAAGGACTCCAGGGTGAGTTTAAGTCGCTTGAAGTCGATATGGTGATTGGTGCCGACGGCGCTAACTCCCGCGTTGCCAAGGCCATTGATGCTGGCGACTATAACTATGCCATCGCCTTCCAGGAGCGCATCCGCATTCCTGCAGACAAGATGGATTACTACAAGGATCGCGCTGAGATGTACGTCGGTGACGATGTCTCCACCGATTTCTACGCTTGGGTTTTCCCTAAGTACGACCACGTTGCTGTGGGCACTGGCACCATGAGTGTCAACCAGCGCGACATCAAGAAGCTGCAAGCTGGCATTCGCGCCCGTGCTGCCAACCGCATTGAAGGCGGCGAAATCATCAAGGTGGAAGCTCACCCCATTCCTGAGCATCCCCGTCCTCGCCGCGTTGTCGGCCGTGTTGCCCTAGTAGGTGATGCTGCGGGCTATGTGACCAAGTGCTCCGGTGAGGGCATTTACTTTGCGGCTAAGTCTGGCCGCATGTGTGCTGAGGCGATCGTGGAGCTGTCTAAGTCTGGCGCTCGCGTTCCCTTGGAGAAGGAGATCAAGAAGACCTACCTGAAGAAGTGGGATAAGACCTACGGTGCCACTTACAAGGTGCTGGATATTCTTCAGAAAGTGTTCTACACCTCCGATGCCGCTCGCGAAGCCTTCGTGGAAATGTGCGATGACATCGATGTGCAGAAGCTGACCTTTGACAGCTACCTGTATAAGACGGTGGTTCCTGCTAATCCTCTGGTGCAGTTGAAGATTACTGCTAAGACCATTGGTAGTCTGATTCGCGGTAACGCCTTGGCACCTGCGGCTCCTAAGCCTGTGGAGATTTCGCCTGAGAAAGAGAAGGTCAAGGGGTAAACCGGGTTGGTTAAATCTGGTTGGCTAAATCTGAACCGAGCGCTCTAGGCGATGGTGAATGACAAAAGATGGGTCGAGCTTCTATGGAGAAGTTCGACCCATCTTTTGTCGTTTTTGTAGGTTTCCGCTTGCCTACGAGGCGATCGCCATCACACCAACAGTCTTGGGCATACAAAAGCTATGCCAGGACGCCTTTTTTCTAACAACTTCTGTTTGGGAATGCTGACATTCGCTAGTGTGGCGATAGGTCAGCTACAGTCCGTTGCCCTCTCTCAGCCTGTGGGCGATGGCAGTTTGAATAGCCAGGTGAATGTCAGTGGCAATGTTTTCCAAATCACTGGGGGACAGCAGGCGGGTCCAAATCTTTTCCATAGTTTTCAAGCGTTCAATATCCCGGCGGGCGGTACAGCTCAGTTTTTGCCGAGTCCGACGGTGGAAGCTATTTTTAGTCGTATTACAGATACCGTTCCCTCCAAGATCGGAGGCAGAATAGCGGTTCTGGGCAATGCTGATCTGTTCTTGCTTAATCCCAATGGATTTGTGTTTGAAGCGGGGGCAAGGCTTTCCTTGAATGGAGACTTTACCCTGACGACGGCGGATAGTGTGGGGTTTGCCAGTGGCGATCGCTTCTTCGTTTCTCCTACCCAGCCAACGCTGCTGAGCATTTCCAGCCCGGTGGGGCTCGGCAATATCTCTGCTGCTAGCCACATCGAGAATCGCAGCAATTTGACGAATACTGGCGGTGAGATCGCGATTTCTGCAGGCCAGATTTCTGGTGCTGGGGACCTGCGCAGTAGCAACGGTTCGATTCAGCTCACTAGCGAAGGCCAGATTCAACAGAACCGTCTGATTGCTCCTGGGATTTCGGTTGAGGCCAAGGGGGATGTTTCCTTGCTGAATCTCAGTGCCACTGAGTCCATTGGGCTGTCTGCGGGCGGAAATCTGCAAGTTGCCCAGGGCATTAAAACCCTGGGGGAGGGAGGGGATGCGGGCTCGGTGGCCCTTAAGGCTGCGGGAGATGTCTCTGTGGGAGGCACCATTGATAGTCGCTCTACCGCCCCGGTGGGAAATGCGGGGGCGGTGAGCATTAAGGCCGAGGGAAATCTTCATCTGACGGAGATTCAGGCTTTTGTAGGGCCCGAAACTTTGGGGGATAGCGGTGATGTCACGCTCGTTAGTGGAGGCCGTTTGACGGTGACTGATGGGGCGATCTCGACGTTCAACGGGGCTAGGGGCATGGGTAACAGTGGCGATATTCGCCTCGAAGCTCGCGATATCTTGCTCACGGGGACGCGTTTGCAGGCCAGTAATCTAGGCGAGGGCAGGGGCGGTGATATTCAGCTTCAAGCCCAGAACAGTATTCAGTTGCGTAGCTCAGCCACTAATGAGTCTCGCATCCTGACTCAGAGTGATGATCGCAGCCAGGGGGATGCGGGGAATATTTTGCTCCAGGCTGGGGAGATTGACCTCGTTGATACTTTGCTGGATGCCCAAATGAAGGGAGTCGGGCGGGGTGGCGATATCACGTTGCTGGCCAGAAATCCTTTGCCGCCAGGACAATCCAATCGTATTCAGCTGGCGGGCGATCGCGCTCGGAGTGAATTGGTGACTCGTCTAGCCGGTCGAGGCAGGGCGGGCAATATTATTTTGAGCAGTCAGAATCTGAGCTTAGAGAACAATGCGCGTCTTCGCACGGTGACCGATGGTGAAGGGGATGCCGGTTCAGTGTCGATTGAGGCCAGTGACTTGCGTCTTGCCGACAACAGCACTATTGAGACAGGCAATACTCGCATAACAGCTCGGGGTGATGGGGGGCAATTGGCCATTCAAACTGAACGGCTCACCCTGGCAACAGGCCTGCTGCTGAGCGAAGTCCAGGGTCAGGGAGATGCTGGGGACATTGTGATTGAGGCCAAGGATTCCGTCACGATTGAGGGGGATAAGGTCTCGGGGGTCGCTTCATTGCTCAGGGCTAGCGTTGCAGCTTCGGGGCAGGGCCAAGCAGGTCGGATTGCGATCGCCACGGGAGACTTGACCCTGAGCAATCAAGTTCAAGTTCAAGCTAATGCTGAGAATGCCGGTGCGTTTCCAGGTCAAATTGACATCACTGCTGAGAATGTCCTGTTGGAAAATGGCGTGCGTCTGAGCACAGATGTGAAAAACTCTGCCAATGGCGATGGCGGCCCCATCAGCATTGCTGCCGGGCGCATTATTGCGACGGACAACAGCGACATTACGGCTCAGCCCAGGGGAGGCGGTTTTGGGGTGATTTCGCTCAAAGCAAAAACGATTAATGGGCTGCAACCCAGCGATCGCCTGACCCCAGGAAATGACTTGGTCGGGATTGTTGCGATTGAGATTTTGCCCGATAGCCCAACGCTTCCCGTTGATCTGCCCGAGCCTCCCATTGGCGAACCCAACGATCCCCAGCTGCCTGAGCCCCCGACTGATCCACCGATTGATCCCCAGTTGCCTGAGCCACCCTCTGGGCCCTTGCCCGAGAGTTCCCCTCCTGCTGGACCCACTTCTGAGCCAGGGTCTCAAGCGCCCTTGCCTGGGCCCTCCTCTTCTTGGCCAACTGCTAAGCCAGAGCCTCAACGCCCCAAGTCGGCTCGAGGGCGACCCGTTGTGATTTCGCCTGGCCCTGGTTCTGGCCCTGGTTCTGGCCCCGCTGCTGTACCCAAGCTCATCTCCCGTGAGATTTTAGCCCCAGCGATCGCCATCGTTCGTCCCCAGAGCCCCAGTGCCCAGGATGAGTCAACTCAAGATCTGCAGTTTCAGGTTGAGGCTGTTATTCGAGCAGAGGCAGGATTAGCCGTGCCCCAGTTTCTGGGCTGTCGAGATAGTGATGCCACTCTGCGATTGGCAGGACGCGGCGGATTGTCAGACTCAGCAAGGCAGGTCTTGCCAGGGCGATCGCTATGGGTTGACTCCCGAGCTGTGGGCTTGGAAGAGTTGGCCCATAATCTGTCTGTTGGTCACGGAGAAGAAGCCCGATTGGCTAGGCAGACGATGCCAATGCTGCAAGAAGCAACGGCTTGGCGGTGGAATGGAGACCATCAGCTGGAGTTGCTCAGGGAGCAAGATCTTTCATCGGAGCCGGACCATTGTGCAGAGCTGCCGTCGTGATTTGCGTAATTTTATGCAGGCTAAGGATTGTAATTTGATTGGTCTATATTTTTGATCGACTGATCTCTATGGGTAATGCTCGGTATTTCCCCTGCAAAACCTACAAAAAAACGGCTAATGCGCTATTTATTGGGTCAAATCTGCGAGAACTGTAACGTTTGTCTTGGGAATACAAATAGTACTGAGTCTCGTGGGTTGCTAGGTGAATCACCTGCCTTCTACCATTAAAAATATTATTTTTGGGAGCCTCTGGCTGGCTGGGCTAGGCTCCACAGCTGCGCTCCCTGCGATCGCCCAAGTCACGACCGATGGCAGTCTCTCGACGGCGGTTGATCCGGTTGATGGAAACCGCTTTCTAGTGACAGGGGGCCAGGTTGCTGGCCCAAATCTTTTCCATAGTTTTGAGCAATTTTCGGTTCCTACGGGAGGGGCCGTTGAGTTTAATCATGGCTCGGGGGTTGAAACGATCTTCAGCCGTGTGACTGGAGCTGGAATCTCTACCATTGATGGCTCCATCACAGCCAATGCTAGCCTGTACTTGCTGAATCCCCAGGGGATTATCTTTGGCCCCAATGCTCAGCTGCAGTTAGGGGGAGATTTTGTTGCGACGACGGCGGAGCAGGTTCAGTTTGAGGATGGATTCTCGTTTCCCACCCAGGCTGTCGCAGAGCCATTGTTGAGTTTGGGAATACCCGTGGGGCTACAGCTAGGAGCTGAGGCTGGCAGCATCTTGGTTCAGGCCCAGGGGGGAGACGATGGGTTGGGGAATGCTGTGGGATTAGCGGTGATGCCGGGCAGCCGCTTAAGTTTGGTGGCGGGTGAGATTGAGCTGGACCAGGGCCGGTTGACGGCAGCGGGGGGATTGTTGTCTCTGGTGGCCTTGACCGAGGGGACGGTTGCTCTAGAAGCCTCTGCTTTAGCTCCATCCATGTTGACGAATGATGGGGAGGCCGCGATCGCCTCTGGTGGCGAGATTCGCCTGGGACAGGGGGCGCGCTTAACGACAAGTGGGGAGGGCGACAATGGCGTTCGGCTTCTGGGCGATCGCATCACGCTCAATGACCAAAGCCTGATTTTGGCTGATAATCTGGGGCCAACGACAGCCCAGGGGATCGCTGTGAAGGCGAGGTCTTTTAGCTTGGAAGAGCGCTCTTTGTTGGCATCGAGTGCCCTGTCCAGTGGGCCGGGTGGATCGATTGTTCTTAATGTGGATGAAACGATTGAATTAACCGGGACCGGCTATGCGAATTTAGAGCAGACTTTGGTTTTGGGGGCTTTGGCGGGGCAGTCGAGCCTGGCATCTCGCGATCGCCTCACGGGGGTGGTGACGGGGGGAAATCATAGGGGGGACTCTGGGGCGGTTCTGGTGACGGTTCCCGAGTTTCGTTTGCGTGAAGGCGCGGTGATTTGGGCTCCGACCTTTGGATTTGGCAAGGGGGGAGATATTCAGTTGCAGGTTTCTCAGACCCTAGATCATAGTGCTTCGGCGATCGCGACTTCTGCTTATTTTCTGGGGGAGGCCGGTAGCTTGACGATTGAGACTGATCGTTTTGACATTACCCAGAGTGCTTTTCTCAACACGTCCACGTTTTCGCCAGCGCCGGGTGGCAATGTCAAAATTCGGGCTGGAGATCTGACCCTGTCTGACCCATTGCCTAATACTGTGAGTCCCACTGCGATTTTTTCTTCCAGTATTGGCAGTACGGGGATTCCTGGGGATGTGATGATTTCGAGTCGGAGTCTCTCAGCCTCCTCAGGGGCGCAGATCACTAGCACTGGCGGAGTTGATCTACCCATTGCCTTTATTCCGGTGGGTGGACCTGGCGGAAATGTGAGTATTGAGGCTGAGGAGTCTGTCGTTTTGACAGGGGTGGGAGACTTTCAACCCACCCAGTTCTCGGCAACAAGTTACAGTACTTTTCCCGCTGGGAGTCTGAGCATTTCGACTCCGCTGCTGATTGTTCAGGATGGAGCCCGTTTACTCGCGACCTCCAATGCTGGGGAGGGCGGCAATATCTCGGTTCAAGCGGATGATATTTTGCTGTTGCGCAATAGCAGCGATATTACGGCGACGGCGACGGGGATAGGAGACGGAGGCAACATTGAGCTTGATACGAGCCGACTGTTGCTGTTGGGCAACAGTCGGGTGACGGCGAATGCGGAGCGGGGTCTGGGCGGAACGATTGATATTTCCAGTCGCCTGCTGTTGCAGTCTGTGGATAGTCAAATCACGGCTTCGTCGGCTTTGGGCAAGGACTTTAGTGGACAGGTGCAGTTGAACCAGGCTCAGGTTAAATCGACGCAGCTGGACTCGGTATTGCCCAAGACCTTGCTGGAGTCTGATGATGAGCGGATTATTGCGGCTTGTAATCCCGAGGAGGAGCAGGAGTTTATTGTCTCGGGGCGGGGCGGATTGCCCTTGGGCGTGTGGCATTCGCTGGAGAGTCAGCCGTTGTGGCGGGATGGGCGATCGCGGAGTAAGGCGATCGCTGCATCACCTCAGCGGATGTCTCTGGAGTCTGGAGAGAATGCTCTGGGCTCGACTGGGCTAGATCCTCGTCAAGAAGCGATCGCGTTCCAGCGTGATGCGAATGGTCGGATTGTCTTAGTACTGCGCCACCCTGTTCAAGAAGATGGAGCAATGTCGTCAGCTTTGTTATCGCAAGCTGAGGTTTGTCAGCAGGCGCGTAAGCTCCCAGCGGGATAGCTTAAAAAATCTGAGTTGGGCCATAGCTAATGCAAAGCCGGGGCTATGACCAAAGCAAAGCCGGGGCTAGCTCCATGGCTAACCCCGGCTCGACTTCTAATGGCTGTGACTGAGAGAACTCGCTTGAAACGATTAAACTCAGCTCAGATCACTAGCTGCGGAAATTCTTACGACGCTGCTTACGGCGTGCAATGGCTTTACGCTTACGCTTTTCGATGGGTGTCTCGAAGTAGCGATTCTTCCGCATGTCAGGGAAGATTCCTGCTTGAGAAACCTTACGCTTGAAACGACGCAGGCCGGACTCTACGCCTTCGCCTTCGCCTAGGATTACTTGGGCCATGAACGCTCCTTTTTTGTTACGCCAGTGCGAAACTAAACACAGTCTTCATTTA
>CALLAT010000089.1 GCA_938002085.1 uncultured Pseudanabaenaceae cyanobacterium
CTGAATAATGGGAATCTGAAACGCCAGCCCCGTACTGAACATCAGCAGCAGCACAAACTCGAAGTATTTATCAATTGACCACATCTGCTCCACCACCTCAGCGCCATAGCTCATGAAAAAGTTGAGCGCTGCGGGAATCAAAGCCAGATAAGCAAAAGCAAGACCTGTCGCAAACAGAACGGTAGACCCCAAGACAATGGGAGCCAGGAAGCGCCGCTCCCTTCGAGTCAGCCCTGGCAGAACAAACTGCATGATTTGGTAAAGCACCAGCGGGCTGGCAATCACCATGCCGCTGTAAGCCGCCACCTTGAGAGAAACGAAGAAATACTCACCTGGAGAGAGTTGCAGGAAAGTCACGCCATTAGCCGGTCCTTCCAGAAACTGCACAAGGGGCTTAACAAAACCAAAGCAAATGATGATGCCGCCTAAAACGGAAAGCAGAGAATAAAAGATGCGCCAGCGCAGCTCATCTAGATGGTCAAACAGAGACATTTCCACGTCATCTGGAGCATCATCCCATCCCAACTCTTCCCGAACCCTGGCGAGGGATTTAGCTTCCTCTTCCTCGGTGGGCTTTAGTTGTACATCGCTGGGAGCGGTCATAGGTCAGGCAGCGGAAACGGCAGGTAGTCCTACATGTCATTGTAAGGTTGACAGCGCTTGAATATTGTTCAAGACAAGGGTATTTGTTCAAACAGAGCAAGCCCGTAGACTTTCCAACCTGCTTTAAAACGCAAAAGGCCAACCCGGCAAGGCTGACCTACGGAAAAATTAAGGATGCAATCTCTACTAGAGGAAGTCAGGCGTATTCCCAAACGCGCGAACTTTTGTATCCGTTGCTTCCGTTGCAGACAAATTGTAACCGAATTTCTGTTGTTCTCGTTACGAAACTTTACTGACGTTTTTACAAAAGATTGGATCTTGCACCGGGTTCTTGCTGCCTTAGCCTTTTGCCAAAGGCGGCATCAAAAGCTTGCCAGATATGGGTCGAAGGAATTCTGAGACAGCTCTTTAAGCGATCGCCTCCCCCTCCAACAAAGCCTTGGCACGCTGGGGCTGTCCCCAAATCACCTGCTCTTTCTTATAAATCACCATGCCAGGCTGGGCTCCCTTAGGTTTATAAACATGGCGAGGCTGGGTGTAAATCACCGGCACCTGCTCGCTTTGCCGGGCTCGACTGTGAAGCGCAGCCATATCCGCCGCCCATTGCAAATCCTTAGGGTCAACCGGCTGACCAGGCTCTAACCGCAACAGAGCATGGCTTCCCGGAATTTCCTGGGTGTGGAGCCAGAGGTCATAGTCATTTGCCATGCGAAAGCTGAGCTGATCGTTTTGGCGATTGTTGCGGCCCACCAATAGAGTGACCCCGTTAGGACTCTCGTAGCGGTGGAAGTCTGTCTTAGACTCTGCCACAGCTTTGCGAGGGCGACCGGAAGGGTCAGGCAAGTAGCTCTGCTGCACAAGCTCATCGCGAATTTCTAACAGGGCGGTCAAGTCCGAAGGATCACCAGCCCCCCGGTCATAGGCACCCAGCTCATCTAGACTTTCCTCCACCTGCTCAAGATAGTGAACTTCTCGGTTCAGCTCCGCTAATAGGGGCTCCACAGCTAAACGGGCTCGCTTAAGCTTTTGGTGCTTCTTGTAGATTTTTTGGGCGTTCTGCACCGCATTTTTTTCAGGGTTGATGGCAATAACAACGGGCTCCCCTGTTTCAAAGTCCACCACTTCCATCTGTTTCATGCCCGGCTTCCAATCATGGAGATGGGCCATGAGTAGATCTGCTTGGATGCGGTACTGGTCGGCTTCGGCAGATTGGTCCAACCGCTGCTCAAACCCTTGGCCCTTACGGTGCAGCTTTTTCAACAAACCTTTGAGCTTTTGGCGTAGCTGATGTTGAATTTGGCCGAAGAGCTGGCGATCGCGCTGGTCCTGATAATAGTCATCCAAGAGTTTTTGCACCGTCTCAGCTGGGCGGACTGCTCCCCAGCCCATCACGGTATATCCATCCTCAGTCCAGCCCGGCTGAAATTCCCCACTTTTCAAAGTGGCGAGCCAATGGTGCCAAGCCTTGAATAGCCGTTGCCAATCCTCAGGACTCAAGTCATCACTAGAGCGCTTTGGATCTAAACCCGCTTCGACAGCCATAGCATGGCTCAAGCAAGAGCTGAGACCGCGATAGCTAATGCGCAGGTTCTTCGCGATCGCACCCGGCACCAGACCGACCTGGGCCTGCCAATCCTCAAAGGACTCATCTTTACGGGGCTGACGCTCTTGAAGACTGGGCGGCAGATTATAAGGCTGGCCCGTCTGAATTTCCCGAATGCGCGACTGCTTCCCCCCCACCTGACGAGCCGCCGTAATCACCTGATTATCCGCATTGACGAGCAAGACATTGCTGTACTTTCCCATCACCTCTACATAAAGGTGCCAGAGCGCTTCTTCACCGGGCCGAGGTGCGAACTGCAAATCCAGCACCCGCTCCCAGGGAGACATAGGCACAATCTTGCTCAGGGCCAAGCCTTTGATCTGGCTTTGGATCTGCTGACTGAAGGCAAAGGTGTCGGGCTCCTTCGGCGGTGGCGCGCTGAGGTGAATGCGTCCCGCCTGGGGATGCCAAGAGATCGTTAGCCAGCTGCGGCCTTGGAAAGTTCGGAGTCCCAAACAGAGCGTGTGGCGATCGCGCTGATAGACCTTCTCAAGGCGAGCAGGCAAAAAATCATCCTGGAGCTCCGCGCAAACGGCAGCTTGGGTCGTGAAATCGAAAGGTTGCACGGCAGCAGCAAGGCGAAGAGTCGCCCTAAAAGGGTCAAAATTGGCGAACTTTACAAAACTTTGTATAGAAATACAACTTTTTCTCAGCTCAGGCCGCAGCAGCTCGTGATTATCTTCATAATTGCGGCCTGCCGTCGTCAGTCTAACCTGTTTCTCCCCATCCTTAAGAGCGAGGAGAGGTCAGCTCAAAGGCGCTTGTCAGGGGAAAGTCAGCCCCATGGATCCAGACCAAGGCAACCTTCAATTCTCTTCAGCTAATACAGCACTTAGCCAGGAGTCAGATGACCAGTAGAAATGAGCATTTTTGCCCATAGAAAGCTTATTTCAGGCCTCTCTCACAGCAAACTCAAATCAATGCAAAACGGTTTTGGATATTGTTAGCGTCAATACAAGGCTATTATTATAAAGGTACAGATTTTCTTAATGCTTTCTCTTGGAGAGCTGGGTCTAATGGACATCAAGCTAATCAACATCGGTTTTGGAAATATCGTTTCTGCGAACCGTGTCATTGCTATTGTCAGCCCAGAATCAGCCCCCATCAAACGCATCATCAATGATGCGAGGGAACGGGGTCAGCTTATTGATGCGACCTACGGTCGAAGGACCAGGGCCGTAATTGTGACAGATTCGGGCCATGCAATTCTGTCAGCAATTCAACCAGAGACGGTGGCCAATCGCTTTGTGAGCCACAAGGAGCTCCAAGAAACGAACAATGTCAAAGCAAGCTAGCCGACTGGGCTAGCCTTGGAGTCACTGCCAGCTTGTCAAGCTCTCCCAAACATTAGATCATTAACCCTATTGATTTAGATGGTGGGGATATCGGATCTTGGCAATGAGTGGACGCGTGGTGGTATTTACAGGGCCCAGTGGCGTAGGAAAAGGCACGTTACTGCGGTCTGTTTTGGCAGATCACCCCGAAATTTACCTGTCGATTTCAGCAACAACTCGCAGCCCTCGAGCTGGAGAAGTGGAAGGCGAACATTACTACTTTATGGATGCAACTGGCTTCCAAGACTTGGTGAAACGCAATGACCTACTAGAGTGGGCTGAATTTGCCGGCAATTGCTACGGCACTCCCCGTCAGCCCGTGCAAGACCAAGTAGACCAAGGCAAACTGGTCATTCTTGAGATTGAATTAGAAGGAGCCCGGCAAGTCAGGAAAACATTCCCAGAGGCTTTTCAAATCTTTGTCCTGCCTCCCTCCCTAGAAGAGTTAGAGAAGCGCATTCGCCAGCGAGGGCAAGATGAAGAATCTGCCATCCAAAAGCGTTTGGCCAAAGCCAGCGTTGAAATTGATGCGGCAGATGAATTTGACTTACAAATCATCAATGATGACTTGAACAGCGCGGTAGAGCAGTTTAAGGCAGCGCTCTTTGAGCAGTCTCCAGGGGAAAAAGTTGAGACTCCCTTGGCAAGCACCGCTTCCTAGGGCTGGGGGTTTCTTTCTCCTCTAGGCTCAGCCCAGCAAGCTAGTCAGCATGAGTGAAGAGCGAGACCAAGCCCGAAAAAAGCCCACTCCTTCTAGACGA
The DNA here is from genome assembly GCA_938002085.1 of uncultured Pseudanabaenaceae cyanobacterium. Lineage (GTDB taxonomy): Bacteria > Cyanobacteriota > Cyanobacteriia > PCC-9006 > JAAUQQ01 > JAAUQQ01. The sequence continues at coordinate 4,302 of CALLAT010000089.1, forward strand.
AGGAGTGGGCTTTTCAGATCTTATTTCAATCCAAAACTTGGGGACTTAACCCAAATTTCCAACTTTATAAAGGGTGGAAAAGCAAGTCAGGGAAGAAACGGTTGAACTCGATCAAGATACCAGCAGTGATGAACATCCAGATGGTCAAAACCACAGGTGCAGTAGAGAGATAGCGAATCATAGCAAAAGCTCCTAAATCAAATTAGATCGCAAGACCAACAGCAAGGTGAAACTAGCGAGGGGAAACAGTAATTTCCTTCTCATCAGCCAGCAGCTTACCGCTAGCAAACTCACCAAAAGCCGCCACAGGCCATAGCGCAGCTCCTAAGGAGCAAGCAATTGCGCGGGGGATATCGATGACAATCTCATCTTCAGCAGGGTTCTTTTTAGAACGACCACCAATGATGTAAGAACGACCAGCCCAACCAATCCAGCCAGCGATGTATAGGAACATCAAGCCAGGAATGATGAAATCGCCAGCATGGTCAAGACGACCATCAACGATCAAATGGGGCAGGCCATCTTCGCCGCAGACGGCTTGGGAATAGCGTTCAAAGCGAGCCTTTGCTTGGTCAGTCGTAGCGCCTTGAGCGCGCTGGACAAAGCGGGGAGATTCGCTGCAGGGGGTCAGTCCAGCGACATCGGCAGAAGCCGTGGGTGCAAAACTAAACCACAGACAAACTGCTAGCGCCAAAGCGAACAATCGTCTCATGGAGTCTTAATCCTCTCTTTTCAAGAAATATTTTCGAAAA
>CALLAT010000090.1 GCA_938002085.1 uncultured Pseudanabaenaceae cyanobacterium
TCTTGCCATCCCTGTGCTTGGCCTTGCTTCCTGAACAGGACCGCTCTGCTGACCGCCGTGGACGAGTTTGTGGCCATCGACACCTTTGCCACCATTCTCTATCGTCTCATCTGTGCGGTGTCACCAGCCGAACAAACATGTGTCATCTCTCCCCATGGGACACCTCAGCCGTCACCAACATGCGCTTCTTCCTGGCCGCTCGCCTCCTGGAACACCTCCACCGTCTCCAATGTGAGTGGCATGTTTGCTGGCGCGCCTCATTCAACAAGGAGCTGGCGAGCTGGGACGTCTCCGCCTCGGAGACCGTCATCAGGTTGCTTGAGGACAGCAGCGCTCTCAACCAGGATCTCTCGACCTGGAACGTGGCCAGCTTGACGGGCGTTCGATGGCGCCCTGGGCTTCTCTCAGAGTCTCTGGCATCCACCTCCGTGGCAAACATGTTCATCTCATGTGCCATCCGGAGCGACCCGGGCCTCTCAGCCACGCCCTCGGGGCCCTTTTGCTAGCTCCGCGCGCCTGACACCCAGTCGATCTCCTCCAAGGTGACGACTAAGCAGTCTTTGCCGCTGGCACTCTGACATCACCCCCTGACGGCTACCGCTCGAGGGGCCGCTGGCATCGGAGGAACTCTCAGCATCAACCTGGACTCCCTCCCCGACGCTCCCTTTACCATCTTGCAGGACCCCTTTCTACGCTACAAGTGTGCTTCTCGATCTCATTATCTGCCTCCAAAGTTCATTCAGCACAGCGTCACCGTGCAGCTGACCGAGCAGTGATCATAACGCGTCTCCTCGTGAAAGAGACTCAGGGAAGACTGCGTCACTGAGAAACCACAGCTAGCGTTAATTCTTCTTTCTCCTCTTCTTCTTCTTCGTCTTCTTCTTCGGCGACTAAACCAACTGCGGATCAAGCACTTGTCCAACGTTACGCTCGTCAACCACAACGGCGCCGCGCCAGGCGTTCTCTGCTGGTACTTCTCCCTGTCGCCGAGGCAGCTCCACAAGAACTCGAAGGTTTGTGTGGGCATTCGCGTTGAGCAAGGCCCGAAGGGTTTCGCTTCGCTCCTTGCAGTTCTTCGCTGCCGTTGAAACACTCGCCTTCGAGCAAAACTGGTTGAAGAGCACAGAGCTTCGCTTCGCCTGATCCTCCCACTTTCTCCTGGTCACTCCCTTTGAGTACCAGGCGCACGCCACGGTCACAATCACGACGCTGTCCCCATGGAACGCAGCGAACGCGCCATCAGCCCCCGCAGCAGTCTCCGGCCGCAAGCACACGTTCCTCGCCTTCACCCCAGGCACAAAGTCCTCCTCGGGCGCCGCAAACACCGCCTTGAGCCAGTGATTCAGCACGCCTTTGCCTGACACGATCTTGGTCACGTTGAATGTTGCACTGCGAGCCTCCTGTGCGGTGCCCTCTGGCAGCGGCAGCCAGTTCGACAAGGGCGTGTCGCCCTGCAGACTGACTAACTTGCACAGCACGACAACGTCCAACAGCTGGCCTCGGATCGACGGCTCCGGTTGAGAGTTGCAGCATTTCACAACTGCGTGTTTGAGAAGCCGCGAGAAAGGCGAATCCCCTCCAAGGCTCTCAAGATAGCTCACGATGGCGTCAACCAGGACAGGCTCGTCGAGAATGTGCTCAAAGGCGAGTTGCGGGCGATCATCGCCGCGAATCAAGCTGCCCCCCGTCGTCAATGGCCGCTCCCAGCTCTGAGTTTGAACGAATTGCGATGTGAAAGCAAGCGTTCCTCCCCACCGCTCCGGGACAAAACGCTCTCCGTCCCTATCGATATCGTGGTTCGCATCCCACTAGATAGATGCCAACCACAAATCCAGCAAGTCGGTCACGCCAAACGCACTATCCAAAACGCGTCGAATCTCGTCGACGATACGACTCCTTCCACAGACTTTGGCAATAACTTGGTCTGGGGGCACGTTCGAGCCCACTCGAGTGGTAATGAGCTCAGCAAGAGCCCGCGGTCGTCCGTACAGCAGCCACGAGGCGTCCTCATATTCCTCGCCCAAAATCTGCTTCGCCAGCTCAGCAAATCGAACTTGCTCGACGTAGGGAAACGAGCAAAAGGCATACACTGGGGTATGACCGTCAGATTTGAACACTGCCGATGCCAGTCTCGCGGATTGCTCCAGACTCACTTGCGTGCCGATCCATACGCAGGAAGCAAGGAGAGCGCCAAGCTCCAGAGTAACGCCACACACAGCAGCGCCGAACGTGTCGACCTTTTCCTCTGGCTTTGCCGAGTTGATCACCACTGAGCGATCACACGATTCACACGAGTTTCAGAGAGACTTCCCTAGAAAATGGCCATTTCTGAAAGTCTTTCAGAATTGCTACTTTTTCCTCAAATTTCTCACTAAATGGTGTGTGACTCGTGTGACTGTGTGACTCGAAATCTATTCACCTAATCCCTTATTCACATCATGATTTTAACCTCTCTTAGAGAATAGTATATACTGAAATAGTTACAGAAATGCCCTTTTTCTATAGAGCTCTCCCTGGAATCCATGTGATCCGTGTGAATGTGTGACTCGAGAAATTTTGGATTTTTTTCAATCGCTCACTTTGTGGTCCAAATAGCGTGCAACTGCTAGCTTATGGTCGTTGCTGAGACCGAGTCTTTGCACAATCAAGTGCCATTGAAAGAGTTCTACCCGTTCCCAGGAGTTGAAAAGAACGAGAGGGGATTGCGTAAATCGGAGGTGGATGAGCCCTCTTACTTTCTTTGTCCATTGCGTTTGATGCGTGTTGAGTCCAGGACGCGAGGGTGCACTTCGCTGCATGCTTCTTGGCGCAGGCTTGGCGTATTCAAAGTGGGCCAGAACCCTCTTGATGAATGCCTTTTGCGTGGTGACGCACGTGTCCTCCTGCATGAATGGTCCTCGCTGTTCAAGCTGCTTATTGAACCATGCACAATAAACTCTGAAGAGAGTGGCATGGGGAATATGGGCCATCGGGCTGCTGGTGAGTTCAACGCTATCCTCAAGGAATCTCGAGACCATATCCTCATCGGGAACTGCGGCGCTCCAGTAATCTTTTCTCAATTGCGCGGCTTGGGGAGACTCTAGGAACGTCTTTTGCTGCTCCTGAATGAGGATCTTCCACGCGCAGGCCAGCAGCAGCACCAGGTAAGAGTGCGCATCGCCGTCCTCCTTGAGCCGCTTGATCACTCCAGGGTCTGCAGGAATGAGAGCGGTGCTTTTGACCTCTGCATCGCTCATCATAGAGAGCAGCTTTTGCTTCTTCTCCTCGCTGCCATAAAAGACGCGATTGGAGGTGAGGAAATTCATCCTGCGCCGCAAGGCATCGTCACCAGGGTCCTCTGGAAGGGGCGCAGCGTTGCAGAGAATAAACATGGTAAAGCAGCGATTGTAGCTCTGCGTGTTGGCAGAATAGGCTCTGCGTCCGGCCTGATCGTCTCCAGAGAGCTTCTTGAGCAGGCCCTGTCGAAAGAGACTGCCCTGGTCTGGCTCATTGAACTGCACGATGGCCTTGTCGTACATGCTAATGCAGGCGCTGTCGTGGCCCTGTCCTCCGTTGTTAAATGTGCGCGCGCCAGCCTTTTGCGTGATCAGCTCCGTCCTGGGGTGAATAAAGACGTTGCTGTCTCCAAAAATGCACTTGAGGAGCGAAAAGAAGGTACTCTTGGCCGTGGATGGGAGGGCCTGGATGACAAAGAACTTTTCCATGCACGCGCTCCTGGACAACGCATAGGCCACCGCTTGGAGCCAGGGCAGCACCTGGTCTGTGGTCCACCATTGCGCCATGGCACTCACGAGCAGCTCGGATCTCGCCTCTGGCCTCCAGATGACGTCGCACTGATACTCGCTGCGCACATACTGATGCCAAGAGTACTGATGCACGACAATGGGCTCCTCGCTGGCATCAGTCTTGAACTCTACCAGGGCATTGCGCAGCGGCAGAAAGCCTTTAAAGTGCGACTCCCACACCTCCTTGCGGACCAGCAGAAGGCTTGTGAACTGCGCCCCAAAATGCTGCATCCACAGCGTTTTGCCCGTGTCTTGAATGGCTCTCTGGAGGCTCCTTATCCACTTTTCGGCGGCACTCTTGACGGGACTCTTGCCAGTTGGCCACATGCGAGACCTGCTCCTGGTATTGGCAATGATGCTATCAATGTGGTTCACCAGGGTGCGCCTCAGGGCTTGGTAGGCTCCCATGGGCTTGGATTGCTTGAGCCACGTGCCCAGCTGGCTCTGGAATACGCGTGCGTCCCCCTCAATGTCAAAGGCGACCACTTGCTTTGCCTCGGGCGCAATGTAGAGGGCCAGATCTGCGTGATTCTTGACTCCGCTCTTCTCAATCAGGTGGGCCAGGCTTGCTTGCGACACGTTTGGCCCACTCAGATTGGAGCATGAGCACTGCAATTGAATGAATCCCTTGGCACGCGAGACTTGAATCTTGTCAACCTTGTGCTGGGCGACAGCATCTTGGTTAAATGGACACTCTGGTCTCTCACTGCTCCCACTCAGAGTCAGCGTTATGATGTTGGCCCCACGGTTGGCTTTTTGGTATCCACTGGCCTGAACTTGAAAGCCAGCCCTCGCCACCATCTCTTTGACGTCCTGAAAGTCATCATCGTGATCTTCTTCCACGCTTACCTCGGTGATCTCCTCTTGCTGGTGCATGTTTCGGCTCATAGTGCGAACAATCTCTTCTTGGGTGAGACTCATGTTTTCTCTCTTTTGTGTTTTGTATTTTAAAAAAACAGGAGAGAGGGAGAGAAAAGTTTGATGTTTGTGCGACGATCAAGTTCCTTCATCCAACTCAAGGGCAGCCTCAAGAATCCCCGCCTGCATTGGTTTGTGCTTCTCAATGATGTTGTTCTTCCTCCAGCAAATCAC
>CALLAT010000091.1 GCA_938002085.1 uncultured Pseudanabaenaceae cyanobacterium
GGAGGTCAGTGATTTGAATATCTTGGGGGCTTGGCTCCGTTGAACCGCTGGGGTGATTATGGGCAGCGATAATGCGATCGCCTCCCATACGTACTGCGATTTGGAAAACCTCTTTAGGTGAAGCGATCGTTTCTGTAGAGGAGCCAATCGCGATGACTTTCTTGCCGATCACCTGATTCTTGATGTTCATCACTAAGACGGCAAAGTGTTCTTGGGGCTTATAGGCCAGGTCATAGGTCAGGTAAGCCGCAGCAGCGTCGGGGCTTTCAATGGGCAGGCTGTCTGAATTGGAGCTGCTATAAATCCGACGGCCCAGTTCGATGAGGGCATGGGTACGAATGGCTTGTTTCTCAGTTAATCCTGCATGGGTAAGCTGTTCGATTTCGCAGTTGCGAAGGGCGCTAAGGGGATTTTCCAGCCCTGCGGCAACTTGCTCAAATAGGCTGCGAGCTTTGCGGTTGCTGATGTTTAGAGCAGCGCTCAGTAGTTCGGCAGGGCTGCTGCTGCTCGGCGTTACAGCGATGCGGTGATAGGTTAGCTGGGCAGCTGGAGCATCGCTCAAAATGTAGGTCATGGTTAAGGTCCAAATTCCTCATTCCTTTGCGGCGCTTAGCCGCTTGATAGACAGTAAACGTTTGTGACCAAAGCCCTGCTGGCGCGATGTCAGTAGGGCTTTTACTTGGCTATGCTTCCAAGCGGAATTTGCGGTTGGCGCTGATGAATAAGCTAGAGGCACAGGCTCGCACCGTCTCTTCCTGAGGCTCTTGTAGGCTCAGAGCACGTTTGGCTTCGCTGAAGCAGCAGGCATAAAGGTCTGCTTGGTGAGCAAGCCAGGTGCTGATCTCTTTTGTTTGGCCAGGGCTCAGTGAATGAGTTTGAACTTGAACTGATGCAGGCTGAGAATGCGGGTAGATTACGCCCGGTGAGCCACCGAAAGCTGCAGGACTAATTCGCTCTGGTTCAGGTTGCTCTGAATACTGGGATTGAGTGGAATGGCTTGAAGAATAACTGTCGTTAGAGTCTTCTAGACGCTCTACGCTCCAGCTTTGGCGGTTGTTGCGCCAAATTGGTGTTAGCAGTACAGGCTGATTCTTACGGAACTGTCGGGCCTCTGGAACGCTGAAGGTCTTCCAAACCTTGCGGCTGTCATCATGGCGGTCCCAGCGCTCGAATAGAACAGATTGGACCTGCTCATTACTGTAACGGCTGGTCTGGATACGTCCGAAGGCCGTGACGGTGGCTTCGATCTTGGTAATTTCGGTAGTTGTCTGCATGGGCCTTAATCTCCTTGAAGTGATTCAGCTAAAAACTGGGGTCGTAGCCGCCCATTTGATAGGACCGAGAAAGCATGGCAATTTCCATGCGGTAGCCATCGCGATGCTCCTCGGGCTGAGCGTTATGGAGGCGCTGCAATTCAAGGGCAATATCGTGACCGTCAAAGTGACTCAGCAAATGACTGATGTGTTTGCGCAATTGAGTGAGTTCAGCTTCGCGGCGTTGCTCAGAAGTGAGCATTGAAATTGGAGCCGCTCGGGTAATGCCGTCGGTTCTAGACTGAGCGGAAAACATGAATTGGAGGATTAGTAAAACGTCATAGGGAGTCAGGTGATAGCCCTACTCCCTATGACTTTCACGGCTCTGCCGTGCCGAATGCATCATGGATGCTTCCAACATGTCACTACTTAACATGCTCACGCAGATGCTCATGTTAGATAAGCTGAGTTTGCTTGAAGAGCTTTAAGCACGAATGACTTGCACTGCCCGTCCCTGAGGAGTTGTGTCTAATACTGTTGTTGTTCGCTCTGAAATTGATGGCTGTTTGCTGCGTTGATCAAAAATGATCAGCCAACCCTGCGACTGGCCTAATCCCGCGAGGTATGAATCCAATTGTCCGAGACCTTGTCTAAGGGGGTCAGGCTTGGTATCGCGCCACACTTTTAGCTCAATCCCCAAGGTGACATCGCCATAACGCAGACAAAGGTCCATTCGGCCCGTGCCAATGGCATACTCTCGCTCCAAGTTGCCGCCGCCATTGGCAACGCGATGAAGAAAGGCCATTAAGACAATGTGAGGTGCAACTTCAGCATAAGGCGCACTTTTGAGTAGGGGCTCACCATGCTGCCGCCAAAAGTCGAGGAAAGCTTGGAGCAGTTGCTCTGTGTTGAGTTGCCCTTCAGGCGTCAGCCAACTGGGCTGAATCACAGGCAGGCTATCTTGAGGGCCACTGGCCAGGACTCTCGGTAAAACCTCGCGGTAAATAGGGTTGGCAATGGTTAGTCCACCTTCGGGGCGACGGACCAAAAGCCCTAGATCGACAAGATATTGGCGATCGTCATTGGAGATAATTCCCAGTTCTTGTCCCCCTAACATCGGTTCGATAACGGCTCGAACGCGGTCTTCGCGGAGGCGTTCGGCGAGGCTGTCGAGGTGAGTGTCTTGGCGCTGGATGAGAATTTCTTTGGCTTGGCGTATGACATCGGCGTCGATGGGTTGGCTGAGGTCAGGAACCAGTTCTTCGACGGCTTCTTTAGCAAGGGCATTGACAAGCCAGGGTTGACCTTGGGTGAGGTCAAAGGCGAGTCGCATGGCCTCTTCGGTGAAGATTTGGCCAGTGGCTTGGGTATGTTGCTGGTAGAGTTGGGCGACTTCTGTGGCGTTGAAGTTGCGCAGGGTGAGGGATTTGACCTTGATGTTGAAGGGACTAGCGGTGTTGAGGCGTTGGCTGCCGCCGGAGGCAACTTTGTAGTCTTTGACATCTCTAAGGCCGATGAGGGCGATAGATTGGGGAAAGCCCTTGGGTCGCCGGGGGTGACCATCTCGGATTTGGCGCAGGATCGAGATGAGGGCGTTGTCCCGTAAAGAGTCAATTTCGTCGATAAACAAGACGATGGGGCGAGGACAGTTTGAAACCCATTGGGAAAGGGCTTGGCTAATGCTGCTCCCTTTAGGCCAGTCGGCGGGTTGTAGGTCGGCGGGAAGCCAGTGTTGGGCTGCATTTTTCCAGGATTTGAGGATGGCGGTGTTGGCTTCGTTCGGGCTGGATGAGAAGGGAGCTCCGACTTCTGCGGAGACCATGATGGCGCAGTATTTACCGCTGGCGGTGAGCTGTTGGGCGAGGGCAAGCATAGCGGTGGTTTTGCCGACTTGCCGAGGGGCGTGGATGACAAAGTAGCCGAGCTGCTCAATGAGGCGCTCTAGGTTGGGGAGCCGCTCGGTGGGAGAGAGCATGTAGTGGCGCTCAGCTTGGCAGGGGCCAGCGGTGTTGAACCAACGGTTCATAAGAGGTCTCGGCGGCACAATGGGACAGGGCAAGTGGCTTGTTTATTCTAGGTCTTTGGGTCGTTGAGGGCAGTGTGACCAGCTGAGGGATGGCTCAAATCCAGTGAAAAACCGTGATTTAACTCTATGACAGTCCCTCATAGATTTGATTTTGGCCATTTTCAGGCCAATGGCATTACCAGAGTCCAGTACTGGCACGAAAAAATTGCTCATTGAGGTAGGACCAACCTGGGAGTCTAAGTTTCCAGGCTTGTCTTAAAAACTGGATTCATGGCGACGGGATTGTTCACTGTAGATTTTGTCTGCGGCCGAGGAATGAGCTTGTGTAGAAAACGAAATCCTGTGATCAGGGCTAGAGCCAACCCCAGAAGCATTTGGCAAACGCTCCACACAGCAATGGATAAGAAAAACACTGGATAAATCAAAGGGGCTGAGGCGGGTGCAATAACCTGCTGGAGGGGCTGCTTCTCTATGTGCGTGACATCTAACTCTGCAGATGCCTCTGTCCAAGGGTCATCAGAGACGCCACAGGAGGCTTCTGCAACAGTGGGACTTGGTTTCAGCTCGTTCGCTTCTGTAATAGGAGCAAGCAGGTCAGGAGCACTGTCAATTTTTTCAGTTTCTAGCTCAAATTCTCCAGGTGTTGGAGCTTGTGACTTTGCGTCATCGGTAACCACCTGCTCAGAAGCATTGGCTGCGATCGCATCCAACCAAGTCTGAGTCTTGCTTAGACTGCCGAACTGACGAACTGTGTCTTTGTTGATACCCAGCTCAGCAGCATGGGCTTTCGCTTGAGTACGATTCATGGCTATTCTCCAAATTCTTTGTACTAGAAAACAGCTTGTAGCGGATGCTGCTTTCCTCATTGCTTTGCGGCATTTGCCGCCCTATCGCGCATTGTCGTAGTGCTTGTCTGAATAGATGGCGATGTTCTGCATTTGGGTTTGGCTAGGGCAAGGTTGGTTGCTCTGAAAATGGGCTTGATCCGCTAGCATCTGCTGGTGCTGTTGAGAATTCAGCACAACATGAATGCTTCTATAGCTCGGCTCCGGGGAGCTTGGGGTTCGGGGCATTGTCTGTGCCTCTTGATATATGCCAATCAAGCTTTGTCCAAGCTGACTAATGAAGGCGATTTTGTCCGTATCTCGCTGTCCCCTTGCAGCTCGCCACCAATCCTGCAGCTCCTGGTAAGTCGGTGCATAGCGTCGGCCCATGTCATTCTGTTGCGGTTGAGGAACCTGGCTGTGAGCAATAGAGGAGCCTTGATCCAGCAGTTCATTGATTCGCAGGCTGGCTTGTTCTTTATGGCCCTTTGAAGGTGAAGATGTCTCTATGGAGAGGTTTACTTTCAGCTTCAATCCGATCGGCAATTGCAACGTGCGATCGCCCAAATACCCCAGATGCTTCAATCCTCCCTCTTTCTCGATTAAGGCGATTCCGACCACCCGCTGCAGATACCCTGCTTTATCTAGATATTGATAGGCCTGGGTCTGTACCTGATATTCGCCTGGCTCAGGCGTCAACTCTCGATAGCGAAATCCTGAAATCTTTAGCGGAGGCAGGTTTTGCAGTCGTTCCCCCACCGCTTGTGGGAACAGTTGCATTGCCACTCCCATTCCCAGTTTAGCCCGTTTCTCCAGCCGCTGTCCTGAACGAATTTGGAGCTGCTCTCCTGTTGAGAGCTTGAGCGACCACATAGCAGCAGCATAGGCGGAATGCTCGCTAGCCGGAATTGCTGCTTTGGTCTCCAGCAAAAAGCGCACCATCCGGTCCACCTTCTCTTCAACATCATTCTCTAATGCCAATGGTGGACAAATTTCAACCGTTGGATTCTCGATCCAAAGTTGTTGTCTTACTTTGAAGAACTGTTCAAGTTGGTGTTGAGCTACATCTGCCTTGCTGACCCAACCCAGTAAATGTGGTGGTTGTCCTTCAACTGAACGTTTAGCAGTGAAGGCTAGCTGGTTATGCTGTTGGCTCGGCTCGATCAGAATTTTCCAGTTCGTTGGTCCAGTGCTGCGCCATAGGTCTTGCACCGTCGCCTCGTGGCCAGTTGTTCCGTCAATCAGCCGTTCGATGGTGAGCGATCGCCCTGTTTGAGCCGAAGTTAAGACCAGATAAGGTTGACGATTAGCAGTTGCATTGCTGCTGAGTTGACGCTGGGCCTGAGAGCGCTCCGACATCAGTTTCAGATAGGTCACCACGATACGCTCAGCATCAGCCTTCTGGGTTGTGCTGAAGTCAATATCGCCCATTAAGGAGCCAAACCTCATGCCAACGTTATCAGCTCGGTACAGACTGGTATCTGCATACAGTTCGTTGACCGCTTCCACCATCCAGCCGATGGGTTCGTCTGTGTTAATCGGCATTGGGCGATCGCCAACATAAACATTCGGGTCTTTGCGATGTTGCCGCAGCAAATGGGGTTTGTATTGCAAGGCTAGAGCAAACTGGTGCATTGTTTCGTTGATGCCCCTGGCACTCTTCGCACCGTCTACAGCGGTTTGTAGATTGGCTGCGTTGGGACCGTTAGCGACATCTGAGAGCAGGTTATGGGCACGCTGAAGTTGGTTTGAAATGAAAGCGACTTTTTCACCTGGCTCAACGAGACGAGCCAAGGCATCCGAGCTATTGGCCAAGGCTTGGACTCGTCTTTTCAAGTTATAGGTGGGAAATCCCAGCATCTTCAAAGCTTCGTTGCTAGGAATGACCAGCTTGCCCTGGGCTTCCCGTTTAAGCAGGGTTCGATAGTGCGATGCAATTTGTCGCAGTAGAGCTTCCTTGACTTCATCTGTACGGGCGTAAAGGCATTCTGAGGCAAAGGATTGCAACACCATTCCAGCATTGGCGACTCGCCCAATTGGGTTTTCAGTCGTGATGCTCCAAGCTCGCCAGGTGGCCTGGGCTAAAGTTTCATTCTTTTGCCAGGGGTGCTTGAGCTTTGGTTGTTTGGCGATCTCAGGCGGCTTGCGTTCTGGCGCGGTTCGGTCAATAAACTCAGCCACGGTTTGGGGATAATCTCCCAGCCGAATTGGAACATCAGCAGTCTCTTGATGCAGTTGCTGAATCCATCTAGAAAATAACTGGCGAGCCGCCTCATACTGCCGTTCGGGAGGCTCGGCTTCAGTCTCTTGGAGCTGCTGCCTAACCCAATCAGGCAAGTCTTTTCGCCTAGGTAAATAGCCAACGAAGTAAGCATTGACGTCTCCATCGAAGTCCGTGATAGCAACGGTCTTCGCAGTCCAAGGATTGAGGTATGAAACACCGCGCTTCTCGTAAGCTTCTCGGTCGCATTGCCTGAGTACATGAGGATTATTGATGGCGATCGCTACTGCACCCACGTTGGGCACTGGCGATCGGTAATAGGCCACAATTGCCCCAGCAGGTAAATCCCGATTGCAGATCTCCCAAGGCTTGAGAGCACCATGATGCTGAGCCATCGCTGAAGGAATTCGAAGCCCCCGCAGGGCTAAATCCATGCGCTCATGGCGAATGAATCGCTCTAACTTATCAACCACTGTCGGGAAACCGCCGAGCATTACACCATATAGATCTTGTTCCAAAATTTGGCTTAGCCAGTCTTTCTCTTCTTCCAATGAAGGAGCATCACCCAACCGTTCATCTTGTACTCGTAAGTAATGTCGGGCGAGATGCTGCATATCCCCAACAGCTTGGGCAAATTCCTGTGCCTTCTTGAGGGTCCGAGGATTTAGCTCTGTTGCAGTGGCTTGGGGAATGGTCCCCTTTAATTGGGTACCAACGGCCTGAGTGTTATATCGGCCATCGAGCTTTCGGTTAAGCCAGAGCTGGCTCAGGTTATGAATTCCAGGGGACGAGAGTTGGCCATCGTCACCTTTGACGCAACTTGTGGAAGCGATCGCATCTACCCCCAACTGCTCAACCAGTTGGCTAGCAGTCAGTGTGCCCTTCAATATCCCCGGTAGCTCTGGTGTTGCAGCGCGGAATTGGGAAACAGTTTGGGTGAGATGGTTGTGAATCAACTGATTTAGCTGCTTGGCGATCGCCTCTGGAACGAGATGGGTCGAAATTTGCTGATGCTCCAAAAACTCTTGAACCAGCTGAGTAGTCAGAGTGGAAGGCAACTCGCTAGTCTCTAAGGACAGCTCAATCAAATGCTCCAACTCCTTGGGCTGGGCCAACGCCAGGACTACTTGATGACTGACTAGCATCGAGCCATCTCCCATTCGATTAAGCAAAGCTGACAATACCTTGGAGGGCAGCAATCCTCCATCCCGACCCAGCAATGTTAGAGGTGTAAACCCAGGATGCTGATCATCAATGACCAAAAGACGAATCGGTTTGACCTTTGACTGGGAGCCTGCGGACTTACCCAATTCTGAGCTAGATAGTAGCGTCGAACTCATACCATCTGAAACGACCAGGCTTCCATAGGCTACTAAATCATGGGCAGCATTCTGGCCAGCAGCGTACAACGGCACAATACCTCGTCTGACATCTCCCTGGGTCATGAGCTGAGCCGTTGCAGCATCCGTAAAGTAGCCCTGTTGACCACTCGAAAAGACTAAAACCTTATTTTCTTGTTCTAGTTGAATCTGGTCTGCGGCAGTGATACCTGCATAGAACCGAGCCATCCATAAAGGCCTATTTAGCAAGCCATGGATAGTCAACCAATGTTCTAGGTAACTATGCTCCACATCGCGACTTTTGGGCTTTCGAGCTTGGCTTTCTGGATCAAATTGTCTCAAAACTGTCCCAGTTTTGAGGTCAAACTCATGCACCTTCAACATAAGAAATTGGGGAATCTGAACAGTCGTAGAGCGTTACCGCCGAAAAACAATCTGGAGTGATATCGAACCAGACAAGTATTGATCTATTGCTGCAAGGAGATTCAGGTTGTCATGCTTCCAATCAGAAACATCTTTGATCTCACAATTTTCTGAATATCTATTAGCAATGAATCGGGATTCTTCCCAACTATATCTCTCCATTTTATATACGCTCTAAAATGACCCAACATAATCAAATTTCTATCAAATCTAATTTGACACTTAAGCCAATTTTGTAATATTTATATCCTTCGAAATTATTTCCTTTGACAGAATTAAATTTTAAAAATCGGAATTGAGAAAAGAAATTTCATTATCTTCCGGATCAATTTGTTCCTCAAGACTCCCCAAGATTCACGCTTCTTAATCCCATCTCGATTTGAAAGATGATGCAATACGGAGCTTCTATTTTCCGTAAATATAGAAACCAAGGAAAATAAAAAGTCATATATATAGGCCACATTGACCTACTGACAAGCTTCTTAAGACCTCAGCTTCAATCAATGAAAACCTAGGAATTGGCGTATCAAAACACACGCCCATGCTGCCCCTTACGGAATTAGAAGATTTCGTATCCCTTGATACTTGGAGAAAAGTTCCTCAATTTAGGGCTTGTATTTCATCGTTTCTTTATTTTGTAAAAACTCCAGCTTCACGGTTGCTGGTTTTCGAGGCTTGTTTCTAGGATGACTGTGTGACATTAATCACTCCCTGTTGAGACTTCTCACAACACATCAGGTCAGGTGGCATTACCTGGCAGCTCATTTCTGATTTTCACAACACATCTGAAGCTCCTATGAGCTGCCTTTCTTCCACATTAATTGGCACAGGCAAATTCCAGATTGCTAAATCATTCCACACCCTCAAGCAATTTAGAGTGCCATTCGTGCTTGTCTGATTTCTTGTCTTTCATCTCTAGGACAACTGATTGAAATCGGTGAATTTCGGCTATGCCAATTTCTTTAGCCGAAATTCTTCAGGCCAAATTCAGATGTCCGTTTCTATCTTCACTTCAGGTTCTCACCATGAATACTTATACCCATGGCGGTCGCTCCCGCCTGCTTGGATTGGCCACTTGGTCCATCCGTCAGTTTCGCTTTTCCTCGGTCGATATACTCAATGACCTATCGACCCCCTTCCTGTCTCTCTGTTATTTATTCGCTTCACTAGTTTGCCTTGGCTTAGCCCAGCCCTTGATGGCGCTGTATTTCTTTTTCCTTTGGACGCTTACCAGCCCTAAACCGCTTTTGCTCCGCTCATTTTGTCAGGGAGGGCTAGGTGGACGCAGCTCTCGAATCCAGCTTTGTAGCAAGATTGCTGGGTTAGCGACTCTATTCGTTCTGGCGTCAACCTCTTTCTCCCCTGCCCAAGCCCAGTTCCTCCAGTCGGCTGAGCAAGCTGCCACCGATCTAACAACCGGTCTGGGTAGCGCGACCGACATTTCGCCAGTCATCACGTTTATCTTCGGTGCGTTGCGCTTGCTTCTGATCGTCTACATGGCGGTCGCCCTCATTCAGATCGTCAACTCGGCTCGTCAAGGCGAGGAATGGAAAGACCTCGTCCGTACACCGCTCTTGATCATCCTCGTAGTCATCATCGGTGACTTTATCGCAGCCATCGTCGTGGGTGGTGGCGGTGCCGCAGTCTAGCAGGTGATTGGCGAATGACACGTTCTTCTGTCCCAGGCGATTCGTTCCGGTCTGTCAATAATCTGCTCGGTACCCGTCCTAGCATCGGTCCCATTCCCGCCGATTTATTCATTCCCTTTGGCGCAATCGCGTTAGTCATCGGTTTGCTCTCATCCCAAGTGCTGGGCCTGAGCATCGATTGGACGCTTGCTCTCATCTTCTGGGGATGTGCCACCTGGTGGATCTTGACAGGCTCTCGCCCCTATCGCTTCTTATCCAAATTCTTGCCGGTTCCCAAGCGTTGGAGCCGGGGTCACGTTCGCTATTGCTCGTTATCTCAAAAACGGGCTGAACAGCGGGCTCACAAGCAGCACTCTCATAAGGTTGGCTATGAAACTCAAACCCAGAGAAAAGGTCACGTCCATCGACAACGGACTCGAAAGGCTCAAACTGATTCCCATTGAGAACCAAATTCCGCTTGAGGCCCTAATCCGATTTGAACTACGTGACCGTAAAACAGCAGCATATCTGCTGCGTAAACAAGGCACCAAAGGAGAATCCCTTCAGTTTGTCTTTGGCTTCGAGACCAAGGGTGTTCATACAACCCTTCAGTCAGAACAGGTGGAAAATATCTTTGATGCCATTGAAAATGGCTTAAAGGATCTGCCTGCCCATGAAACCTTAACGGTCCATTTTGGTTCCTTTAGCTCTGATGGGAGCACCCAACAGCGACTCTCAGAGCTCGCTTTAAGCTGTGACTCACCTCCCTTGCAGTTCTTGCTGTTGGGCGAGAAGCAGCGCATTAGCGAGTTGACCCAGTCTGGCCTGCGTAAGCCCAAGTTTCTGCGCTTCTACTGTACCTACAGCGTTGACCCCGAAACCGCCAATGCAGCGGATTGGATTGAACGTTCCTTAGCCAAGTTAGAGGCCGTCTGGGGAAAGGTCTCTGGCTCTGCACCAATCAGCCATAGCCTCCACTACGAAGAGGTTTTTGAGCGGGCTTTCATTGATGGATTTATCCGCTGGGAGCAGCTTCTCTCAACCAAGATGAACCTGCTCCTAGCCCCAATGGATGAGGATTCGCTCTGGGCAGCGTTGTGGAGTCGTTTCAATCGGGGGCCAGCACCACCGCTTCCCCAAGTGATGGTGTACGGAGCGGAGGGCATTGAGGAGCAGTCCGCCTCTGATATTCACTTGACCACCCACCTATTCCCAACGCAACAGTCAGTCCCCTTTGCAGACCGTTCATTTGTCTTTGCGAGAGATCAGTACGTGGCCGCAATGCCCTTTGTGGATAAGCCTGCGGGCTGGGCCAGCAAAGAACAGGAGCTACGCTACTTCTGGGATATTTTTGCTCGGGATGCGGTTTACGACACGGAGTGTTTTTGTCAGATCACGCGGGCGAATGAGGCCCTGATCAAAGAGAACATGAGCCGGGTGACCCGTCAGGCCATCTCCGCTCAAACTCTCTCTGCGGAGCACAATGCGGTCGATGTCGGTGCCTCCATTCGGCAGAACAAAGCGGTGGATGCCCAGGCCGCTTTGTATGAGGGAGCTTTGCCCTTACAGGTGGGGGTCGTGTTTCTGGTTCATCGGGCAACCCCGGAAAAGCTCGACTCCGCCTGTCGCTATTTGCAGAACTGCTTTCGCCGTCCGGCCTGGATTGAGCGAGAAATGGAGTATGCCTGGCGGATTTGGCTCCAGACGCTGCCCACCACTTGGGAACGGTTGCTGGCCAAACCCTTTGACCGCCGCTTGATTTACCTCAATGGTGAAGTGCCAGCCTTTATGAGCTTGGTTCAACCCTGTCCAGTTGACCGTGAAGGACTGGAGCTGATCTCCGATGAAGGGGGTGTCCCCATCCATATTGACCTCTATGGTCAGCATCGCAATATTCTGCTGTTGGCCACCACTCGAGGGGGTAAATCTGCTGCGGTTGCAGATATGGTTAAGCAGGGACTGGCTCGGGGCATTCCCGCCATCATCATGGACTTTCCCCCCTCGGATGCAGCCAGTACGTTCAAGGATTTTACCCATCACCTCGGTGGTGCCTATTTTGATATTGGACGCGAGGCCAACAATCTCTTTGAGCTACCGGACCTGTCCACGTTTTCAGTACAGGAACGAGAGGAGCGCTTGGGGGACTACAAGGAATTCTTGGCCTCCGCTTTGATGATTATGGTGTTCGGTTCAGGTGTCCCCCAGACCACTGCTGACCGGATGTTAAAGCAGGCCATTCGCTCGGTGATTTTGCCTGCGGTGGATGCGTTTTTTCGCGATGAGCATATCCAGGCTCGCTATGCTGCGGCTCAGCGACAGGGCCTGGGCAGTGAGGCTTGGGCGCAAATGCCCACGCTGGTTGATTTCTTGAGTTTCTTTGAGGTTCAAGGGTTAGCGGGTTTGTCCCAGTCTGTTCTTGAGGATGCTGGGACGCAGCAAGCGATTAATTTGATTGCAAGGCAGTTGCGCTTTTGGGTGGAGTCTCGGGTGGGGCGGGCCATTGCCCGTCCATCCACCTTTGATACCGATGCTCAGTTGTTAGTTTTTGCACTGCGCGGTTTATCTGACGGTGATGATGCCGCAGTGTTGGCATTGGCCGCCTATTCCGCTGCGCTACGGCGGACGCTCTCCTACCCAGAAAGTATTTTTTTCCTGGATGAATTTTCCGTCCTATTGGAGTGGGAAGAGATTGGTCAGCTTGTGGCTCGACTGACAGCTAACGGTGCTAAAGCAGGAATTCGGGTTTTGTTAGCTGCACAAGATCCGAATACCTTGGCCAACTGCAAAGCTGGACCCAAGATTATTCAGAACATCTCAACGCGACTGATTGGGCGGATTCAGCCCGTTGCTCAGGATAGCTTTGTCGAAATCCTCAAACTGGCTCCGGATGTCATCGCCCGCAATGCGTCTAAGACGTTCTACCCCTCTAAAGAGGGCCTTTATTCTCAGTGGCTTTTAGATGAGTCAGCCACTCAGACGTTTGTGCGTTATTACAGCCCGCCACTGCTCTTGGCTGTTGTTGCAAACAACCCCAACGAGACGGCGGCGCGGAAGGCGTTTCTAGATTATTACGGTGACCCCTATCAAGGCTTGGTTGCCTTTTCCCAGGAACTTGCAGCGTCATTGCGAGAAAGTCGCCCGTTTCGGATTCCGGTGAAAGATGAGTCAACTCTCTCAGACTCAGCATTGCCTAGTGGTGATGTTCTGGCTTCTTAAACCAGCCCAAACAACTTATCTCCTTGGAGGTCAAACCTCATGAAATCTCTTAAGTTCCAGTTTTTTGCGATCGCCCCGATCGCAAGTCTCCTACTAACCACGACCCCAATTCCTATCGCCCAAGCCCAAGTCAGCCCTGGAATCAATGGCGGTGAAATCAACCTCGGCCTCAACCAGGGCAATCCCCTAGATGGACTTCTGCAACAGCTTCAGGGCTATCTGGAGCAGATTCAGCAGATGCCCGCCATGGCTATGGAACAGGTCCAGACCTACATCGGTGGCGTCCTAGACCAGGCCCAAGCTCAGCTTGAGGGGGTTCTGGGTGAACTCGGGATTGTTGATCCAGACCAAATGCGCGAGCAGCTTTTAACTCAAGAAGACAACCCGGTGGATCCTCGGGTCCCCGCTGCGGTTCAGAACTTGGGTGTGGAAGCGGCGATCGCCGGACGCAGCATTTCCCAAGCGACTCTCGGAGAAGAAGGGCAAGCCCGCATCAAGCAGGAACTCGAAGCCATCGTCCAAACCGTCAGTGATTCAGAAGCGATTTCGACTGCTTCTGTTCAGCTTCAAAACCCAGATCAGCAAGCTGCTGACAACGCTATTCAAGCCTCTGATCAATCCGCCCAGTCCGCCCGAGATGCCGCTTCTGCGGCTGCTCAGGGAGAACAGCTTGCAGGTCAGGCCCAGTCTCGCACCTCCACCCAAGATGTACTCAAGTTGCTCTCCCAACAGACTGCGGGCAATGGCCAAATCATGGCCCAGCTTTCAGCCCAGCTCGGAGGCAATGCCAATCAATTGGGTCAAGTCTCTAGCCAGCTCGCAAACAACTCGTCTCAGAATGCCAACGCTGCCCAACTGCAACTTCAAGTCGTTCAGCTGGCTGCTAACCAAGCCACTTCAGCAGAGGAAGCCAACATTTTGCTCAGCGGCGCAACGCTGAATCTGACCGAGATTAATGACCAGATGCGAGGCGAGCGCATTGCCAAGGTCATCGAGAAGCAGGCCGAAACGGCGCGGCTGGGCAAGACGAACTACGTCAATTATCGACTGCTGTATTAGGGGACGCTTCCATGTCCTATCTCCTTGCTCAAATTTCAGGAGCCAGCGCCAACGCTGCACTCCATGCCGGAGAGACCATCTCCCAAGCTGTTTCTGACTCCTTTGACCAACTCTGGGAGCAGGTGCTCACCGGACGGCTCTACGCCATCATCAACAACGTCGGTCTGCTGTTTGCGTTGTTAACCCTTGGCTTTTGGTGCCTGATGCTCTACAAAGCCCTAGACCAAAACGACATGCGGCCCGGTATTGGAGAACTCATCTTTCCCTTGGTTGTGATCTTCCTGCTAGCCAATGGCGGACAGAATCTTGCTCGTGCAACTCTGGGAATGCGGGGCATGATCAATGGCATCAATCAGCAGGTGATTGAAACCGTTGGGGCCAATATTAATTTCCAACGCACCCTCAATAATCTGGCCAGCTACTCCAGCGCCAAGAGCCAGGTCTCCCAACTGGCCAACCAATGCAATGGCATCACCAAGAATGAGGAACTGCAAGCCTGTTTGCAGGATGCGCAAACCCAAGCCCAAACCCTAATCAGTCAATACTCCGGAGGTAACCCTCCACCGGCTTGGATTCAGGATATTCAGCGCAGTGCCCAGGGCATTGCCGATAAGTTCTCCATCTATGCCAATGGAGCTGGGGGTGGTGTTGAAGGCACCGTTGCAGGCGGACTGGGTGTACTCGGTGATTTCTCAACCGCACCCTTTCTCATCGCAGCTGAAGCAGTAATCGTTGCTACCCAAGGCGCATTTCAGTACGCCATTGAGGTGGCCATGTTGATGACGGCGCTGCTAGGACCCATCGCAGTTGGCATGTCTTTCCTGCCCATGGGTGCTAAACCCATCTACGCCTGGCTGACCGGGTTTTGGTCCCTAGGCATCTGCAAATTGTCCCTGAATATCATCACAGGTTTGGTGGCAACCGCAGTGCAGGAAGCAGGGCCGGAAAGTTCGGACACGTTGGTGACGGCGATCGCGATCGGTATCCTCTCTCCACTTCTTTCCCTTGGTCTTGCAGCTGGGGGTGGCAAAGCCATTTTTGACGGCATCCTCAGTGCCGCCAACGCCGCTGCTTCTTCTGGCATTAACGTTGGCGTTTCCCTCGGTGCAGCGAGACCCATTCGACGACGCCTGTAATTCATTTTTTGAGGTTGACCCATGACCCCTTCTCCCAAAGCCCTCAAGCTCAACCGCTTGCGGCAAGACAAACGTAAACGTGATTCCATTGCCTTGATAGTCCTCACCGCTTTGGGCTTGGCAGCCACGTCACTCATCGTTCAACTCTTTCTCTTTCTGGCCTATGCCCAACTGGCTCGCAAGCCTGCTCCTTCTCTGGTTCAGCTCAATAACGGTGAAGCCATCAATGTTCAGGCGATGGGTAGCTTGGAGCGAGATCCAGCCGTGATCCAGCGTTTTGTCACGGACTCCCTAATTCTGTTGATGTCTTGGCATAACAACTTGCCTGCCGGGCGGGATGACTATGGCAATTTAGGTGAGCCGCTCAAAGATCCGGGGATTGAGGTGACGGGTGGGAACGGCGAGCGTCGTCGCATTACCACCTCTGCTTTTCAAGCCAGCTTTACTTTCAGCGAAGGCTTCCGCCAAGAGCTGGTGCAACTGTTGGCAGAAATGACCCCGGAAGCAGTTTTCACCGGCAAGGTCCAGAGCCTGCTGATGTTTCAAGCTGTGACCCAGCCCAAATTGATTGAACCAGGCAAATGGTCCTTGTCGGTTGTGGGTTATTTAGTTCAATCCAAGACAGGTAGTGCAGATACCCAGCGGATTCCCTTCAACAAAGAAGTCATTGTTAGAGCAGTGGATACACCATCCCTACCCGGTGGTGGAGAACTTGCATCCCCCTTAGAAACAGCTATTTCGGGGATTCGCCAAGCAGGATTAGAAATTGAGCTAATGCGGGATTTGGAGCCTTCTGCTCCGGTTGCCCCAAGTCCGGCTCCTCAACCTAGAACTCAGGAGGACTCATGACACAGCAACCTTCAATTTCGGAGATGGCAGGTGCGATCGGGTTGGTCCTTAAGCCTGGCGATCCGGCTTACTCTGCTTCAGTTGATAGCGCAACGGCTAATCAAGAGGCTGAACTGGATCTGGATGAATTTGTGGATCAGCCCATCTCCAACCCAGAGCAGCATCGTTCTATTCCAGCGTTCTACAACAGCGGTTGGACCAAGGCACTGCTGGTTGGTGGTGCAAGCCTTGGCGTTTGCCTTGGTGGCGCGGCAATCTTCAAAGTCTCAACCCCCAAGGGTAGCGTTGCCACACTACCAGAACAGGACGAGCAAACAGGGGATGATCCAAACCAAAGTGCTCTAGAAGATGCCCAACTCTCAGCATCCCAAACCACGGCTCAGCTTGCCTTACAAACGCAACAGCGTGAGATGGCTCAGCTCGCTGAGGCTGAGTTCTCTGACGATAAGACTTCTCTTGGTGGAAAAGCTCAGAAAGCCAAAACGCAGACTCTATCAGCTAAGCCACCTAGCAAACCTGCAACCACTGTTGCTGTAAAACCAGTACCACCTCCCCCTGCTCGGGTTGTGCAGCCGACTCCACTCCCGCAGTCGTTGCCTAAAACGGTTGTCTCATCACCTGCTATACGACCTGCACTTCAACCACCAACATCACAAGCAACTGCAAGCGTGGCTGCTTCGCCAATCCCGTCTGAGTTGGACCCGATGGCAGAATGGCAACGGCTCGCGAGTCTAGGCCGTTATGGCACGGTTGATGCTGCTGTCACGACACCACCACCTAGGTTTGCAAATGACATGGAATCGGATGCGACAGATTTGGTTGATGCTGAGACTCCCACCGTGACAGCAGCACCTGAACCGGAACCAACAGCCTCTGTCTTTGCTTCTTCCCCTAGTTTCGGACAAGGGGCTGGAGATGTCTTTGAACCTGATGCTCCTCTCACACCAGAACGAGTTGCCACGAAGGCAACCTCCAATAAGACAAAATTTGCAGCATCAGCCCCATCAGCTCCCCTTTCGGACTATTTCGCTGGAGCATCCATAGTGCGTCAAGCCTATGAGGAGCAGGGACTTTCAACAATTAGCGAACCTACACCTACGGCTCGAACCCTGCTGGTCGGCAGTTCAGCCCAGGGCGAAACCGTTACACCGATTCTTTGGGCACCCGATACTGCTGATTCTGCGGCCCGTTTTGTGATTCAGCTGGCTGAAGCCTTGACTAATAACCAGGGCAATCCAGCCTTGCCGGTTGGGACGCAGCTTATCGTGCAGGCCCGAAGTGTTGACTCTGCAACAGGACTAGCCGATGTAGAGGTGGTCTCGGTGCTGATAAACGGTGAAGAGTTCTCACCGCCCGCAGGAGCGCTGTCAATCCGTGACAAAGCGGGTGGATTACTCATCGGCCAAGACTTACGCAGTCGCGCAGGAAAATCTGCCGGTCATGATCTCTGGCGCATTGCAGCCGGTGCCTTGGGGCAAGCAGGTGCTCTGATGAATCAGCCTCGCCGCACGAGTCAAAGCTCAATTTCAACTTCAAGTGGATCATCCTTTTCTGAATCCAGCGAGCGCAATGACCCCAACTATCTGGGAGCTGCTCTGGAAGGGGGATTCGAAGCATTATCCGGTGTGATGGATGCGCGGCAGCAAGTGGCAGCTCAGGAGCTGGCCAAAGCACCTCAGCTCTACCAACTGCCTGCAGGGCAATCCGTCCGCATTTTTGTAAATCAGTCCCTATCGTTTTAGGAGGACTTTCAATGTTGTATCGCTTACTAACGATAGTGAGTCTGTTGGGCTTGCTCGCTTTACCAGTGCAGGCCCAGATGATCTTCCAGCAGGTTTCTGCACAACAGGCTCAAGGGAAGCAAGGTTCAGTCCCCAACCTTAATCTATCGCCGACTTGGGGATTGACGCTCAGCTTTATTCAAACAGGGGAGCGCATCCAGCAAGTTCGTGTCGGCGACCCTTCTCGCATATTGGTGGATTTCGATTCACCGTTATCATCTGCTTCTTCAGATGCTGGGGCAACCGTCATCTATTTGCGCCAACTGGGTCAACCGCTGGATATGGGTTTGCGCTTGCCCAAAGCTGCTCAGCAAACCAACCAAGTCCCGCTCACGGTTGTGACCACTGGAAGCCAAGAGCGGAGGCTCTATCAGTTTCGACTCCTGTTAGGGCAAGAGACCTCTATCAGCACGATTGAAGTAGTCCCAGAAGCATTGATGCCCCAGTCCCAGCCTCTGCCTCAACTGGTTCGTGGACAGCCCGGTGTTCCTCCATTGCCACCGCTTTAGTCAATTCATTTCAGGAGTCAATTTCATGTTTAGAAGAACTGCTGTGGTAGCGCTCGCCACCACCCTCTACACTGCGTTCTCCTTGCCCGCCCATAGCCAATCTTCAACCCAAATTTCCGATAATCTCAACCAGCTCCCCAACATTCCCCTGAAAAACTTTCCCACTGTCATCCTCACCCCTGAGGTCATCAACCAATTCTCAGCTGCTGGCACTCCCTTACCCTCAACTGCCCGAGTCGGGCAGGAAATACGTCCTGAAGATATCTTCCACATCGGCAACTTGGAGCCGTTTGGCCTAAGCGATGCCAATTTGGCAACGCTGGCCCAGCTAGGTAGTGTCTCGCTTCAACAGCTCTCAATGGATGATCTATTGCAAGTCTTTGGACAGGTCACGTTGGAAAAGCTGCTACAGCCCGACGTCTTGCCTCAACTGAGGGAAATGACAATCTCGGAGATTCCAGCGCTGCAAGCCTTGCTTAATTCCGGCAACCTGACTGAGCTAGGCACTGTAGGTTCAATCTCTCCCACAACACAGGTCCAAACCTTACTGCAAGAGGTTCCAGCCCTGGGAAAGATTAGCTTCGACCAAATCTCCGCTCAGCAACTTCAACAGCTTCAGGTGACAGAGGCTATTCCCGGTTTGACCCAAATCCCCATTGGCAATATCGAGGGGGTTGAAGCCCTGCCTATCCGCAGCCTCAGTGCTCTAAACGTTCCCGCTTTGTCTTTGGGCCAAATGCCTAAACCGATGCGGTTGGTTAATGGCATTCAGATTGGTGTTGCGGATGTTGCCCTGGGAGATCCAACCGTCGGTGATGCTGAACAACAACGACTGCGTGTGATCAGTGGTGGCATCAAGTCCAAGGATAAGAAACTGACTGCTGTCAGATGCCCTAGCAACAATTGTCCTCATTTTGAATTTTCATTGCCGAGCGGGGGGGAACATAACGGAGCCGCCTGGATGGATGGCAAGACCCAAGTGCCAGATGGCTTCGGCATCCTCTGCAAGCCCTGGGGCTGCAAGGGGCCAGCGGGTAATCATCCCTTTGGCAGCGGTGTTCGGGTGCAGTTGCGCAACATTGACCAGACTCAGGGAACAGCTCAGGTTTCGCTCTCCTTTGCCTACTGTCGTCGAATTCCCTTTGTCGGTAAATCCTGTACTCCTTGGATCTTCCCGCTGCCTGAGGGAATTCCCATAGGCACGGTTCGTGAAGCAACCCTTGTGCCCTTTTCACCACCTCAACGGTTTGATTAGTGATGCTAGTAATGCTCAACTTGGCTCTGCCAGAGCTTGACGTACCCACGGCGCTAGAACCACTAAAGCAACAGCTCTGGAATCCCCAGGGACTGATGTTTCTCTTGGTCTATCTCCCCATGGCTTGGTGGGTCTTCAAAGACGACAACCGCAGCGGAAAGCTGGCCAGCGCTCGTTGGGGGGGCAAGGCAGAATATCGAGCGGCACGGCGGGTGGCCTTTCGGCAGATCAATGAGCGCAAACGGAATGGACTAACCGCTTGGATCAATACCCCGGTGATTCAGGAGCGGACTAAAACCCAGCTCAATCCATCAAAGGCCATCCGTCGCTTCAACATCAAACCCAAGGCTTCCACCATCTTCATTCCGGACTGTCAGCGGGGTACAGCAGTCTGTGGTGCCCCAGGCTCCGGCAAGACATTCTCAGTAATTGATCCCATGGTTCGCTCGGTGATTGAGCAAGGCTTTCCCCTCTGCCTCTATGATTTCAAATTTCCTGGGGGTCAAGCCGAAGCTCATGCTGAATATGCGCGTCGTCAGGGCTACCAAGTCCATGTTTTTGCGCCTGGTTTTGAAGGCTCTGAAATCTGCAACCTACTGGATTTCTTAGACAGTGCGGATGATGCAGAGACCGCAGGACAGATCGCTAAGGTGCTGAATAAAAACTTCAGCTTGAATGGCGGTCGGGGGAGCGATGATCCCTTTTTCCAAATGTCGGGAGACCAGCTAATCAAAGCGGTTCTTCAGCTGGCTAAGTCAACTGAGTACCCTGACTTCCTCACCTGTCAGAAGATTCTAGCGCTGGATTCTTCCAGCTTGATTGACCGGGTCAAGACAGCCAAGATCAGCCCTTGGATACGCACCAGTTGGGACCAGTTCAGCTCCATGCGTCAGAGTGAGAAAACCTCTTCGAGCGTTGCCGCTACAGCCAGCTTGATGTTCACCAACTTTGTTTCGCCTGACATTCTGCCTTGCCTCGTGGGTCGCTCAACCATTCCCCTCGACCTCACTGGCAAGCAGATGTTGATCTTTGGCATGGATCAAAATCGTCGTGACATTATCGGCCCGATTTTAGCCACCGTGTTGCATATGCTGGTGACGCGTAATGTAGCTGTTCAGCGGAGTACACCCCTGGCTGTTTTCCTGGATGAGCTGCCAACGCTCTCGCTGCCTTCGTTAGTCAACTGGTTAAACGAAAGCCGCTCAGCAGGCTTTTGCGGAGTGTTGGGCTATCAGAATATGACCCAGTTGGAGAAAGCTTATGGGAAGGAGCTGGCCAGGGCCATTCTCTCAGGTTGTAATACCAAGTTCATATTCAATCCGGGGGAGTATGAGTCCGCCGATTACTTCTCCAAGTACCTCGGAGAAACGGAAATCAAGCTTAAACAAAAGAGCCGCTCTACAGGCAAGAGCGGTGCCAGCCGAAGCATCTCGGACCAGGAGAGAACCCGGAAGCTCTTGAGTGCTGATGAAATTCTTAAACTTCCCACCGGGAGTTGTGTATTCATCAATCCAGCCTATTGCTCCAAGACTGAGGCTAATATTCCGACAAGGCTTAAGGTCAAAATTCTTCCGAGTGAAATCAAGAAAGAACGACGAAGCAGAGCAGGCTTTCCTCAATTACTCCAGGCGATTCAGCGGCGAGCCCAGCAGCGAGGCTTTTTGACAATCACAGCCAATGATATTCGCTTAAGGGAAGCAACCGTGGAGCAGGTTCTGCCAGACAAAAAGACGGCTCGCCGAGCTGAACATGCCGGTTCAGTCACCAATCATTTAGTGGAAGCCAATGCTCAAGCTCAAGCAATGAGCC
Organism: uncultured Pseudanabaenaceae cyanobacterium; assembly: GCA_938002085.1. Classification (GTDB taxonomy): domain Bacteria; phylum Cyanobacteriota; class Cyanobacteriia; order PCC-9006; family JAAUQQ01; genus JAAUQQ01. Next base: position 21,330 of record CALLAT010000091.1, read on the forward strand.
AGCTAGATCCTTACTTCGAGCAACAGGCTGCTGAAATGTCAGCTGCTGCATTCCCTGAAGACCCTCCCTTCTAGCCGCAATCAGCCGCACCATTCTTTCAACCATGGCTAACATCTTTATCGCCCATCGCAATCAAACTGCTGAAGCATCGCTACAGCATTCATTTGAACGGTCTGTTCGACAACTTGAAGGGTTGACTAAGCGCCTTATAGCTTGGCAACCCACACCGAAGGAAGATGACTTTCCTAAACCTGATCTCAGTGAGTTTGGAGTTCCCCCAGATACACCGCCTGAAAATGTTCAAGCTGAGTTGCAATCTCGAACGGTCGCTGCCACTGCTGCGGTACTGACTGAAGCCTACGGTGAAGGTGGGCAATATCAAGCCGAAGGCTATACGATTCAAAGCTCACCTCAAGACGGTGGCAAAACTACTTATCAAGTTGCTGAGCGCAGTTCTCGCCAAGTTGTTTTTGCGTTTGAGCGTGATGATGGTGTCCTCAACATGCTTGAGAACCAGCTCACGACCGAACAAACCCAAGATTTTCTCCAGGTTGCACAACGCATTACTGAGCTGGGCTTTGAGCCTCTGGAACAAGATACGACAGGACAGACCAAAGCCCAGATTCTTGGGCAGCTCGCTCCTAGCAATCAACTCCAAGCCCAGTCTGTCGAACGTCCTATTCTCAAAGCTGACCGAGCTAACGATCATGCCCCAGTCACCGCCTTGGATTTGGTGCAGTGGCGCTATGCCTCCGTCGTTCTGGGTCGAGGAACACACAAGACAGCGAACATTACAGCAATGGCCCAGGCTGCTGCCAAGGTTCAGAAGCAATCATTCCTTCAGCTTTATCAGCAAGACCGTTTAGCCAGCTTGTCGCTCCAACCTGAGCCTGCTGATGTATCCCGAATGCACAAAGACATTGACCAACTCAAAGACTTGGTTTGGCAAATTGGCCCTGCTCGCGTGGAACAGCTCTATCAAATGCAGCAGCAGCTTACCCAGCCAGTTCATATCGCGAATAATGCTCAGATCCAGCCAACTGGATCAGCGCAGCAATTAGAACGTTAGCTATTGTCAGGGACATCATGCCTGTCGCCTAAGGGAGGACAGCCATGTCGCTTTCATCCATCGAACTGTTGACCCAGCATTTTGCCCAAGCATTTAGAGGGGGCGCTGCCTATGATTCCATTACTCAAGCTCGTCAAGAGGCCGCGATCGCCCTAAACCGATCTGTTCAGCCAGGAACAGCCTTAGCAAAGCAAGTCGAGGAAGCGCTCGAAGCGGGCCTGGTTCTTGCAGCTCGGCAGCTCGTTCAAGATGTTGAGCCACTCGTCGCTTTTGACAGTCTTGTAAAGCTCTACGAGCATCAGCCCAATCTCGCAACCCGTTCTTCCACCAGTATCCGCAACTAGGCTTACAGCACTCCAATCCCTTGTATGTTCAGAGTTAAGCGAGCTCGTTTGTTCCCAGGTCATTAGAAGACCGTCCGATAGCTAGAGCCGCTTTAGAGTAAGAAAGGCACAGAAAACCGAAGCCCCTAGGTGCTTAGACACCGTTCAGTAGCGACCGTGTCTGTGCCTAAAGTCCATCTCCGAGACCTCGAACAATCGCCAGAGGCATAGACCTCGAATCGGCAAGGAAGAGGCGTTGAGTGGACCTCATAAACTTCCCTAGAGCATACCTGATGAATCCGTCTGGCATCTTCGTTGGCATTGATGTTTGCAAAGCTCAGTTAGACGTTCACGTCCTACCGGAGAATCTGGCTTTTAGTTTTGCGAACAACCGTGCTGGGATTACAGGATTAATCGAGCGGCTCACCGAGCTGGGTCCCGAGTTAGTGGTCTTTGAACCGACAGGGGGGCTAGAGCGAGAGCTGATGTCGGCTTTACATCAAGCTAAAATTCCTCTTTGCCGAGAGAATGCTGCCCGAATTCGAGACCTCGCCAAAAGCCTCAACCAAGTCAAGACAGATGCGTTGGATGCCTATGTCATCGCCCGCTACGGTCAGCTTTTGATGCCTTCACCCCAGGCTCCGATTGAAGAAGCGGAACAAGACCTCAAGGATTTAGTTCGTCGTCGCACTCAGCTCTTGACGCTCACCGTAGCGGAGAAGAATCGTCTGGCCCGTGCCTCCAAGCTCGTGAAAGCTGATATTCAAGCCCATCTCAAAGAGCTCAAGGCCCGGGTCAAGCGTCTGGACCAACAAATCCAAGCCTTGATGAAGCAGACTAAATCCCGTCGGCGTCGCCAAAAGTTACTCACTTCAGTGCCAGGCATTGGAGAGGTGACAGCAGCCGTTGTGCAAGCTGAGCTACCTGAATTAGGACAGTTGACCCATAAACAAATTGCTCGCTTAGTCGGCGTCGCCCCCATCAATCGGGATAGTGGTAAGTATCGGGGCAAGCGCTCCATTCACGGAGGCAGGACATCAATTCGCTGTGGGCTGTATATGCCAACCTTGGTGGCGATACGGTACAACCCGGTCATTCGCAGCTTCTATGAGCGATTGATGGCCAAGGGGAAGCCCCCGATGGTGGCTATTGTCGCTGCGATGAGGAAACTCCTCACTATCGTTAATGCGATCGCTCGTGATAACAAGATGTGGAAGCTCAACCCCTCTCAGGCAGAAGGCTTGCAGGACATTGAGCTCAACTGCTCTGATGCAGCTTTACCTTGACAAACAAAACAATCGCTATCGGC
>CALLAT010000092.1 GCA_938002085.1 uncultured Pseudanabaenaceae cyanobacterium
AGTTGTTGAGGGGATTAACAACAAGCTCAAACTGATCAAACGCTCAGGCTATGGCTTTACCAACTTCGAGCGCTTTCGCCTCAGATGCCTCATTTGCTGGAATCTTAAATTGGACTCAGCATAATTGAACCGGGAGAGCCTAGCATGACGGCATACCTCAAAGCTCTTCCTATCATTCTCGAATTTCTTAATGATAAATATTCAGTCTCTCCTAGAAAATATCGCTGACGACCGCAATCAAACCAGTCTGGAAATAATGAAATAAATAGGAGAAATAGGCCTAGGTAAAGAAGAATCCTAATTATCCTAATCATAGGAGGTGATGGCTAGGGTACTGGTACAAATGAACATCCTACAGGTTTCCACTGCCAGAGTCGCTTCAGTTTGCCCTGGCAAGGCAAGGCTGCTATCCCTAGCCTAGCCTCAATCACTTGCATCGTGATCGCGTTAAAGTCCTTAGGAAAACGAGTCTGCTCCTGAGCATGATCCAAGAAAAAGGTGCCGTGGTAACTTCCCGTGCGGGCGAGCTGCTTTTCTCGCGCATCAAACTGAGCTAGGGTTGCTTGTACATCTTTGAGGCGATCCGGGTAGAGGCTAAGAATTAGCTCAGCGGCGTTGCTAAAGTGCTGGCCTTCGTCGCGGACGAGGTGCTGACCGACTTTTGCGATCGCCCGCCCAAAGTGCCGATAAAACTCATGCAAGTCCCGCCGATAGGAATAGGTGCTACCGATTTCGTCATAGGCTAGCAGCAGCAAAATGCTGAACTCATCCACCAGAAAATCTGCAATTGACTCAATATTTCGCTGCTTCGCACGGCTCGCTGCTTCTCGATCCATCTCGTCATAACTCACCCTCGCTAAGGCGTGATAACAGCGGCGCAGAGCTTGGTAATGCTTGAGCTCATCCGCTAGCCAGCGTTCCAGCATGGCCCGAAAGGCATTGCTGACCCCTCGCTCCAGTAGCCAGTCGTAAAGAAACTGAGCATCGGCTTCTGAAAAGACATCGCGAGCCAGCAGTCGCGTAAAGTTCTCGGTCAGCTGCGGCAACGCGTTTTGGAAATAAACAGGAGCAATGTGATGATTTGGTCCGATAACCTGATCGAGACACCAGCTGTTTTGCCGCTGAGTCTGAGGCCGAGCGGGCGTTGAAAGAGAAGTTTGGGCCATGGGATTGCGCTATACCTTAATTGTGCCCGCAACAAAATGGGGAATAATGGTGCAATAGCGACCTGTGATGCGGGAGCTATCCCCTCGAATAATGATTCCTGCTGCTTCACCATCGACGCTCCAAGCGCCCACCATATAATGCTGTTGCTGGGAGCCAAACTCAGCCACAGGCAGCTCAAAAAACTCCTGAAGGATATAGCCTTCCTTGCCATAGCCAAGCTGGGTTTCGCCTCAATCTCACCCAGGCTTGGGTCGGCGATCGCTACCCCAACGCCCTCATGACCAATAATCGGTTTGCGAATATGTAACCCAACGGCCAGTCGGGTGGCCTCTAGCGAAATATCATCCTCAAAGTACGTTGGCAGTAAGTGCTTCCCATAGGTGGGATGGTCACCAAACCACTGCCACATATAGGCCATGGCTCCCTTATTACTCAAGACCTGCTTCCAAAGCGGCTCAATAATCACCTGGTCGGACATATCCGCTTTCTCTAAGCGACTGACCAGCGCCGCCGTCGAGCCATCGTTGGCCATGTCAGCCTGGATATTTTACCAGTCGTACATCTTCCAGAGGATCGGAACGCGATCGTTTTGACCATCGACAATATAGCCCTCGTAATCGAGGCCAATTCCTCGATTGATCATCTCACCGTTCTCATCGTAGTTGTCCCGTAGGGTGATGATTTGGGTGTAGATTTCCGGATCGACTTCATCATGCAAAATTTGAATAAGTTGCATTGCCATCTCAGTATCCTCTTCTAGATTTTCATCTACTAGGAACGAGACACCTCGGCCTTTAAAGTCGAGCGCTTCGGCTAGGACGCGGAAGCGATCTGCAATTTTTTCCCAATATTCATTGTGCTGATAGGCATCCTTGGGCAGAGCCTTGCTGCCGAAGGGAAACAGACGGCGATAGTGGCAAAACCAGTTCCATTGGTAGACCGTTTCTGCCCCCAGTAGGGGTGTTTCACCGTTAATTTCAAATAGCTTGATCGTTAGAGCTTGGTTGCTAACATCGCCCACAACGTCATTGCGTAGGGCGAAGTCAAAGCGTGTGGCTAGCTCCAGGTCTTCGGGCTCTTCTCGATTCCAGGAATTGGCGATCGCCTGGTGATACTCCGGCAGAATGCCCAGGCGAGTGAGGCGATCGCCCACCGCCCCCGGTGTCTCTTCCGTAAAAAAGCGATCGAGGAACTCACAACTCATTTCCCATAAGGCTTCGGTGGTATCGATCAGTGCTTCTTCCTCAGCTTCACTGAACTGCACGGCATAGGGTGTTTCTAGCGCTTCAGTCCAATAGTGCAGCTCTGGATTGCCCAGCGCATCGACCTGGTAGGCATTGGCTTTAATATGTCCTTGCCAATTGAAGCGGCGTTTAATTTTAATGGGGTGCATGGGAACCGTGGAGGGAAAGTGCTTTGGATTAGACGCGCGATCGCGGGCCAGCTCATTCGCTCAGCCCATTCGCGCTAAAATTGTAGAAGCAACTCTCTATTTCCCACCTGTACCGCTGTAGCCATAGGAACTGCCGAAGCCAGAGCTACCTCGTCCGCTGACGGCACCTTTGCCAGACGTCGATCCAGGTTTAGCGGGAGTGGTTGTGGAGGAGCCGGGCTTAGTGGTTGTGGAGTTGGAGGGCGAAGACTGAACTGTTGTGGGAAGAAGATTCGCGCCGCCGCTGCCAGAGGAGTCTTCTGATTCACGATTTGCAGCTGGAGCTGCACAAGAAGCCAGCATCGCCATAATCATCAGACCAACAATGAGTCGGCTTCGGCTGATCCGATGGGGTTGATAAGGTTGCATGGGTTGATTGGGAGGATAGGTTGATTCGGGCAATCGCTCAGCTGTAGATGCCAACATCCAAGAAATTAGCAAGCCTTGAGCCTAGGGGGCTGATAAGCAACCTTATGAACTGAATTATGATGAGTGAGTCCGCTGCCGTATCATGCTTGCAAAAGCCTATTCGCTAACCCTACATCAGCTTCAATTGCGACAAATAGCACCAGCCAAACAGCCAGCTCATGGTAGAGGATCAGCTATTTAATTTGAGACAGGGTGAAGAGATTCCTGTGATCTATGGTGTGGCGAGTAAGGGCTGGAAGCGATCGCTCATGGCTGGCTCCCTTGCAGCATCAATGCTGCTTCCGTCTAACAAATGGGTTGCAGGAACTTTGAAGATGGTTAAGCGACTGGCACAAATGCACGGCCTTCAGGTTTCCATTGCCAGAGCCGCTTCAGCTTGTCCTGACCAGGCAGTGCCGCAATCCCCAATCGTGCCTCAATCACCTGCATGGTGATGGCGTTAAAGTCTTTTGGGAAACGGGCTTGTTCTTGGGCATGGTCCAGAAAGAAAGTGCCGTGGTAGCTGCCCGTACAAGCCAATTGTTTTTCTCGCTGATCAAATCGCACTAAGGTTGCTGGTACATCTTGTAGGCGATCTGGATAAAGACTGAGAATCAACTCAGCGGCGTTGCTGAAGTGCTGGCCTTCGTCGCGCACGAGGTGCTGGCCGACCTTGGCGATCGCCCGTCCAAAATGCTGATAGAACTCGGCCAAATCCCGCCTGTAAGAATAGGTACTGCCAATTTCGTCATAGGCCAGCAGCAGCAAAATGCTGAACTCATCCACCAGTAGGTCTGCAATGGGCTCAATGTTTCGCTTTTTGGCCCGGTGTGTGGCTTCTCGATCCATCTCGCCATAGCTCACTCCCGCTAGGGCATGGTAGCAACGGCGCAGGGCCTGGTAATGCTTCAGCTCATCCTCCAGCCAGCAGTCCAGCATGGCGCGAAAGGCAGGGCTTACCCCCCGATCCAGCAGCCAGTCATAGAGAAACTGAGCATCGGCTTCCGAAAAAACATCGCGGGACAGCAAACGCTCGAAATTCTCCGCCACTTGCTCCGGCGCATCTTGGAAGTAAAAGGGCTCGATGCAGTGCTCTGGACCAATGACATCATCCAGGCTCCAGCGGTTTTGCTGGTGGGTGAGCGGAGGGCTGGGTGGACGAAGCTGAGGGGGGGAGAGGCTGGCCATAGTGGAACACAATATCTGGACTGCGCTAGAGCTTAATTGTGCCAGCAACAATGTGAGGGATGATGGTGCAATAGCGCCCGGTAATTCTAGAGCCATCGCCTCGAATCACGATGCCAGCAGCCTCACCATCGACGCTCCAAGCCCCCACCATATAATGCTGCTTCTGCTGACCAAAAGAGGCCACGGGCAGTTCAAAAAACTCCTGGAGGATATAGCCTTCCTTGCCGTACCCCTGGGCGGCCTTGGCCTCTACCTTGCCGATGCTCGGGTTCGCGATCGCCACCCCCACCCCCTCATGGCCAATAATCGGCTTGCGAATATGGAGCCCCACCGCCAGCCGCGCCGCTTCCGTCGAAATATCAGTTTCAAAGTAGGTGGGCAGGAGGTATTTCCCATAGGTGGGATGCTCGCCAAACCACTGCCACATATAGGCCATGGCTCCTTTGTTGCTCAGCACCTGCTTCCACAGGGGCTCGATAATCACCTGATCGGAAACGTCCTCTTTTTCCAGACGACTGACTAGGGCTGCGGTGGAACCATCATTGGCCATGTCCGCTTGGATGTTTTGCCAGTCGTAAATTTTCCAGAGGATGGGCATGCGATCGTTGTCGCCATCCACGAGATAGCCTTCGGAGTCGAGGCCAATGCCTCGCCGAATCAGTTCGCCATCATCATCGTAATGATCCCGTAGCGTGACGATTTGGGTGTAAATCTGCTCATCTACTTCATCGTGCAAAATCTGAATCAGTTGCATCGCCATTTCAGAGTCTTCGTCCAAGTTCTCATCCACAAGAAATGAGACCCCACGACCCTTGAAGTCATATTCGCTGGCCAAGACTCGAAATCGATTGGCGATCTTCTCCCAATATTCATTGTGCTGATAGGCATCCTTGGGCAGGGATTTATCGCCAGAGGGAAACTGACTGCGGTAGTTGCAGAACCAATTCCATTGGTAAATCGTTTCTGCGCCCAGTAGTGGGGTTTCACCATTGACTTCGATCAGCTTAATGCTCAGCTCAGTGCCGCTAACGTCCCCCAGGGCATCATTGCGAATGGCAAAATCGAAGCGAGTGGCTAGCTCCAAATCTTCGGGGGTTTCGCGATCCCAGGATTGGGCGATCGCCTGGTGATACTCCGGCATTATGCCTAGGCTATTGAGGCGATCGGTCACGGCCTCAGGAGATTCTTCCGTAAAGAATCGATCTAAAAACTCACAGCTCATTTCCCACAGCGCCTCCGTGGCTGTGATCAAAGCCTCCTCTTCGCCCTCGCTAAACTGAATGGCATAGGGATAGTCCAGGGCCTCAGTCCAGTAGCGAATTTTTTGATCGCTCAGGGCATCTACCTGGTAAGCATTGTCACGAATGTGTTGTTGCCAATGGCGGCGGCGTTTGATCTCAAAGGGCTTCATGGGCGGGGCTCAATATCGCTCTGCAAGGGACTTTGGATGACGCTGAGGGGAGATGTGGTAAATCAACCAAGCCATCAATGGATTGGAAGACCTCCAACGCTGGGAAGATGCTCAAGGGGCCGGGGGGTAGTTTGGGCTGTCCTTAATCGCTAGAAGCCCTGGGCCCACTGGATGGGAGAGATGCTATTTGCCGCCCTTGCCAGTGTAGGTATAGGAACTGCCAAAGCCAGAGCTGCCTCGACCTGTAATCCCATTGCTACCGGACTTCGTAGAAGCGGGTTTCGAGGTGGTTGTAGAGGTCGTTGTTTTAGGTGTGGTCGTCGTCTTTGAGGTGGTTGTTTTGGGCGTCGTTGTCTTTGGCGTCGTTGTCTTTGGCGTCGTTGTTTTAGAAGTTGTGGGTTGGCTGTTAGAGCTATAGCCACCGGAGCCTGTACTGTTGTTGCGACTACTCCCTGTGTTGATAAATGTCGTGTGCTGACCGTAATAGCGACGACCGCCAATCAAAACAACGGGGAGCCAAGGGTTATAGCCATAGCTGCCGTAGAAGACGGGGCGATAAATGGGCTGAACGTAATTGTTGGTGGGGCTGGGATCTATCCGCTCGCATTCAGTTTCATCAACTTCGCAAGACTGCTGATCAGCATAGGTTGGAGCTTGGGCTGCATATTCCTGCTCGGCTGCGACTAAGAAGGCCTCGCAGTCATCGGGTTTGAGCGTCGGTTCGATGGGAGCCTCACCCGTCGATTGACCCGCATCAAAGGCTTCTTTTTCAGTGTTGTACTTGGCATAGAGACGCTCGGTCTCGACTTTGCAGCTTTCAAGATCGGTAAAGCGAATTTCTTCTTGCCCTGCTTTTGCTGCATTCACCAGGTTATCCGCTTTCGTTTGCGCCAGGTTGGGGGCTGGCACAGGTTTGGGGAGCTGGGAAACGGGGGGAGTGGGCTGCTTATCATCAATCTTGACGGCTGGAGCGGCACAGGCTGCCAGCATGGTGCTGAGCACTAAACCGACAATGACTCGGTTCCGGGTGATCTTGTGAGGCTGATAAGGCTGCATGGAGGAGGGCTCAAGTCAGGGTGAGGCGCTATCTCTTTCTTACGAAAACTTGCTCGAAGTTATGCAAACGCGTAGATAGATACATGCGCGAGTACATCTAGATTTCCCATGTAAGCACCCAGTGACTCCAATTATACGGGGCCTTCTGTCAGGGCATTGAGGCCATAGACTTCGCGGCTGCCTGCGAGGGCCACTAATGTGACTTCGCGTTCATCGCCGGGTTCGAAGCGAACGGCAGTGCCTGCGGGGATATCGAGGCGCATGCCTTTGGCGGCGGCTCGGTCAAACTTTAGGGCTGCGTTGACTTCAAAGAAATGGAAGTGGGAGCCGATTTGGACGGGGCGATCGCCGCTATTGGCAACGCTCACCGTTGCCGTAGCCCGTCCTGCATTGAGTTCAATCTCGCCATCGGCCACAAACAGTTCGCCAGGAATCATAGGTCTGAATTAGGTTGAGGATTGGGGATCAGCAAGGCTGGGTTAGCGAATCGGGTTGTGAACCGTCACCAACTTCGTGCCATCGGGAAAGGTTGCTTCGACTTGGACCTCATGGACCATTTCAGGAATGCCTTCCATGACCTCATCTCGCTTAAGTAAGGTGGTGCCATAGGTCATGAGCTCGGCAACGGTTTGACCATCGCGAGCACCTTCGAGGATGGCGGCGGAGATGAAAGCGATCGCTTCGGGGTGATTCAGCTTAACGCCACGATTCTTACGCCGCTCTGCCACAAGAGCAGCAGTAAAAATCAGCAGTTTATCTTTTTCTTGGGGAGTGAGTTGCATAAACGACTAATCCTAAATGACCGACTGAGAGATTAAATAATTAGCAGAAGAAACCAAACGAAACATCAATGCTGCCAAACCCGAGGAACCTGGGCTGGTAGGCCTGATTGCTCCTGGCGAACTCGCTGCCAAACCTGGCGGAACCAGCGATTGGCTAGGCTAGTGGAATGACCGCGATAGCGACAGAGTAAGCCTTGGGACAGTCGCGTAACGCCTGCGCTATCAGTGGGTGGTGCAGCTTGGCCCTCCCAGGCGGTGCGAATCGCTTCAATGATGTCTTCGCTCACTGAAGCCCCCAACCAGGCAAAACTACCAATCACAGGACAACTGTTCAAGCCATGGGGACTGGCCCAAATCTCTGGACTACCCGGTAGCCACTGGCGATCAATCCAGAGTGGTTTCGTTGAGCCATCTACTTGTTGCTGATGCACCGAGGTGCGCGATCGCCAATTGCCCGCCACAAACGATTCCCCCATGGCCGTTCGCCCCAGCCGCGTCACCTCCCAGCCCAGCCACTGGCCACCCGGCTCTAACAGCACCTGCATCTGCTGTCGATAGTTCGCCTGGTTAAACACAATGGTTTCCTGGGGCAGCCATTCCAAGCAGGCTCCGCTAGCCACCTGGACCTGAATATTTTGCTGCGCCTCTGGGCCATTGCTGCGGTAAATCTTGGCGGCGGCGGCAGTGGTGATCATGGCCTGAGCGTTGGTTCCCAGGCGAAAGTCGAAGTCGAGGCGATCGCCCCCCACCATCCCCCCTGCGGTATGGACCACAACGCTCTGACAGCGCCCCGGACCTTCGGGGTAAAAGGGTCGCTGTAACCGTAGCGGAGCCTCGGTGTAGCTGTGTCGAATGGCGGTCGTGGGGTTGCCCTGACGCAGTTCTTGGCCATAGTTCAGCTCAAGCTTGCCCTGCCAGCATGGGCTTGGTAGGGGCTGGGCGGCGGAATCGTTCTCAATTGGAAGCGTTTGTAGCGATGGCAAGGTGACAGAGCTGAACGTGGAAAGCCTTTAGAATTTATCACCCCTCATCAATGACGATGGTGCCCCGAAGCACTGCGGCGATGATTTGCAGCGTTTCGTCAGTCAACTTGGGAAAACGACATGAATCATGGCAAAAATTTGCACAAATATGGCTTCCTCAGAAAATTTTGAACGGGTTTAGATGTCGCATGCTTTATCTCTTTTGATCGGGATGAATTTGGCAGTTTAAATTATTTTTCTCAAAAAATACGCGATATCGATGGAGGTCCCCATGAATCTATTCCTTGACGCCATCCCATGGTCCTCTCAATCACTTCGCAGCTAATCAACCATGAAAAAGATCTCTCTTCTTGCCGTTGTTACCGTTGTTAGTCTCTTGCAAACCGGTTGTTTTAATCGTCCCGTTGCTAACACCAACCAACCTCAAGAAGCTCAAGCTGCCTCTCTCGCTGCGCCTGGACAGTCAGCTGTAGCGCCGTCAGCTGTGGCTCAACCGGCTGTGGCTCAACCGGCTGTGGCGCAACCCGCTGTCGCGCCAGCTCCTGCAGCGCAACCAGCTCCTGTTGCAGTAGCACCTGCGCCTGCACCGATTAATGCCAACTCCTATTTCGTAAACACAAACCAGGGTGACCCCCTCAATGTGCGCGCGACGAACAGCACCCAGGCCCAGGTTGTCGGTCGCTTGCCCCAGGGAACGCAAGTGACGATGAACACCAGTGATAGCAGCGGCCAGTGGTTTGAAGTGTCCGCTCCAGGGATTCGTGGCTGGGTGGCAGCGGCTTATCTCATCAATCCCCAGGGACAGCGAGCTTCCAATAGCCTTCCAGCCCAAGCACCTGCTCCTGTGGCGGCACCCCAGGCTGCAGCGGATTCTTACACCCTTGAAGATGCTGGCAATCGCTTGGCATCAACGATCATTGCGAATGCTCGAGTGAGCCAAGATTACCGAGTCAGGACCCAGGACGGTGGCCCCCTGAATTTGCGTTCAGCCCCGAGTGTGAATTCCCAAGTGATTGACGTGTTAGCAGATATGTCCTATTTGGGAGAGCTAGAGGATTTGGGGGATTGGGTTAAGGTTGTCACGCCAGATGGAGTTGTGGGCTATGCCGCTCAGGAGTTCCTCTATGGCCATCCTTAAAATTAGAAGGCACTAGAGCTCTAGTTTCCTTCCAGATTTTAGCTAGCGATACTGGATTTTAGCCCTCTAGAGTTCCCATTAGCCCCCAACGAAAATCGTTGGGGGCTTTGCCATGTTGTTCCAGCAATATCTCCAAATAAGCATTTCAAAATGTCGAGTTGCGATGCTCAGAGATCAAAATTTGAAACGAGCCCAGATCGCCCCAAGAGGTCTCTTAGACTGAGTCACCGGGAATGCTAATAGCGAGGAGGGGAAAAGATGACTGCGACGATAAACGCGCCCGATACAGCTTTGCCTAATCCCATGAGCAGCCTCAGTTAAGGAGAAATTGGATGAACCCACCCATGGACCCCTCACAACCCTCACCACAGCCGCGCAAAAAACGCTTTGCTTGGTTATTGCAAGCTCCGGGCAAGCGCTCTCACTGGATTGCTTTGCTAGCCTTCATCCTCTTTGCATTGAGTCTGACCACGCCTGCTGGGCCCTTTTGGTTGCCAGATCCTGCTGAAGAGTTGGGTATAGGCCCACTCGCCTTGCCCTATATTCTGTTTGGGTACCTGCTTTGGGGGGGAATGACATTAAAGGGCTGTTTCATCGTGCTCTTACTTGTATTGGAATCCCCTCCCAGTATTGGTATGAGCTGGGTTACGGATGTCTTCTTATATCTTGTTCCGCTGTGGCTGTGGTACTTGGTTTCGGTTAATTGGTTGATTAAAGGGATAGCCCACGGTATTGCTAAATTGTTAGGTAATCCTGCAATGAAGCAGGTACGACCTCGCCGTTACTGGGTTCGCTGGGCGATTGCTCCAGCTTTAGTGCTAGTGCTCCATGGCCTCTGGATGACACAACTGCCGATGAGGGCAGCGTTTGCTCTGAATAAGCCCAGCCTGGAGAAAATTGCAGATCAGGCGATCGCTGCAAAGTCAGGGGAAGTCATTTTTGAACAACCCACTCGCCTAGGTCTAGCAAGTGCCTTTGCGGCCTACCGTTTACCCTTGAGTTCGGAGTCGAAAGCTGCAGAGCCATCTGAGCAGGCTCAATACGATAAAAAGGCAGCTGAAAATTCTGTCACTTCAATTCTCCTCAAAGCCCAATGGGGATATACAGGCTATGTCCGAGATCTATCTCGAAAGCCCGGTGATATTACCAAGACTCTGTTTGCCCTGACGCCTTATAAGGTCAATGATGACTTAGATGAGCCCTACGATAGTCGTGTTCAGTCTCTCTATTACTTAGGGGATGGTTGGTATAGCTATCAAGTTCAAAGAGATGATTACCTTCCAGAGATCTGATTCATTCATCATTATCTAGAGCGATTAAGCACGACTCAAAGTCCTGAGGTGAATCCGAACGGGACGCAATCTGAGAAGAAGACTGCTGAGAAATCTGTCACCTCCATCCTTCTCCAGACTGGCTGGGAACATGCTGGATATGTGCGTGATCTATCTCGGAAGCCGGATGAACTGACGGGAACGCTGTTTCGGCTTGATCCCAAGAGCAAGTTCAACTACAACCAAACTCTCTACTATCTGGGTGATGATTGGTACGCCTATCAAAATGCGATTGATTGGTAATCTCTCTAGATTGGTAATCTCTGTTGGCAAAACTCCATCAGCGCCAGCGTATTTAGGATGATTCATTGCTGGGAGCGTGATTCGCCTGCGCGAAAGCTCAGGAGCATTCCTACGATGGAACTACGCTAACTGACGCCTTGGAACAAACTGAATGACTCTCAGGAGTTCAACCCGAGCAAGCGGCGATAGAGCTGGGATTTCGAGCCAAGGAACACCATTGTGCCAAGGCTCAGATTTTAGTGGCTGACACTCAGAAACTCAAGGAGTTCTCCAGCGGCTGCTCCTATGACGCAGTGCCTGACAAAGCACCGTGGCGATGATTTGCAGCGTGTTTTCAGGGAAATTGGCCAAACGCCATGAATCATGGCAAAAAATTGGATCCATAGTTAGGAACTGTTGCAATTTTGCTGCTGATTCCGCTTTGTTGTCTGGCTATTAGTCTATGTTGATGGTGTCGTCTCATCTCGGCTAATTTATCCCAACAGTTGCTCTGTAGAGGGCATAAAAACAACGACTTCAACTGCTTGGTTTTCTGCTGGCCGCAAGATCGTGTAGTCAAAATCGCGATAGCCCAGTGAGGGATGATCAAACTCCTTACGGCCATCATCACGACCCTTGACATCGGGCTGCGCCCACCAATCCCGAAACTCGGAACTGCTTTGACTCAGACGTTGGATTAAGTCGACAAAGATTGGATTCCCAATCTCGGTGGCATAAATCGCTCTAAACTGCCGGATCGTAATCTTGGCGTGCCATTCCCAATCTCTCAGATGCTTGGTGAAGATCTCCTCTGTGAAAAATAGAGAGAGGATGTTTCTGTCTTGGGGAGCGAGGTAAGACCAATCACTAAAGAATGAATCGGCTGCACTATTTTGAGCGAGCACTTGCCAATGCTTACTCAAAACAATGGCTGGAGCTTCTGGCAGATGGGCAATGAAGCGTTGCATGATTGCGAGGTCAGCCTCTTGTTTTTCTGCTGGCATCGGAGAATGTTCAGCCAATGCGTAGAGATGCCGCTGCTCGACAGGTGTGAGTTGAAAGACTGCTGCAAGACTGTCGAGCACTCGCATCGAGGCTTGAATATCCCGCCCTTGCTCTAACCAGGTATACCAATCCACGCTAATGGCAGCGAGGGTGGCAACTTCTGCTCTAGAGAGACCTGGGCTACGCCTACGCGGTCGAATCGGTAAGCCGACTGACTCAGGCTTGGTGCGATCGCGACAGGATTTGAGGAATGCCGCCAATACCGCCAAACGCTCTGCTTTAGCTGCCTCGCTTTGTTCACTGGAGGTAGGAGTGGTACTCCTAGGTTCAGATGTCATCTTGTCCTCGTTTTATCAGCAGGATAGCGTTTAAGAAGCCCTATAAAAGTCGGAAACGTATCTATAACAATCATGCCAATAAATCTGGAAGTAGCGAAAAGCCAAGCTTGATGTACGCCCAAATTACAGACTCCAGATGTCATTTGATAAGAACTAGGGTTTTCCAGCTAGCTTGATTCTTTTTGAGCATCGTAATCTACGTTTTGAGATTCATTTCCCGCTTTGTTTAATCTATCAACTGGCTGAAAGCTTACAACCATGCAAGATTTTACGTTTCATAACCCAGTTAAAATTTTGTTTGGCAAAGGGCAGATTTCTAGTCTTGCCCAGGAAATTCCAGCCAACGCCAGGGTTTTGATGACCTATGGTGGCGGCAGCATTCAGCGCAATGGTGTCTACGAGCAGGTTGTTGATGCTTTAGGCGATCGCAGCGTCATTGAGTTTGGCGGGATTGACCCCAATCCCAAGCTAGAGATGCTAATCGAGGCGATAGAAATTGCCCGAGCCAACGAGGTCGATTTCTTATTAGCAGTAGGCGGTGGTTCTGTAATAGATGCCACTAAGTTTATTGCCGCAGCGGTCCACTTTGAGGGAGACCCGTGGGATATTTTGGCTAAACGTGCGCCCATCTGCTCTGTTCTACCGCTGGGAACCGTGATTACGCTGCCAGCCACAGGCTCAGAAATGAATCGTTTCTTTGTCATTACCAAGGAAGTAACCCAAGAAAAAATAGCTTGTGGCAATGAACAAGTTTTTCCTCAATTTTCAGTTCTTGATCCAGAGACCACTTTCTCTTTACCGGCTCGTCACATTAGCAATGGCATCGTCGATGCATTTACCCATACTGTGGAGCAGTATTTGACCTATCCGGTGAATTCGCCTTTGCAAGACCGAATGGCGGAGTCGATTTTGCAAACGCTAATTGAAGAAGGACCTAAAACCCTCGCTCATCCAACTGACTATGATGCCAGGGCTAATGTGATGTGGTGTGCGGCCATGGCTCTGAATGGCTTGATTGGGGCAGGCGTTCCTCAAGATTGGGCTACCCATGCCATTGGTCATGAATTAACAGCACTGTATCAGTTAGATCATGCTCAAACCCTCGCCGTTGTCTTGCCTCGTCTTCTGCAAGTCAAACAAGACAGTAAATACGCAAAGCTACTCCAGTATGCCGAGCGCGTCTGGGGCCTTTCTGCGGGGGATGAGAAGTCTCGAATTATGGAGGCGATTGAATTAACGACTCAATTCTTTGAATCAGTCGGTGTTCAAACTCGACTTTCTCACTATGGAGTGGATTCTAACGCTGGTCAAATTATTGCGAAAAAGCTAGAGAAACAAGGAGCTACGAACCTCGGTGAGCATCAAGATATTTCTCCTTCGGATGTCGAAAAAATTCTTGTAATGAGTGCATAGTGCTCTGCTGACTGAAGTCTTTCCAAGCTTGTCTAGAGTCAAAATTTGTGAGAAGAACATGTCTGATTCATCACACCCTCCTTCTGTCAGCTCGCCTCTGGTTTCAGCCGAGCAATGCTTAGAGCTGATCAAGCTTCCCAACGTCAAACTATTTGATGTGCGGGGTAAATGGGGCAGCTCCACGGCTGAGGCATTGGAAGACTACCACCGAAGCCATATCCCTGGGGCGGTTTTCTTAGATTGGAGGAGCCATTTTATAGAACCGAACAAGCCTATTCATCTAGCCTCGGTTGCTGCCCAAGCGGATGCAACGCAAGCATTTCAAGCATTAGGTATCTCTAATGATGATCTTGTGGTGCTTTACGACGACTACCATCACATGGTGGCAGGTCGAATCTGGTGGGCCATGCGATATTGGGGATTTACCAATGTCAAAATCTTAAACGGGGGCTGGAAACATTGGTGTGATCAGCAATTGCCCAAGTCTTCAATTCATGAATCTCCTTGTGTGGGTAATTATGTGGCCCTCGAATCGAGTCAGCTTCGGATCAGTCTCTCAAAGCTGCTTAAGACTCACGATGAGCATGATTTGATAGATGCTCGGGGGGAGACGGGATACTTCGGAAATGATGACGATGCTAGAAGTGGTCATATTCCAGGAGCAATTAGCATTCCATTTCGAGAGGTTTTAGATGAAGAATCGGGATGCATGAAGAATGATGCTGAGCTGACAGAGTTGTTTATGCAAAGGTTGCCAGACTTTAAGCAACAGCCGATTATTTCCTCTTGTGGGTCGGGCTATGCTGGCACAATTATTTTGCTCGCGCTACACCAGCTAGGAATAGAAGCCCCACTCTTCGATGATTCTTTCTCTGTTTGGAAAATGAATGAGAGCCTTCCCATTGAAAGAGGAGCCTGTAATGGCGCAAAGATTTGACTCTGAAGGAACTAATCGGAGTGTAATTCTGAATTCCTGGCTCAGAGATTGTTAACCCAACAGCATTGAGAGAAACTACGATGAATTATGACGCGACTTCTGAAAATGCGATCGCCATCGAGGCTATCAATCAAGAATTAGAAGCAGCGATGGCTGCCGGGAGTGCCTCGCGCCTGACTGCGATCTATACGAAGGACGGACAACTTTTACCGCCTAACAGCCCAATCATTCAGGGATATGACAATATTCATGCTTATTGGGAGAGTGTTTTTGCCATGGGCATTGGCGGAGCTGACCTAGAGACCATCGAACTGACTGAATTGGGCGATATAGCCATCGAGATCGGGGAATTTGTCATGAAAACAACCCAGGGCTCGCTAGCAGATATCGGAAAATACTTGATTGTCTGGAAGAAAGAACAAGGGCAATGGAAATACCATCGTGATATCTGGACTAGTTCTCAGGATGCATCATAAATACTGTGATTGAGGTTTGCTGCCGTGAATGGGACGCAACTCCACTGGAAGAGTATCCCAAGGTTGCATCCCATCCACTCAACTAACTAATCCACTAAGTGAGGGTAAAACTTCTTGGCATTGTCTGGATAGCTGCGGCAAAAGTAGTTCCACATCTGCTCCCCGTAGGTGGATGCCTGTAACTTCCCTTGCATTGCACTAACGCCAGACTCAGTTTCCTGGATCGGTGCCATAAAGCCAGCATTTCGATGCCTAGGACTTGCCGATACCGCATCGATAAAATGCTGAGCCATGGGTAAACGATTGATCGAAGTTTCTAGGGAAGGCCCATGGAAATAGCCAATGGAAAGCCTGGGTTGAGTTGTGTTAACTCGATGAGTCGTTGCAATATAGTAGTTGCCACTCATGGCTTGCAGCATCTCGCCTAGATTGATAATAAAAGTATCTTCAATGATGGGTACAGGAACCCACGAACCATCTGCAAGTTCAATTTCTAAGCCAGGCGTATCTCCTGGATTTAAGATCGTCAAAAATCCTGTGTCATGGTGAGCATTCACTCCAAATGCTCCAGCAGGTGTTTCTGGATAGCGGATCAATTTGGTCAAGCTCATCCGCTCTGTTCCAAAGTGATCTTCAAAATACTCAGCTGGTAAGTCTAAACCTAAGGCTAGTAAGCTCATCAGCTGATCGCCCAGCTGACTCATCTGCTCAATATATTGAGAGACACAGCTCTTAAATCCCGGTAAAATTTCTTCCGGCAGCCACTGATTAGGGCCTAGTAGATGTAAATAAAAAGGATTGACATGGGCTGTTTGTACCGGTGGATGCTCACTCCATAAATCAATCTGTTCCCGAATATCGGGTTGATTGTTGGTATATTCTGAACCTTCTCCTTCCCAACCTCTAAAGAAGGGAGACTTGCGTTTATCAATCAAACGCTTTTGCTCAAGCGGAAGCTCAAAGAAGCGTTGACTATAGCTGAAAGCTTGTTCAATGATTTCAGGCTCGATCCCATGATTCTTGACGATAAAAAATCCCACTTCGTGACAAATTTTTCTTAGTTTTATTGCGATCTCCTGGCAAGCTGAATCGCTTTTCAAAGAATCTGATAAGTCGACTATGGGAAAGCCTATTGAATTGTCTATAGCCATCTCTAAAACTTGAATTTAATATTGTCTACTCAGGTCTCTATTTTACGATTAAATGGATTATTAGATACCCTTTAAAGATGGTTATGATTCAGGCTTGAAGTCAAGCTATATCCTTGCTTTATGAATGATTCTGCATCGCTTAAAATAGACTTATAAGGAGATTAATAAGTCTGTAATTTGATTTGCAAGGGGTCGATTTCGCTGAATTATATGCTCCGCTGTGGTGATTCTTCTCCGTTTTAGGGCAGTTTATTGCGCCAATAGTAATGAAGCTTGGCGAAAGTTCATGGAACTTCTGAAATGGTTTCCCCGTGCTTTTAGACTAGAACGGTGCATGCTTCGGTTCTGACCTTTGTTTCTCCCTGATTTGGGGGAGTTCACCCCATGACGCTACCTTTTGACCCCAGCGCTGCTGAAGCTGGCATAGAGCGCTTTTGGAGTCTTGGCGCAAGCTTCGGCATGGAGCGCAATGCCTACCACAACTACTTGAATGAGCTGGTCAGCGATCGCTACGCCCTCATCAATGGCCTCCAACTGTTGCGAGACGAACTGCAGTTCGCCGCTGCCAGCAAAACTGATATCAAGGCTTGTGGGGCAGACTTGAGCCTACCCAGCGTGGTCACGACCCTGGCCTACACCAATTGTGGCGATCGCATCCACCAGGGCGAAGCCACCAAGCGGTATCGCGATGTCGTCGCCTCCCGCTTTGCGACCCTGTCTGAGATTGGTGAGTTGAAACTAGAGGCCTTTTTCCCGGCAGGTGGCGGCACAGATAATGGTGCCACCCTGGCCCATGTCACGGTAGCCCATGAGCTAGATGAGCATCTCAAGGAAGAGATCTATGCGGGTAATCCTAAGTCGATCTCTTTAGTGGCGATCGATCTCAAAACCCATGTCGGGCGACTGCGTCAGGGGAGTAAGCAGGTTTATGGCAAGACTCAGGAATCCCCTTGGCGCGAGCCGCGAGCCGCTTGTGGTGCCATCGTCGGAGCCCTAACCGATTACCATTCTGAGAACTTAATCCATCGCCGTATCCGCAACGACTTGGGAGAGCGTAACTTTCAATTCCTGTCCAGCCAACAGATTTTGACCGACGAGGGCATTGATATCACCATGGCGGTGGCCTCTTGCTTAGTTGCAGTGCGAGGGATTCGCAATACCGCCTTTGCCCTCACCCAGGAGATTGACGAGCGTGGATTAGCTCATTTAACTGCTAGCACCACTGTGAATCGTCCTTCCCGCGATGATTTGGTGATTTACCTGGCGCGGGCCACGATTTTCAACGGCACAGTTAAGATTCAGAGCTTGGGCCTGGATGCAAAGCGTTACGGGGGCAGGCTTGTGGAACATGCGGGGGAGAAGCGATTGCAATTGCGCTATGGCGATTTGGATGTGCATAATCTGCCTATTGAAGAGCATCCTTATAAGGTGCGATCGTCAGGGCTGTAGTGCCTGCTGAGTTGAATATAGCGTTTCTCGGATGAGTAGCTTACGCTCAAAAGGGAGGCTGTGAGAAACAAGGGGAACGGTAGATGAAAGCTTACTCGGTGGACTTACGTGAGCGAATCGTGGCGGCTTACGAGGAAGGGGAAGAATCCCAGCCT
>CALLAT010000093.1 GCA_938002085.1 uncultured Pseudanabaenaceae cyanobacterium
GTTACGGCCCCTCCCTTATCAAAGTCCACCCCCGGCCTCGGCGTCGAAGCATAAACGCACGATTCAAGACCTCATGTTTACCTTCTCCAGGGTCACTCTTTTCTCAGCTTGAGACTCACAAAAGTTTTCTGCATCACTAAGACTGAAGACTTAAGCCAGCTCGATCTAGATGTCGATATTCGAAAGCAGCGGATATCAGAACTTGAGCTAAGGCTGAAAGATCTAGAAGAGCAATATTTTTTAGCTGATTTCAGTTTTTACGAGTCCAAATATGACTTTCAACAGGCTCAGGAATACAAGCAGCATTTAGAGAACATTCGGTCTCAGCAGAAGCACATGATTAAGGCAGGAGAAGCTTCTATTTGTAACAGAGAGTGGACTGTAGATGGGGACGTAAAAAAAAGGCCAAAAGATGACTGATTGTTTTCTAAAACTGGTTCTTCGTGCATTTAATGGAGAATGTGACACTGCTGTTGCCAAAGTCAAATACAGCAATGTAAAGACCATGGAAAACCGAGTCAACAAGGCTTATAAGTCGCTGAACAAGTTGTCTGAAACAACACGTTGCGAAATCACTCCAAAGTATTTGGAGTTAAAGCTTCAGGAACTTTACTTAACCCATGAATACCAGGAGCAGAAAAAGTGCGAGGCTGATGAACAGCGAGAGCTCCGCGAGCAGCGTCGAGAAGAAGAGCGGGAAAGGAAGGAAGCCAAAAAAGCAGCTAGAGAGGCAGAACAAGAAGAGCAGAGGTCTAGAGAAGCTCTAGAGAAAGCTCTAAGTGAAGGGAGACTCCGCGAAGAAATTGAAAAATTGAAATCTCAGCTTTCTAACGCAACCGAAAAAAGAGAAAGGGCAATTTCTCGATCTCAAATCACAAAAGCTGGGCATGTGTAATTATTTCTAATGTTGGATCCTTTGGAGAAGATG
Organism: uncultured Pseudanabaenaceae cyanobacterium; assembly: GCA_938002085.1. GTDB lineage: Bacteria > Cyanobacteriota > Cyanobacteriia > PCC-9006 > JAAUQQ01 > JAAUQQ01. The sequence continues at coordinate 929 of CALLAT010000093.1, forward strand.
TCTATAAAATTGGTATGACTCGGCGTGAAAGGCCAGAAGAGAGAGTAAAAGAACTAGGAGATGCCTCTGTACCTTTCACCTTTGACATTCATGCAATGGTGTCTTGCACTAATGCTCCAGAGATGGAATCACATTTGCATAGGCATTTTGAGACCAGAAGGCTAAACCGAGTTAACAGTCGAAAGGAGTTTTTTCGAGTCTCACTTATGGAGATAGAGCAAGCAGTAAGAGCTATAGATCAAGAACTAAGGTTATGTGATTCAGAGGTGCAGTTCACCAAGGTTGCTGAAGCTGCTGAATACCGTAAAAGCTTGGCTCAAGAGAGACTCAACAGTGACAGCCAGCATTGAATCCGCTTCAATGCTCATGCACAAATGATTCGATAGCCCCCATCGAATTCCGAAAGATCGCGAACTTCCCCCCAACGCTTCTCCCACTGCCCAGTCTCCAAATCCTTCGTCAAAGCCTGTAGACCTGAAGCAATAGACCCAGCCCCCTGCTTAGCGAACGACGAAATGCCCGCTTGAATCTCCGGCTCCAAATACCGCTCCGGCCGCTGCCAGCAAGCCGCTGCAAAACAGTCCGTTAAGTCTGGCGGCAAAGGGAAAGGGCGAATCTTGGCAGTGCGTCCTGTTGTGGCTTGGAGGCGATCGCAAACCTCCTCCAACGGCGGCAACAGCAACGCATCAGCCTTCAACATCGGAAAATAGTCAAACAACCAAAACGGCTCACAGTGCCGCACATCAAACGTGAAAAACACCAGCGGGCCATCTCCCACCACCCGATCCATCTCCTGAAACGCCCGGTCCCGATCTTGAAAATGATGCAGCGACAACTGACTAATCGCGCCATCCACAGCCCCATCTGCCAACGGTATCTGCTCCGCACAGCCCGCTTGCCAGGTCACTCGCGGATGCGGCTCAGCCTGCGCCCGCATCGTCGCCGAAGGTTCAACACAAACCACGTCATAGCCCTGGTCCGCCAAAAGATTACTGTAACCGCCTGTGCCCGCGCCAATGTCCGCAATCTTGCAACCTGGCTCAAGACCCAGCCCATCCAGCAGGGCTTGGGCAATACGTAGATCTGGAATGCGAGTGCTGCGGTAGGTTTTGCCGATGCGATCGTAAAGTGCCATCAATTCAACAAAGAACGAACCTTCAGCACAAACCCCGGTAGCACCGCTCCACAATCAACCGTGCCGGGATTATCCAAACATTGCACCGCTTGATCCGGCTGATAAACCTCAACCGTCTGGTCCTGAGGATTCAGCAAAACGCCCAGACAAACACCATTCTCGATGTACTCCTGCATCTTGGCCTGAAGCATTTTGAGATCATCTGTGCGAGACCTCAGCTCCACTACAAAATCTGGAGCGAGGGGAGGAAACTTTTCCTGCTCCTCTGGACTGAGGGCATTCCAGCGAACACGGCTCACCCAAGCCAGATCAGGAGCCCGGTTAGCACCATTCGGCAACTTAAAGCAAGTCGATGAATCAAACCCCAAGCCCAGCTCAGCATTGTCATCAACCCAACGACCGAGCCGTCCAATCAAACTGAAATTACGATTGCCAGAGATTCCTCCCGTTGGCGGCATAATAATCAGCTCTCCCCTAGCACTGCGCTCAAATTGAATATCAGGATGGCGTCGGCAAAGCTGAAAAAATTGCTCGTCCGAGAGAGCAAGGATGTTATTCAAATCCAGCACAAAGGCATCGGTTTGCATGGCAGCCAGCCCATCGAACAATACCCGTCCAGTTTAGCGCTTTCTTCTCAGCGCCTAAGCCTCGCCATACCCAGGCCTCGCAAGACCTACACCATCGCAGCTTCCAGCAGCTCCTCGGCAATATCGAAGTTCGCCGTCACATTCTGAACATCATCCAGATCTTCCAAAACATTCATCAGCTTAATCACCTGCTTCGCCTGGTCCAGATCGGTAACCGCAGTCTCATTTCCCGCAATCCAGCGCAGCTCCGTCGTCGTCACGCTATAACCACCGCCCTTCAAAGCCTGACTCAGCGCTTCAAGATTACTCACCTCCGTGAAAACTTCCGCCCCTCCTTCAATGACCTCGTAAGACTCCGCCCCCGCCTCCAGGGAAACTTCTAAAAGTTCATCCTCGTCTATCTCTCCAGCCAGGGTCACCACGCCCTGATGGCTAAACATCCAGCTCACACAGCCCGTCGCACCCAGGTTGCCACCATTCTTACTAAAGGCCACGCGCAGATCCGCTGCGGTGCGGTTACGGTTATCGGTCAATGCCTCAATCAGAATGGCAATGCCGCTGGGGCCATAGCCCTCGTAGCGAATGGCCTCATAATCGTCACCGCCACCGTTTTGGGTGCCTGCTCCCTTGGCGATCGCCCGATCAATATTGTCATTGGGCATCCCAGCGGCCTTAGCCTTCTCAATCGCCGAGCGCAGCTGGAAATTTCCCGCCGGGTCCGGCACACCGCTGCGAGCCGCGACGATGATCTCGCGAGAATACTTGGTAAAGACCTTGCCCTTCTTGGCATCCACCACGGCCTTTTGCCGCTTGATATTGGCCCATTTACTATGTCCAGCCATAGAAGCAATGAAAAACTAAAGAAATTAGAAGCGCCACTGGGGCGAATGGATGCCCATGAGCTGTGAAGTGCAATCAATCATCAGCTTTATCCAAAAACAGCAAGCCGAACGGCTGATTGCATCGCTTCAACATCTACTGTCTCCCAAGGGAGCCATACAATGATGAAGGAATGGTTGATTCGCTCACAAATTTTACACTCCTCTTCCTCCCTTTCCTGCCATGGCACCTCCTTCGGATAGTCACAATCGCACCTATCCCCAGGGCAGCGAAAATCCAGAGCGCACTCAGCCCCTCTCTCCTGCTCCCCAAACAACAGCTGATGTGGATGCAACGGCGGTCCTAGAGCGCCCCCTTCAATCCGTCACCCAAGCTGAACCGTCGAAGCGCTTCACCTTTATTAAGGGGCTGACGCGGGGACGCACGACCATGCATCAGGATGGGGCACTGAGGCTGCTTAAGCCTGCTGTGCTGGATCGTGCCTTAACGGTGGGGTGGGCGATCGCGGCGACGGCATTAACAGTAGCTAATCCCTATTCCTTACAGCGCTTAGAACGGCAGGGGCAAACAGCACTCATAGAACTACAAGGACCCTCCCCCGTTCCCGAAGACATCCTGATCTTGGCCATTGATGACAGCTCGCTCAATGCCAATGAGTTTTATACCCAAGACCCGAAAACCTACGCCAATCTGGCCCCGATTCAGTCCTGGCCTTGGGAGCGGCGTGCCTACGGCCAAGCCATTGAGCGACTGATGGGAGCCGGGGCTCGGGCGATCGCCGTAGATGTGACCTTCTCAGTGCCCAGCAGCTATGGCGAGGCTGACGATCAAGCCTTGACCAATGCCTTGAAGCTTTATCCCGGCAAGGTCGTCCTAGCCGAGCAATATTCCGAGGATGACAGCGATCAAGGGGCGACAACCCAATACCAACGGCCTCGACCGGAATTTGTTGAGGCAGGAGCCCGAACGGGGTTAATTAATTTCATCCTGGAGCCCGATGGCCGTATCCACCGGCTGGGAAACGAGGCCATTACTCAGAAGCGGAAGGACGATCCCCTGCTGGATAGTTTGCTGACCAGTGGTGATTTAGAACTGAGTGACTCCCTGGCGGCATCGCTGCTCAAAGCAGCCGATCTTGATTTTCCTGAGCCCAGGGGCAGTAATATTTTCTTCCATGGTCCAGCCCAAAGCTTTCAACAAGTACCGTTTTGGAAAGTACTCGATGATGCGGGCTGGCAGTCCCTGCAAGACTCCGGGATCAATTTCAATGACAAGATTGTTCTCATTGGTGGAACAGCAGGCATTTTGCAAGATCTCCATGCCGTTCCCTTTGGCGGAACCATTCAGCATCGTCAACCCATGGCTGGGGTTGAAGTCCAGGCCAATGCCGTAGCAACGCTCTGGCAAAATCGAGCCTTGGCAGACTGGGGCCGGGTGTCACCTTGGCGTCGCGGTGGTTTGATCCTAGTTTTGGTCCTGGTGACGAGTTGGCTGATGAGTCGTCCGAGCCAGCTGACCCATCGGCTGATGTTAGGAGCGGCTTTTGGCCTGGGCTGGCTCGGACTCAGTCTCGGCAGCTTGGTACTGGGGCAGGTGTTGTTGCCTTTTGCCATGCCCCTGCTGGCGATCGTCGGCTTCAGCGGTGCCCAAGTAATGACCGTGGGAGTTCGTGAGCAGGTGCGAAAGCAGCGTTTGCGCACCATGCTCAAGAGCCATGCCTCAGTTCCAGCCGTGCGAGAAATCCTCAGCCAGCAGGAAGAGTTTCAAGATCTCCTGGCCGAACGAGAATCGGAAGTCATCGGCAAGTTGCTCAGCAGTCGCTATCAGGTCATTCGCCTATTAGGAACTGGGGGCTTTAGTGAGACCTATATCGCCCAAGACACCCAGCGCCCCAGCAGTCCTCCTTGCGTGGTGAAGCAACTACGCTTTCTTCAGGGAGGCAAGAAGATGCAATTAATGCGCCGTCTCTTTGCCTCCGAGGCAGAAACATTAGAAAAGCTGGGGCAACATGACCAAATTCCCCAGCTTTTGGCCTATTTCGAAGAAGAGTATGAGTTTTATCTCGTCCAGGAACTAATTCTGGGTCAATCTCTCCACACGGAGTTACTTCACCGGGCCCGGTTATCTATCTTTTCTGTGGTGCAATTGCTCCACGACTTGCTCAACATTTTGGACTTTGTCCATGGGCAAAACATCATTCACCGAGATATTAAGCCAAACAATATTATTCGTCGCCGAACCGATGAGAAATATGTACTCATCGACTTTGGTATTGCCAAGACTCTAGCTGCCAGTTTAGACAGTGAAACCAATGCCCAACTCACTGTCGCCATTGGTACCCAGGGATACATCCCCCGCGAACAAATTGCAGGCCGTCCTAGCTTCAACAGTGATCTCTATGCCTTGGGCACCACTGCGATTGAATGTTTGACCGGACTGATCCCCAGACAATTCAAGTATGACGAAGCCGGGGAAATTATTTGGGCTCACCGGGCCAGTCAGCTAAGCCCTGAGCTGATCAAGGTTTTGCGACAATTGGTGCGCTGCGACAGCTTGGAGCGCTACGGCTCTGCCCAGGAAGTATTAAGTGACTTGGTTCAAGTTCCTGAATTCTTGGCCTTAACCCAAGAAGATGGGAATTTGGCCGACGCACAACCCTTGGCGAGTATCAGTGATTTTGACGAAGATGAGGATGCTGATGGAGCACTCGCTGATACAAAGTTATGGAATCGTGATGATTAGACAGCATGAGACCCCCTTAAAAGGGTGAAATTTCGAAATATCAGCCAAACTACCTACTTTGCTTGCTTTTAGGTCTTTATAAGACCCATAATTTAGGCACGCAAGTACAAGTCTCGCCTTATTAGGGAACCTCACGGTGTTTTTGAGGTTCAAAGAATGTGGGTTGGCGTCGTGATTACGAGTGTTTCTATGACTTTTCCCAACGGAACACGTAGTAATGACTCAGTCACAGCGTTAATCTATATATTGTCGAGACTTGCAAGGTTTACCCAAACGGTTGGGTCAATCTAATTAGCAATGAGTCAGTTCGTGCAGGAAATAACGCCTATAAGTTCCTTCAATGGGAATTCATAGCGGATTTCCATCGTAAATCTGTTGTCTTGATTGGACAACAGACGTCGGTTCAACCTAAATCTGGGTGGGTGAGGTCTAGAATGGTGCGTCGTACTGTTTCGAGCACGATTTTCATATTGGTTTTAGCGCTGCTGGGTGGTCAGCCTGCGCAAGCAAATACACCTCTGACAAGAGCCGTTGTTTCTTCCTTGCGCAATCAGGTGCGTTTGCTTCCCAACCGCGAGCCGGTGCGCAAAGCAAAGCTATCTGATGTGTTGAAGCCCGGCGACGGTATCGTTACTTCTCGTCGCTCTTTGGCAGAGCTGCGGTTTAACGATGGTTCCTTGGCGCGCATGGGCGAGCAAGCGGTATTTCGCTTCATTCCCAAGACTCGCAGCTTTAGGCTGAGTAATGGCACGGTGTTGATGTTGATCCCACCGGGCCAAGGGCGCACCCAGGTCCGAACTCCCAATGTCACGGCTGGCATTAGAGGCTCTGCTCTGATGATTCGCTATGACAAAGCAACCGATACCTCTACAGTTATTGCCTTAACCAATAGCCAAATCTCCGTTACGAATCGTGACGGAGAACAGTCTCAGGTCTTGGTTGCTGGACAAGCTGTGGTCACCATCGGTGATGAGATCGTTGACTCCTATGATGTGGACCTTCAGGAGCTGTATCGCACCAGCCCGCTATTAAGAGATCTGGAATTAAATAATCCAGATGCTGAAGTTCAGGATGAGGCGGTGGCTCAGGTTCGCGAGGAGACCTTGGAAGGCATCCAAAGCCAGCGTGATTTTGTCTTGGGAGAAGGTCGCGATCGCACGGAAGATTTTCGACTCTCCGCCAACGACATGGAGGAGATCATTGCTGACGAAGGCTTCGGCGCTGTTGCGAATTCAGACGCTGTTAGTTTTCCGGGGCAGGCCATCGGCGTAGATAGTCGTTTCAATGACGATGAAGGAGGTCAGCTGACAGCTTCTCCTGCGAATGAGCCCTCTATAGTTGTGGAGCCTCCCGCCACGGCGATTACTGAAGTAATACAACCGATTGAAGAACTGCCTCAAGTCGTTGATGAGCTCCCGTTGGAAACTCCAACTATTGTTGAAGTTCCCGAAATAGAGCTGCCTATTGCGGTTGACGATATCCCTGCTGTTTTAGAGATTCCTGTGGAGGACACAATCTCAGATAGTCCAGTGGATGATTTACCTGGTGGTGATGATGATATCGCTGGCGGAGACGACTTAATCGGTGGTGGTGACGTTGCTGGTGGCGACGACTTAATCGGTGGCGATGATATCGCTGGTGGCGACGACTTAATCGGTGGCGATGACATCGCGGGCGGAGATGACTTAATCGGTGGCGATGATATTGCTGGCGGAGACGACCTCATTGGTGGTGATGATATTGCCGGTGGCGACGACCTCATCGGTGGCGATGACGTTGCCGGTGACGACGACCTCATCGGTGGTGATGATGTTGCTGCTGGTGGCGACGACCTCTTTGGCGGTGATGACATTGCAGGCGGAGACGACCTCGTTGGTGGCGACGACATTGCGGACGATGTCACAGCTCCTGATAACTCTCCAATTGCAGAAGTGGACTTGCCTACGGAAATTCCAGGTTTCGGAGATGGCACAGGTGCACTGAATCCAGCAGAAGAGACGCCTGACGTCGAGAATGACCCTTCTAATGATGTGGATGTTGATATTACCGTCAATATTACCGTCACTGTAGATGGGGTTCCTGCTGACACGACTGTGGAACCTGGCCCGGACGATAATGTAGTGGGTGGCGGCAGTTAATGCCATCTGAGTCGCGTTTGTAGGTTGATCCCAAATTTGTTGCTGAGTCCAACACCTTCAAATTTTCTGTGGTGGCTTATCCCCGTGGAGAGGTTAAGGGGTAAGTAGGTGGCTTGAAATAAACGTAGCTTTCATCATGCTGGTTTTGGCTTTGCCCAACCAGCGAACCCTTGCAATGCCCAAGAGCCGAGGGCTGAGCAAAGTCGAAGCCCGGTTAGATGGATATTAATATCCAGCTACTTAGCAATGGAATGTTTGTTTTCTTTTGAGGAAACTTTTCGCCTGTAGAAGTGTTCATGGGTTAAATAACCTCGCGATTGCTCCAGTGAGCCTAATAGGTAACTTATTCTTTATCGTTTCGATTGAGAAAATGACTTTCCTTTTGTTTAGCCAGTGAGGGAGAATTGCGCTAAGTCACTGGTTCCGCAGGCAGAGCATATTAAAGTAGCCACAAGAAAATGGGGAACTAGAGGAACGTGAGGCATTATCAGTGGCAAATGAATTGGGGTGTGGGCGTTCTTCTCGCTGGAGGCTGGGTTATTCCAGCGGCGGCGGCAGAGGTCTTGCCAGAACCTGTCGTCGCAGATACTGATCAAGCGCAGCTCTTATCAAATGTCAGTCGGGCGGAAATGGGGGCGATCGCTTCCCCCATAAAACCTACGCAGGTTTTGCCAGAACAATTCCCCCCTTCCGTGACGCCTATTAATAATGCTGTGGCGTCTCTTACGGCGGCTTCTGAAGTCACGGCCCATCCCCAGTTGTCAGAGACGGCGATTGAATCTGGGATGAGCGATCGCTTTGAGCCAGAATTTGCCCAGGAGACCTTTCAACCCCCTCCCGTGCAGGAGTTAGCCCAGGGGGAACTCAATGCTCAGGAAGACGAAACCGTTATCGTTGAGACCGATTCAACGGTTCAGGAGGTTGAAGGCTCAGTCATTTCAGCAGAAGGAGACCTAGAAGAGCCCCTGGATGAGGAGGCGAGTCAACTGGATCAAGCAGCTGAGACGGTTCTCGATAACACCGAGGTTCCCGCAGGTGATCTGTTGGAGTCTGTGGATGGTCTTGAAGATAGTGGAATCGCTGGAGAGGGGGCTGCTACGGAGGAGCCTATTCCGGCAAGTGATGAGGCGGCAGCGGAGGATGCTGTTGAGGGTGACCCACAGCCTGATTCATCTTTGGATAATGGTGAGGCTGAAGCAGGCGAGGAGCTTGAATCTGATTCTGAAGAGTTTGATTCTGAAGAGTTTGAAGCCGAAGACTTTGAATTTGAAGAGGATGAGGCAGAGGCTGTCCCAGATTCCCCTGATTCAACCGTTGAGAACGAATCTGAAGGCGATCCAGATTTAGGCGTTTTGCGAGTGCGGGAGCGCCCCCTAGCGAAGCAGAAGCCACCTTTAAAGATTCCAGTTTTCCTGGTGGGCAATGTGGGCTACATCGCGAATGGCAATACCCTAGCGGGTGTTGATCCAGTTAATGATCGCTTGTTTCGTAGTGGTATTTCTCTCATTACCAGTCCAAGACTGTCTAAGCGGACAGCGTTGATTGCCTCTGTGCAGGGCAATATCAATCGCTACAATGAGCTGTCTCGTTTGGACTACAACGAAGTGCGGCTGCAAGCCAGTTTGCGCCATGTGCTGACTCGCAAAGTGTATGGAGACTTGGGCTGGACCCACCGGCAGTTGTTTTTGCAAGAAGATGGCGATCGCTTCTTATACGAACATGCAGCGTTTACAAGCCTCACGCGCCGGGATCCGCTGACAAAGAAAACGAACTTGACGAGTTTTTATAACTTGAGGCTCAGTTTTGCGGAACCGGAAACCAGTAGTCGTCTACGCAATACTCTGGGGGTGAGCCTTCGCCATAATGTGACGCCAGCCTTGCAGGCTTCGTTGACGGGGCGGATGACTTTAACGAACTTTACTCAACAGTCTCGCCAAGACTTTTACACCCAAGCTTTGGCCCAACTATCTTATAAAATGACCAAAAATGTTCGTCTGAGCCTGTTTGGCAGCCTAGCAAAAGGCAATTCTTCCAATCGGCGAGTGGACTTTGATAATTCCACGCTGGGGGTGCGTCTCAGTGGCAATGTGAAGTTGTTCTAGAGGTTATTTTGGAGCTACTGAGGTGCTCCCATCAGACTAAAGGCAGCCCATTGGCTGGGGTTGGGGTATTCCTTACGGGTGGCGATCATGGCTAGGCGCAGCGCTTCTGCTTGGTCATGGCCAGTATTGAGTTGTTGGTAGAACTGTTCCATCAACATCGCTGTGGCATCATCGGGAACGGCCCAAAGCGAGACTAAAACGCCCTTAGCTCCGGCTCCTAGCCAGGCACGGGAAAGGCCCACAACGCCATCGCCTGTGATTTCGCCTCGGCCTGTGTCGCAGGCGCTGAGGACGACGAGTTCGGCTTGAATGTTGAGTTGGATGATTTCGTTGGCGGTGAGGAGTCCATCGCTGCTAGGGTCTTGGGATTTTTTGCCGGGGGCCAGGGCGATCGCCCCTGGAATTTTGCCCCAATCATCAGTCTCAGCAGCGGCTAACGGACTGTTTAACCAAGGATTGGAAGCCTGGGCCGCACGGGTTGTGCCATAGTCCAACAGTCCATGGGTGGCGAGGTGAACCCAGCTGGCTTGGGCTAGACGAGCTGTAATGGTTTCCTCGGTTGCTGATGCACCAATCAAGGGCTTTGCTTTCATCGCCTTGGCAATGGCTTTGACTTCCGCCTCGGCGCCGGGGAGGGGGGCTAGGGCTTGGGGCGTTTTGCTGGAGGAGCGCTGCAGGGTGGGCATGGTGGGGTTGCCGACCAAGAGGCTATTGCGCCAACGCTGCTGGGTGGAAGGGGGCGTCATCAGCTGAAGCACCTGGAGTGAAGGCGCATAGCGAATGGCATGGCGATCGATGAGAAACTCCCCATGGCGATCTTGCAGCGCGCTAAAGGGCAGAAGGAAAAGGCTGTCATGGGGAATCAAGACGACGGATTCCTGGGGAGAGGCTGGCAGCAGATCAGCAATGGGCTCAACCAGGAGTTGGTGGAATTGTTGCAAGGAGCGGTAGGCCTTCTGAGTGGACTCAGCAGAGGAAGGAGCTGACGGGGTCTCAGGGCCATTGGAGCTAGAAGGTGGATTGAATTGGAAGCCACTTTCGCCTCGGGGTTGCTCCTGCCCAGTGGGGGATGGACCGCGAGAGCTCGCTGATTCCGGACCTGAGCGCCGAGGCTTGAGCAGTCTTGTACAGATGCGGTCGGACTCGAAGCAGCGGGCGGCTCGGATGAGCTGTTGCAGGGTGAGACCTTGGTCTCGGAGGGGGCTTAGGTCAACATTACGAAAGTGAATTTGGCCGCTGGGCTGAATGACCCAGATGTAAATGGCTTTGGCGTCGCCTTGAAGCTTGCCCTGGGCAATAAACGTCTCATCGGGGATGACGGCGTATTCGACTAGAGTGGCTTGGCGATCGCGGGCCAGTTGCCGCAGATCATCCAGCTTGGGCGATGCTGTGGGAGCAGCATCACGACCAAATTGTCGAGCCATAAGGGCTGCAAAAGCACGGGCTCGACTTTGCTCTGCAACAAGTAAGGCTTCTTCAGGTTTGCCCTGGGCGACGAGCACTTGCTGGAGCAGGCTATAGGGGTGGCGCTGGGTATCGAACAAGGAGATTTGGTCGAGATCTGTTTGGCTGGCACTGGCTGTTTGCTGAGCACTACCTGTTGGCTGAGCACTACCTGTTGGTTGAGCACTAGCTAGGTCGGCACCTGCTGTCAGAGCATTCCGAAGGGCTTCTCGCTGGGCGATCGCGGCCTTTAGCACCCTCTCGGCTTGGGGCAATTGCCCCGCACGCCAATGGACGTAGCCCAGGTTGCCTTGCTGAAGGGCGGCTTGGATGGGATTGCTGCTGGCTTGGAGTTGTTGAATGCTGCTTTGAAGGCTAGCGATCGCCTCCTGGGTTTGCCCCTGGTCTGCTTGAATGAGGGCCAGATTGCTTTGCAGTGTGGGAGCGATCGCCGAGGTGGCAGGTGCCCGTTCTAAACCTTGTTGATAGTAGCCAATGGCCTTGGTGAAGCGTTCTTGGGCATGGTCGAGGGAGCCAAGATTGTAGAGTAAGGTCGCTTCGGTTTCTGGGTTAGAGAATGAGTCGTCATCCAGGCTGCGAGAGAGTTGTAGGGCCTGGTAGTAGGCATTTTCAGCCTGGAGGTAGCGGCCTTGGCTAGCTTGGACTAGGCCGAGGCTATTGAGGGCGCTAAGCTTGCCTTGGGAGTCTTGGGCTTGCTGGGCGATGGAGAGGCTTTGTTGAAAGAGCAACTGAGCGTTGCTGTACTGGCCCAGGGCAGCCTGGACATTGGCGAGGTTAGTGAGGATAAGGCCTTCGCGGCGGCGATCGCTCAGCTCGCGATACAGGTCTAATGCAGCTCCATATTGTTGACTCGCCAACTGATATTGACCTTGGCGCTGGGAGAGGTTGCCCAGGTTGCCCAGGGTATTGGCGAGGCGGGGGCGATCGCCTAACCTCTCTGCCAGTGCTTTAACGGCTCCAAAGGTCTGCTGAGCCTCAGTGAGCTGGTTGTTGCGCTGATAGATTAAGCCTAAGCCTTCTAGGCTTTTGAGCTGTCCCTGGGAATCTTGACGCTGTTGATAGAGGGCTAGGGATTGCTCCCAGTTTTGCTCAGCCTGGGCAAGGTCGTTGCGCTGGAAGTAGAGGATGCCACGCTGGTAGAAGCGATCGGCTTGATCCACCTGGATTGCTTGAGCAACTTCCAGGCTGAGGCTGGGCTGCGGAATCATCAGGGCGAATGTACAGCAGAGACTGAGCAGGGTTCTTGCTTTTGCCCAATGGGGGCCGAGCCCTGCTGTCCTATAGCTGCTGACAAAATCGTTGCTGGCAAACCGCTTATTCACGGCCACAGCTTAGATTGTCGGTGTCATCCGCTTGAGCAGATCGGAGTGCGTCTTCGCCGTCGGGTTGGTCCACAGGTTCAACAGCGGGTAACCCAAGGTCGCTGGGGTCGAGTTCTGGAGGCGGCTCTGGGATGGCCAAGGCTTGAAGAATTTCCCCTTCATTCTCTTCAAGCTCGTCAACAGTGGGACAGATTGCGGAGGCCACTGTTTCACCATCATCGAGTAATACCTCCGCTACCGCAGTGTTGGGGCTTTCAAAAGAGACAAATTCATTGTTGAGGGCGAGGGGATTCACGTTAGGAGGGACTTGGGACAAGGCAATGCCAATGCCACCTTCAGCACCGCTGCGATCGCCCAAAGCCAGTCCATCTGCTACGGCAAAGCTATCCGCTTCAAGATTGATGCTGATAACCGTTTCACCACGACCTAAGCGCTGAGGAATACCGCCAGTTAAACGGACCTCCACAACCCCTTCTGGAAATGGATCGGGGGCTTCATCCACATCCAAGTTGAAGCCAACTGGGACATTGGCTGGGTAAGACCAGAGACTCATGGGCTGAATGTCATTACCAGTGGGGTCAGGCCCCAGCAATGCAGTGCCATCGAAGGGCTGGGTTGCTTGGAACTGTTCTGCATTGATGGTGATGGTGCCTGCTTCAGGTCTGGCGACTTCTCCGGCTTGAATGCCTCCCGTGAGCAAAACCTGCCCATTGGGCGCATTGAGGCTGATGTTCTGTCCACGAACCGTTCGACTGCCATCAGTGACTGGGTCAGCATTTTGATCAAAGGTCAGGGAAATATTGCCGCTCTCACTGGTGATATCAATATTTTGCCCCAGCAACTGTCTGACGACGATATTGCCCGTTGCGTTCAAGTTGACATTTCCAGCGGTGGGACTGACTAGACCATCGCTATTGGGGTTACCTGCGTTGAAAATGCCGCCGCTAATACGCCCGGCTTGAATAGTGATGCTGCCTTCACGGCTATTGCCATTGCCATCAAAGGTGCGAATGGCCGTGTTGGGCTCAGTGCGAAACTCTTGACCGGCAATGACAGTGAGTTGATCGACATTGGGCAATTCAATTTCTGCGATGGCGGAATCGACCACAATATCCTCTGTGGCTTCCAGGCGAACATCCCCGCTCAGGTTAACCAGACTGGCTCGGCTAATAAAAAAGTCTTGATCAGCGCTTTGCCCGGCCAAAATTTGCCCAGCTGCATCTCCGGGGGGCTGGTCTATTAAGAGCTGGCTATCGTCAGGGAGTGAGGCAGCTTCTTGGATGATGATGTTCTGGGGGTCGAGCAAAATGTTGCCGATCGCGCCTTGAGCGGCCTCAACATTGGCAGTGCCTTCGAAGCGGAGGTTTTGCAAGCCTGAAACCTCGACCTGTCCACCGTCTCCCCCGAATAGCCCCCCCTGGGCTGAAGAACTGCCCCAGAAGCCAGTGCTCCCATCGGCCCAGATTACAATTTCGCCGCCGTCACCACTGCCAATACCATCGGCATTGAGGGTTGTGGTTGAGTCAACAACTGTAAGTTGTGAGGCAGGTAAGCGATCGCCCCCGCGAAAGACCCCACCGATATAGATTCTGCCGCTCCCGCTAGCATTGACGTCGGCATTGAGGAGCGCCACGCGAGCGCCCAAGACTCTAACGGTTCCCCCAGACTGGCTGCCATTGCTGGCCACAGCCAGCTCACCGCTCGAAAAAGCTCCAGCAGCTGGCAATGTCGTCCCAACTAGCTGAACTTGTCCACCTTCTAGGCTAAGTCTCGTCGCTTCATCCGCAATCAATTGAGGCAAGGCAAGGGCGGGGGAGGCATCACCTAGCTCCTGATTGGGGAGCAGCGTAATGGCCTGCGTTTCAACCCGTGCCGTTTGCCCACCCTCAACGCTGAGGAGGGTTACCTCACCGCTGGGCGCATTGAGTTGACCGGTGTTGACTACTTGGCTACCGATGAGGCGAATAACTGCGCCAGAGGCCACATCAATCCTGCCTTCATTCAGAATGACGCCTTGGGCATCGTTGCTAAATTCAAAGCTTGTAGGACTGCCATTGAAGCTGCGGTAGTCGCTAACGCTCAACAGGCTGTCGAGGGAGGCTGTATCGAAATCGATGCGATCGGCGGTGGTGGCCGTAAAACCGCCAGGAGCCGTAATCTGTGACGCAATGCCACTGACGATGCCAGCGGGGTTAATCAAGAGAAGTTGGCTGGTGCCATTGCTCATTCGCAAAATGCCGTCGATGCGGCTAGCTTCACCGCCTAAGACACGCCCGATAATGTTTTGGATATCAGGGGACGACTGAAAAGTTGCGATCTCGTTGGCTGCGACATTGAAGCGATCGAAGCTATGAAACAAGTTGGCGTTATCCTGCGACAGGCTGCCGCCTTGGATAATGAACTCATTGCCCTGTAGCTGAATTTGGGTCCCGGTGCCATCATTAGCCGGAATGATGGACTGAGCCTGGGCTTCAATTGGGATTAAAGCTTGGACAACTAGGGGAAAGGCAACGGCTAGGGTTACGCCCCATAGAGTTCTGGCTCCCTGGGATCGCTGGCCTCGTTCTAGACGTGATGAGAATTGTGCGTGACCCATGGCTAAAACCCAGCGATGAACATCCGGTCTTGTTGCTTTGAGAGAGCCAGGATTCAGCGGAATTGAAGCCCAGCAAGAGAAGTCGCATAGCGCTTTATCTATATTATTGTTCTCGATTCATTTGGTAGAACATGCAGTTTGGGCCTGAAGGTTCAATAAAATTATCGATCGCTTCATAGACTGGGGCGGCGTTAGCTGAGGATTGATCCCGCTCCGGCTTTGCCACCCTAAGGGACTCTAGGTGACATGTCAGCGTTTTATGCCGCTTGCTAGGGCTCAACCCTTGCGGATCAGAGCAGACTTTCTTGAGAGTTGCCCCCAAGGCTAAATTTCGCCAATTAGGATGTTACTATCCCCAAGAGTTTGCCTGGCCGCTCTACCCGACCTATGCCTGCCCTTGCCAAACAACTCAGCCGCTTGTGGCGACGGCGATCGCCCGTTGCCCTGGAGCTACCTGCGGGGGCTGCGGTTAACAAGCGCTACGAAATTCTCTGCCAGCTGGGGGGCACCCTCTACGACCGCACCTACCTGGCAGAAGACTGGTGGTACGGTGGCTGGTGCGTCCTAACGGAATTTGCCCCCCGCATTCGCCATGCCCAAGAGCTAGCCATGGCGCGGGAGCAGGTGCAGGAGGCGGTCAATGACCTTCAGCAACTGGAACATCCCCAAATTCCTCAGTTTCGCGAAGTCTTTGAATGCCAGGCTGGTGGCATTACCCGCTGGGTAGTGGTGCAGGAATGGATCGAGGGGCTGAAATATTCGGACCAAATCCAGAGCCGCCCCTATGAGGAGGCAGAGGTGGTGCAGTTTATGCAAGATGCACTGCCTGCCCTGGACTATCTGCACAAGCAGAAGCCGCCGATGCTGCATCGCAATGTCAAACCCAGCACCATTATCCAGAGTCGAGAAAACGATAAGCCAGCCTTCATTAAATTTGGCGATATTAAAGAAATCGCGGTGCTGATTTCCCGCCCCAATCCCAAGCATAAAGTTCAATCCCTAGATGCTCGATTCCAGCCACCGGAGTACGAGAAGGGAGACTTTTATCCATCGGGCGATTTGTATGGTCTGGCAGTGACAGCCCTAGCAATGCTGACAGGCTGTAATGACCCCGATAAGCTCTATGACAAAAAGCAGAAGCGCTGGCGTTGGGCGAAGTATGTGGGGGTCAGCATTGGCTTTGCGGTGATTCTGGAGCGGATGTTGCAGGAGGACCCGGAGCTGCGCTATCCCTCGGCTAAGGCAGTCAAGTCGGCATTGAATGCCCTGACCAAGAAGAAGCGAGTTCCCACCCCCAAACAGTCCCTACTCTTGACGGGAACGGTGGAGAAGGAGGCTAGTATTGGCGGTGGATTTGGGAGCAATTGGGGCTCAAGCTTTAGCGGTGGTGTGAACTTTGCCAATGCACCAGGGGTGACGATTACGGTGGAGGTGATTAAAACCACCAATGAAGTCATTAAGAAAACCAGTCAGGGGCTGCTGAAAGGCGCCCAAGCCAGCGTGGCTGCTGTGAATGTGGGAGTGGGGAAGGTTAAAGCAATTTCCTTGGCGCAGGTGCTCGACCAGGGGATTCGCTTTGCCCTGGGCTTTTGCATCGTGGGGTTTGTACTACTCACAGGCTATGCAGGCGTACGAGCATGGCAGGTGCTACGAGGACGAAATCAGCCGTTGCTAGACGTTGCCATTTCAGGGCAGGGGCGTGATCCACAAACAGCTAAATCGGGTTGGTTTAGTCGGGGGAAGGTGGATGCGTCGCGAGCCCATTGGTCTGAATTTGTGAGCTCCAAGGAGATCGCGGCCTGCCAGATGCAATTACCCCAGCGCTATGAGCGGGCGGGGTCACGGAGCTGGCAAGAAGTAGATCGGCGCTTTCGTTTAGCCTTTCCCATGGCCCAGGCTCCTTTGTCTCGGCGCGATCGCAACTATGAGTTTCACGTACAGGAATGGTGCTACTTGGCCAATACTTGGTTAGCAGAGTGGGGCCAGTAGCAGTAAATCAATCGTTACGGCTCCGGTTAGAGATTGTTTGACAATCCGGCTAAGCATCCAATATGAGACCTGAATCAACGCTCCCCAGTCGCCATATCGTTGCATTCGGGATTGGCATAGATTCAGCTGCTACGGCCGGAGACCTTTCTCACACAAGCTCTTAAACCGATGCTACGAGTAGTTTATCGATCGCACCCACCAGTTGAGTCAACTTGACGGGCTTACTCAGGTAATCGTTGGCTCCGGCAGCCAGGCAACGTTCTTGATCTCCTTTCATAGCCAGAGCGGTTAGAGCAATGATAGGAACTTTGGCAAGACTTGGATCCAAGCGAATTTGTCGCATGGCCTCGAGGCCATCCATTTCAGGCATTTGAATATCCATGAGAATTAAATCTGGATGTTTGGCCTGGGCAAGGGAAATGGCTTCTATGCCATTACGGGCAATTTCCAAACGATATCCTTTTGAGCTAAGAAACATTTTGAAAGTGCTAATGCCAGCTTCGTTATCTTCGGCTAGGAGGATTAACGGTAAGGATTGATTGTTCGCTTCGACCGGTAGACCTGCTGTCTCTACATTGTTATTTGTCAACATAGGCAATGCTGAAGCGCTTTGGTCTCTGCGGCAGGGGAGTTGAAACTGAAAAATGCTTCCTTGTCCCAGTTTGCTTTCTACACTGACATTGCCTCCGTGGAGTTCAACAATCCGCTTCACTAGCGCAAGTCCTAGCCCAGTGCCATCGTACTTTCGACTGAGTGAACTATCAATTTGAATAAAGGGTTGAAAAAGCTTATCAATATTTTCTGGAGCGATCCCAATGCCTGTATCTGCGATCGAGAATTCTAAGAGATGTTGAGGCTCTGATCGTTCCAAAGCATTCGTATCTTGGTGATTCTCGGTCAGTTCGGTAGAGGGTGGTGTGTAGGTGACCGTTAAGGTGACGGAGCCACCTTGATCTGTAAACTTCACTGCATTAGTCAGCAAATTAATTAAACATTGTAGGATGCGTCGTTGGTCTAAGAGAAAGAGATGGGAAAGGTCCTCGGGGAAATTGGAGCTGAGCTGAATTCTCTTTTTCAGAGCTTGTTGCTTAACAAAAATCAAACTAGAATCGCAAAGAGAGGCGATGGAAACAGGTTGAAGTTGTAGTTTGATTTGCCCAGCCTGAATCTTGGATAGATCCAGGATTTCATTGATTAATGAAAGCAGGTGAGAGCCGCTGCTGTGGATTGTTTCGAGGGCATTTTTTTGCTTGGCTGTAATCTCTCCTAGCAAGTTTTCTTTGAGACATTCAGACATTCCAAGGATGGCATTCAATGGGGTTCGCAATTCATGGCTCATATTCGCCAGAAATTCATCTTTTAGTCGAGTTGCGCGGGCGAGTTCTTCATTCGTGATTGCAAGTTGCACATTACGCTCTGAGAGCGCTACTTGGGTCTGTTGTCGCTCGGATAATTCCTGTTGAAGCTGCTCGAAGAGATTAGCCTGCTGAATAGCGATCGCCAATTGATTGACGAGCTGTTTAGAAAAATCAATTTCAGATTGCTGCCAATCCCGAGTTGATTCACATTGGTGAATACAAAGCAGTCCCCAAAGCTTTCCCTTGCAGAGTAGCGGCATTACCAGGGTTGCCTGAACTTGAAAGTCAGCTAATAGATTTCTATGACATTCCGTCGGAATATCGACATTAATATCACTGGAAGCAAAAAATCGACCCTTGCTATAAAGCAAGGAATAGTTTTCACCAAAGGCGCTGTCTTGGATTTCTTGATTTAAGACAGACGTAAACTCTTTGGCTACTGACTCAGCAACAAATTTCCCAGAACTATGATTCGAGCCTAGCTTGAATTGATAAACTCCGACGCGATCGGCACGAAGTACCTTTCTCACTTCATGACAAGCTGTTTGGAAAATCATCTCAAGATCTAGCGATTTTCGAATTCGCTGTGAGACAACTCGTAATAGTTTTTCACGGACAGCATGCTGACGGATCGTATCTTTCTGAGATTTGAGTTCTGATGTTCTAAATTCAACTTTGCTCTCTAGGGCTTTATTGAGTTCTTCGAGCGCAGTATTGGAACGCTTTCGCTCTAGTTCAACTGATGCACGAGCAGCGAAGACTTGAAGAATTTGCTCTGCTCGATGGAGGTCTTGAATGGGTTGTTTACTGAGCAGGCATAAGTTGCCAATCACTTTACCTTTTATACTTTTCAGAGCAATTCCTAAATAGCTTTCAGCTTGCATCTTGACTAGGTCAAGATGATCTGGAAATTCCTTCTGAACGCAATGTTCAATATAGAGTCTACCTGTGGCACAAACCTGCTCGCACGGTGTGTTGGCTAGAGGAAATTCGAAGGTAGGTTGTAATAAATTATCATGGCAATATGCGAGGACTTGAAGTTTATCTTCGAGCAACTCACTCACTAATACATAGTCTACATTTAGGGCTTTCCCGATATGTTGAACAAGCGCAGGAAAGAACATTTTTCCTGTTGTTTTAGATGTTCCCAAAATCAAGTTGTTTAGCGCTAATTCCGCCCGTTTCCGCTCGCTAATATCTTGAATAACGGCCAAAACATATTGGGGTTGTCCGAACTGACCTCTCAGAAGAGAGATGTCAGCTTGGGCCCAAAAGAAGCTGCGATCTTTACGAAGACATCGCTTTTCCAAAGAAACAAAAGAGACTTCACCGCTCAACAAACGTCTAATACTCCTTTCCGTTGGAGCACGATCCTTTGGATGAGTGACCTCGGCAGGGGTTTTGCTGAGTAATTCTTGCCGAGAATAGCCCAGCATTTTACAAAAACTGAAGTTTACATCTTGGAATTTCTTATCTGAAGTCATGCTAGCAAACCCAACCGTTGCCTGGTCGTAGATGCCACGGTAGCGCTCCTCGGCCTCTCGAAGTTTTTCTTCAGCCTGCTTGCGAATGCTCAGTTCTGCTTGCAACTGCTGATGTGTCGTTGCTTGCTGAAGGGCGATCGCCAATTGAGCCGACAGCGCTCGCAATAAGTCCACTTCCTCCGTTGTCCATTGCCGAGCATGCTGGCTTTCGCTGACTTGAAGCCACCCCCAGGCCTGTTCGCCGCAGCGTAGGGGAATGGAGATATTGGCATGGGCTTGGAGGCGCAGTAGCCAGTCTCGATGGGCCTCAGAGAGCTCTGCTTGATTGATATCGTTGATAATGCGAATGTCGCCGAGAATCTCCGTCTGACGCGAGCTAGAGGTGGGAGGGATGAAAAGGTCGCTCACTTGTTCGCCCAGCAGGGAGAGACTAGACTGGGTCGATTCTGCTACGGCTGTGCTGCTCCAATCAGGGGCAAATTGCCAGATATTAACGCGATCGCAATCTAGCACCTGCCTTAGTTTGATGGCAGTTGTATTCAGTATGGTACGCATACTAAGAGACGACCGAATTTGCTGGGTGAGTTCTGATAAGAGCCGCTCTTGCTCCGCTTGCTGCTCTAATTTAGCGGTGCGTTCTTGCAGCAATTGAACATTTTTTGCTTCTAATAGGGCGACTCGTTTTTCGAGGATTTCTGCAAGATTATAGAGTTCGACAGGATTGAGGGCTTGGAGTAAATCCTGTTGAGTGATCATGCCTAACAGCTCACCGGAGTCGTCTGTGACAACGACTCTGCGCGTCCGGCGTTGCTCCATAAGTTTCTGGATCTCCCAGAGCGACTCATTGGGGCGAACCGTCAGGAGCGGTTGGCTCATAATGTCTTGAGCTTGGGTCTGTTTGGAATTTTGAGTGAGGGCTTGAAAGGTAACCAAGTCCCGCTCTGTGACAATTCCCAGGGGTTGGCCTAGCTGAGAATGAGGCTCACAATCTTTAGAGTCGCCATTACTAGGGGAACCCTCTACGATTACCAGAGCACCCAGCTTTTGGCTGACCATGCGCTGAGCCAGTTCCAGAACTGATAATTCAGGAGATGCACAAGCAACATTGGGATGCATGACTTCATTGGCAAGGCGCAGGCGCAGTAGCTCTAGGGGGCGTACCAGTCGCTGCAAGCTGGTTAAGGTAATAAGGCCGCTGAGGCAGCTTTGCTCATCCAGAAGGGGTAAATGACGAATGCCATGGGCTTGGAAACGTTTGAGGGTTGAGAATAGGTCGGTGAGTTCTGCTTCCTGGGCAGTGATGACGGGGTGGGTCATCACCTGTTGAATCGTTTGGTTCTCTAAGTTGCCCCCCTGGGAGATGAACCGAACAATATCTCGTTCGGTCACGATGCCTAAGACTTGGCGATTTTCAACAACAAGAATTGCGCTGGTGGCCGCAGGTAAATTATTTTTTTTACCGGGGCTCTGAGGGATTACCGCTGGGCTCCCGGGGGAAATTGCCCCTATGTGGGAGCCATCTAGCTTTGTGATCGCCTTGATGAGAGAAGTATCGCTAGAGACCGAGAGGGGAACTCGGATGATCGCTGCTTTGAGGTCTATGGGAGAGACATTGAAATTTTCGTCTGTCATGGCTTAGGCGCATTCCTGTTGACTAGATTTCCTCAACCCCGAAGCAGTCTGTTACTGAGAAGCTATGTCTCAAACTATCAACTTCTACTTATTTCTCTAGAAAAAGATAAAAAAGTTACAGTTATTTAGATAAATAGCTCTTACTTTACGTTCAGATCGGTAACAATTGATGCTTTGAGTCGATTTTCCCTAGGTGAGATGCTCAAGATCGCTTCGGCTCACTCAGCCAGTGAGCCGACAGTGATGGGTAAAATCTTGCTCTATGTTTCGCTGCTCATTGCGGATGGGTGAAGCCATGCAAAATAGAGAAATCATTGGGTCGCCTTCCAGGGAACTGAAGTCATGCATCTGTCTAGATCAATAAAGCAATCTGTACTGACTGGGACCACGATCGCCCTGGCAACGACGGGCCTGACGGCGGTTTTTCTCCCAAAGTTAAATGCTCAGCCTTTGCCCCTCAGTGAGAATTTAGTGGCGCTGAATAGCGATCATGGGGCACTGCTGTTGCGACAGAGCAAGGCTAAAGCCGACTATGTGCCGCTATCGACGCATTTTGTCACCCAGATTAATCAGGCATTTTGTGGAGTGGCGAGCGTTTCGATGGTGCTGAACGCGATGGCTGTGGATGCGCCAGCAGCGGAGGCTTGGGATCAGAATTATTTCACCCAGAAGAATACGCTGAATGCTGAGACGGAGGCGATTATTGCTGAGTCATTGATTCGGCGACAGGGGCTGACGTTAGCTGAGTTGGCAGAGATTTTTGAGACCTATCCGGTGGACGCAGAGGTTCACTATGGCAGTGAGCTGAGCTTGGCGGAGTTTCGGGAGAAGGCGATCGCCAATCTCAAGAACCCAGATGATTTTATGGTGATTAATTATCTGCGGCGGGCGATCGGGCAGCAGCGGGGCGGACATATTTCGCCAGTGGCTGCTTACAATGCGGCGACGGATCGGTTTTTGGTGTTGGATGTGTCACGCTACAAGTATCCGCCGGTGTGGGTGAAAGCATCGGAGCTGTGGCAGTCGTTGGATACGTTGGATAGTACGTCGGGGAAGACTCGAGGAATGCTGCTAGTGCAGCGACGCTAAGCTATTCATCAAACCACTGAGCTGATCTCTGAGAAATACTGTGCTGAGTGGCGTGACTTTCCCTCTCGGGAGTGGCGTCTAAGAGATAAGCATGGCCATGAGCTTTACTGGAAACTGCCTGAACGCGACAGATAATGACCTCAACATAGCTCTCCCCCAATGGACCCACCTAAGCCTTCATCTGAATCCAAACAACACCAGTCTTTTCGCGCTGTGGGCATACCTGGTGAGTTGTTCCAAAAGAGATCTTTCTATATCCCTTGTTAATGGCGTGAATAATAATTCCGCCAATCAACTTTGCAGTTGGACTCGGGGACTTATTTATGAGCGCTGTAATAGCCAAGGAAATCTCCAAATTGCTGGCAAGCTCATCCATTCGCTTTGAGTTCTTTGCGCAATGACTACGCATATCTCCCACCAAGCTGCCCATGCCTTGGGGAAGTAACTCTTCCGGCGAATAAACGGCAAGAGCCAAGAAGACTCGCTGTGCCGTTGGGTCATGAATTGCAATCTCCACTGGCCCCCGTTTCGCGGAAAGGACCTGGCGCAGTCTTCGCTGTAATTCTCTTTTAGTCAGACAAGTTTGGTGATTGACTGTTGCCAGTGGGCATTGAGATTCACTCCAAGGTTGTGCAATGCTCACAAGATGTATGCCTCCAGGCGAAAAAGGATGTGTTTCTTAGAGCACTACTACTGTGGCGAGTACCAGACCGGCTCCAAGCAAATGAAATGATTTAAAGGCTCTATTTGAGCAATCATCTTAAGAGAGAAATCATGACTCTCCAGAACATTAATTCTGCTGTCCTAGATTCTTACGAGCTTTCAGGCTTTAAATCTTACTTTTTGGGAAGTAAAAGTACCTAAAGCGTGCATCGAGCTAGAGATTCTCCACTCATAGCTGAAACTCTCATTTTTTCGTTAGAGTCAAGTCTTAACAAGACTCTATTATTGAGAATTTCCGAGCATCTTTCTCAACAACAAGCTTCCTTCTTGCGCTTACCCTAGGTTTTTGATTCAATATATTTCCCCCTTTTGCTAGTCTCAGGTGTGGCCAAACTTAAGCGAGATTTTGAGTTAAATCTAATTTGGGTCATATTCCTCGCTGTTTGCAGCACAGAAAAGAATCTGCAAGCTAAACCACAGTTTTAGGAGCAGATTCTTCTTCCAGACTGAGTCTGCTTGCAGCGGGGTTCTTGCTCTTCTTCAAGATTCATCTATCAAAAGTGATAGCGTTATATTCGAATTATGAGCTCTTGAAAGAATCCAGCATCTATTGATAGAACTCTGCATGGATATATGCAATTGAAGTGCGTATCTTTAGGCTGTTACTAAGTTCTTTGAGAGACGTTTAGATAGTAATGTTGATTTATCTTTAAGGTCGAAGTACAGAAGTGAAACTTTTTGATCATCTTTAATGGAATATTTGAAGGAAGAACTTTCAACTTTGGTGGCACCGAGACGAAGATAAAGAGTTCCGGGATTAGGGAATTGTGTGGCCGCAAAGGTGTAATCAAATTTCTCTACAACTTCACTCATAGTATTAGAAGCTAAATGGAATAGAACATTATGGGAACGACGATAATCTGAGCGAAGCGCTAATCGATTGATTTCAAGAGATTTAGATTGATGAAGGAATGCAGGGATAGAATTATATTCCTCTAGCTCAAATTTTCCATTAATTGGAGGGCAGAGTCTCCAGCAGGCTATGAGCTCTGATTCTAAATAAACACCAAACCAGTTTGCATAAGCATCATATTTGTCAACTAAATAACATTGGTTTTTATAAATTCTAATTCTGAGTTCTGAGGGATTGTCGATATCTGGAGTCCAGCCCATTTCTTCTATATAAACCTGATACAAAAGGGACTGAGCTTGCTCAATTTCTTGTTGTTGTCTCAATATCTTGAATTGCATAAAAGAATCCTGCAGTTGATGGTTTTTAATTTCTGACTCTGAATTTTCAGATTATCTATTTGGAATATAGATAATCTGAAATTGAGCCAAAACGTAGCTGTTAATACATTGCATGAGAATCAGTTCGTCTTCTTTCCTGCAAAGGACAAGAGATGCAACCGCTAAATGGCGAAAAGCTGAGTTGAAATGATATTAGAGGAAACAGCTATTGCCGTCTTTACAGAGAAACTCTGGAAACCTCAGGTTCCATCATCAGAAAAGATAATGCTTAGTATAAAAATGCTCTATTATTTCTGTATTTAGTACTTTTCCACAACGAATCTCTTGAGCACCTTAAAGCTGTATTTAGAGAAATCCTCAGAAATACCCCTGATCCTAAGAAAAAATTCTCCACATTATTTGTGAATATTGCTAGCTTATTCTTCTAGCTCGGTCTCGAAGTCAGAGCTAAATTTACGATGTACATAAAGAAAGACAGACGGAAAGCATCACAAAACGTGTCTGCATACAGAATAGTTCTGTCTACTGCTTTTCAAATCAAGTGATGGTCTTAATTCTAGGAAAATAGAAAAATGGATGAAACTTGAAACCTATATTTTGAGGACTTTCAAGCAAAATATTTATCTCTAAACAGCATCTATTCTGCTATTAGCACAATTACCACTCGGTGCATGAATCGACTTATTTGTAGTCCCCTCTCACCTATTAGTGGTGCTACAAACGGTCGAAGCTAAGTACCTTGTCAGCCATAAATTGCTCTCGTTCTAATTGAGTTCCGCTAACAAAGGGTATTTTAGACAAATCGGTTATTCCTCACTTCATTCTTGACGAGGTACTAGTTGAAGGGCTGCTCCACTGCTCCTAAAGCAAGCAATGATTTTCGTTGAGCAGGAGATATACCCGTTACTTCGAAAATATTGGTTCCTTCGTAGGGGCGTTTGGCTCGGAAGCGCTTGACGCATTCTCCAGATTGCACATCCCAAAGGCGAATATAACCATCTCCTCCAGCAGTGGCAATTCTCTTGCCATCCGCGAGCCACACCACAGTCCGAATCCAACTGGAATCTCCAGACAACACCTGCAAGCATTGACCTGTTTCTACATCCCAAATCATTGCTGTTTCGTCCTGTGAGCCGCTAATCAAACGATCGCCCTCAGGACTCCAAGCAATGGACCAAACTAATGACTCATGCCCTTGCAACACATGGAGGCAAGTCTGCTCCTCCCAAATTTTTCCTCGCCAAATCCGAATCGTCCCGTCGTGGGAGGCAGTGGCAAAGCGGGTGCCACTCGGATTCCAAGCAATGGACCAAACACTAGCTTTATGGTCTTCCAAGACGGCTAAACAGTCAGACTGGGTCTCAGAGATATCTGAACCTGGTACTTCATTACTCCAAAGATAGATTTTGCCGTCTTGAGTTCCAGCTGCCAGATAGTGACCTGCAGGGTGGTACGCCAATGAATATATATAGTTGCTTAGTTGTATAGTTCGCAAACATGCTCCAGAACGGAAGTCGTGAACTTTTATCATGCTCCGTACTGAGCCACTGGCAACTTGATGACCTTGGGGATGCCAAGCAACTGCCTGTAACGCCGCCTGATGATCAGCTATGACTTGTACTTGCTTACGCGACTTCGTACTCCAAATAGCAAGTGTTTCATCCCCTGAAGCACTTGCTAGATAATCTCCCTGGGGTTGCAAGGCCAAGGCCCAAATCAAATTACTGTGGCCCACTAACTGTGATTTGCACTGGGCGTCATCACAATTCCACAGATGCAGTTTGCCTTCCTGGGAACCCGAGATTATCCCATCACTACTATTCGCTGCAAGGCTCCAAACTGACCCCACATATCCCTTCCAGGTTTGTAGGCATTGATTGGAGGCCACATCCCAGAGCTTAATGCTGCGATCGTCGCTAGTGCTGACTAAATACCGACCATCAGGGCTAAAACAAACGCACCAAATCAAACTTTGATGCCCTGTGAGCACATTGATACATCGACCTGAATTCCAATCCCACAATCTCACCATTCCATCAAAGCAAGCACTTACCAATAGATTCTCATTGGGGTGGAATACCGCAGAATAAGATGGCGCAAAATTTCCGCGAAGGGTCTTCAAACAGCGACCCGTCTCAACATCCCACACTTTCAAACTAGCATCTTGAGATGTGGTTACAACTAATGTCTCATCGTTGTTTTGAGAAATATATGTCACTTGGGCTTCATGGCCCTCAAAGGCCTGAATCACTTCACCGGTCGCAATATCCCAAATCACTGCACGACTACCTCCATCACAAGAAAGCAAGCGCGTCCCATCTTGGCTCCACTCCAAATGACCAACCTCCAGAGCGCTGCCCCTCAAAGTCTTCAAGCATTCTCCAGTATTTGGATTCCAAAGCTTTATCGTTTGGTCAAAGCTGCCACTGGCAATGATATCTTGCACAGGGTTCCAAGCGGCTTGGCCAATAATTTCTTGGTGTCCAGTGAATGTTTTGAGGCAGAGCCCAGTCTCTAAATCCCATAGCTTGAGCGTGCGATCGTGGGAAGCACTAACCAACATTTGACTATCCGGGCTGAAGCTCATCTCCCGAGCCCAGGATTGATGTCCCTCCAAGATATGAACAATCTGACCATCCTGGAGACGGCGAACATAGATACTACCTTGAGTATCGCTACTGGCTAAAAGTTGGCTGTCGGGGCTGAATTTTGCATAGAGAACACTCCCAAAATGATCAGTAAATCTAGAATTGCTTAGATGTGTTCCGGCTAAATTTAGATTTTGGATATCGTAAGCCTGAAAATTCCCATGTTCCAAATTTAGATAGGTATAGTCATAGTCGCAAAGATCTAGTGACAATGCGAGAGATAGATTGAGCAGATTTCCTGCAGCATAATTGGATATGCCAAGCCTTTGTTTGCGCAGTGTTCTGATAAGGTCTTGGATTTGAGATTTAAGCGATATTACTGTCGTAAATTGACTTTGTAACTGTTGAGAAATAGGAGTTACAAAAAGCCGCCACTGGGTTGAGCCAATGTAATCCTTCACTGTCGTTTTAAAGAGAGCATGACGGGTCAATAAGTTGAACTGTTTAGAGGTTAATTCTTTGCCAATCTGTTGAATGAGTTGGCTAGTGACATATTCCATCACCACTGGCTGTAGCGTATAACGACCTCCTTGAGTTTCTACAAGGCTACGCCAGCTCAGCTGTTCTAAGGCTTCTAGTACTTCATTCATCGAAACCGTCGGTACTAGATCTGCTTGGAGCGATCGCACAGAGGTCCATTCTCGATTGACTCCCAACCAATACATTACGCTCTGTTCAAGCTCCGATAAACGCTCAAACTGTTCATCTAGAAGTCGACGTACCCCATTAAATAAAATTGTGTCACAGGCTAAAAAATCACCAGTATTGCCTTCAAACAGATCACGTATAGATGCAGATACAATTTTGAGAGCGAGGGGATTACCCCCATAGGCCGAAATCACTTGTTCTAACTGCTCCTGAGTTCCAGAAAGTCCCTCTGTCTCTAGAAAATTGAGAGCTGCTTCACTGAGGCCACCGAGAGATAGTGAGCGAACAGGCTGGGCCGGGCCTTCTAGTTGTGCAATATCTACGGGCTTTTCTCGACTCGTTAGCAAGACACAGCTCTGATGGTTCAGTGAGCCCACCTGGCGCAGAAAGTCTCCGTAGGCTGCATATTCTGGGCGCCACTGCCCGGCGCGATCAGGCTGTAACAGACTTTCAATATTGTCTAGAATTACCAAGCAGCGCGATGCTTGTAATTGCATTACGAATTGACGGGGGTCGAGCGGGAGAACACTTCCACCGGAAAGAAAAGGGAGCAGTTCTTGAAGCAAAACTTCTAGGGGGGGAGCATTGCTCAGGTTACGCCAGATTACTCGCTCAAACTGGTCTTTGACTCGCTCTGCCAGCGTTGCAGCAAATGCTGTTTTGCCAATCCCGCCGATTCCGAGAATTGCTACTAGCTTGCATCCAACTTGGGGCTCTTCTCCCAAAATCCAAGGGGTCAGCGTTGCAAATTCTTGATCACGGCCATAGAAGATAGGAGGGTAGGGAGCCTCTAATAGATCAATTGATTGATGGGAAGTAAGTTGAGCTGAAGACGATACCGAAGTTGATGGAGGAACAGCAGCAGTTTCTAATTGAGACTGATGGCGATTTAGCGCTGAGCGAAAGCTAGTCTTACTAACTTTTCGACCCAGGGACTTGGAGAGCAAGCGCCACAGTTTAGGACCAACATCTCGTTCCAGATAGCTAATTGAATAGCCTTGCTCCTCCCCTATTTCTCCATAAGTAAGTCCTTTGTTTGCTCCAATTAGAATAGATACTTCTACGTCACTAAGTTCTCGACCTGACTGCTTCAGGACTGCTGAATTAGCCGCTTCCAGCCAGGGCTCCCAAGGCATAGGTAATCTCGATATTCCATATTTTCAAGCATTGTAATTGCTTAGGGTTTATAACCCAAGCTAATTAGCCGTTGCGTTAGAAGTGCTCCTGTGGGTTGTCGCTAGCGACGCGCGGGCTCGCTTTGCAACATATCCCACCCCATCCTCATCAATTTCCAAAACCGTTCCGCTCTGTCCCAACCACAACAAAAACTCAATATTTCCTGCAGGTCCAGTAATAGGAGAAAAGGTCAGCCCTTTCACGCCCCAGCCTTTCTCCCTTGCCGCCACAATAACCTGCCAAATAGCACCGGCCTGAGCTGTACCGTCCCGCACCACGCCTTTCCTGCCAATCTTCTCCTTGCCCACCTCAAACTGGGGCTTCACCAGCAGCACCATTTCCCTCGGCTCCGACGTGAGCCGCCAGAGGGCATCCAGCACCTTAATCACTGAAATAAACGACACATCTACCACCGCCAAATCCGGTAGTACTGCGCCTGGCTCGTATAGATCTTCCGGCTGTAGGTGACGCAGATTGGTTCGCTCTTTAATGGTCACCCGCTCATCGGTTTGCAGCTGCCAGGCCACTTGGCCATAGCCCACATCTACGCCATAGACCTGCTTAGCACCATGTTTGAGTAGGCAATCGGTAAACCCTCCAGTGGAAATGCCGCCGTCTAGGCAAATGCGGCCTTCCACGGCCACGCCAAATTCTGCCAGGGCTTTGGCTAGCTTTTCGCCGCCGCGAGAGACGTAGGGCGGACGCTTCTTGACTAGAATCTCGGCGGTGATGCGCACCTCGGTCCCTGGCTTGTCGATGACGGCATGGTCTACCTGCACTTCCCCAGCCCGGATTAGCTTTTGAGCCATGGCGCGGGATTCGCAGTGGCCTAGCTCGACGAGTAGCTTGTCGATGCGTTGCTTCGATTTTGCCTTTTTGGCAGGGGCCTTGGCCTTGGGGGCAGGCGCTGGCTCGGTAGATGCCTGCTCCGTAGATACTGGGTCGGGCTGGGGGCTAGAGGTAGACAAAACTTAAATGATTCGAGAAAGTCGAATAATAAACTTAAGGACACCGTCTAAATTCAACGGCATCCGATAAGATCATAGCCTTTGCAGACCTTTCATTAGCGATCGCTCCCATGACCTCCATTTCCCCCAGCCAAGTGATTGAACAACTGCAATGGCGCTATGCCACGAAGCAGTTTGATTCCAGCAAGAAGATTGATGATGCGACTTGGAGTGCGATCGAAGACAGCCTGGTGCTGACGCCCTCTTCCTTTGGGATGCAGCCCTGGAAGTTTTTTGTGGTGACGGATGATGCGGTGCGTCAGCAGTTGCTGGAGCATTCCTGGAAGCAGGCTCAAGTGGTGGATGCCTCCCATGTGGTGGTGCTGGCCATGAAGAAGGATGTTGATGATGCAGAAGTAGATCGCTACATCAATTACTCCGCTAGCGTTCAAGGGATTCCAGCGGAGAATCTGGAAGGCTTTGGCAAGGTGATCAAGGGCTTCTTAGGCAATCCTAAGTTTGATGTGAATGAGTGGGCTGCCAAGCAGGTCTATATCGCGATCGGGCAGCTGATGGCGACTGCGGCGATGCTGGGCGTGGATGCCTGTCCGATGGAGGGCTTTGTTCCGCCAAAGTATGACGAGATCCTGGGTCTGGATAAGCTGGGCTATGGGTCGGTGCTAGTTTGTCCGCTGGGCTATCGCCATGCCGATGACAAGTATGCGACTCAGGCGAAGGTGCGTTATCCCAAGGCGGAGATGGTGCAGCATCTGCCGTAGGCAAGGCTGGCCCTCTCCCCCGGCCCCTCTCCCGATTTTGGGCGAGGGGGGAAACAGCCGCTGAAATAGGGGTTTGTTTCTGGTTCCCCTTCCCCCAGAATTGGGGGCAAGGGGTTAGGGGATGGGGGCCAGGTTAATCCACATACCCATTGCGCTGAAACCATTCCACGGCATCGGCGACGGCATCGCGGATGGGGAATTGGGGCAGACCCAGCTCCTGCACAGCTTTGCTGGGGTCGTAGTACATTTCCTGGGCGGACATGCGGACGCCGTCGATGGGGACGGTGGGCTGGTAGCCGATTTTGGCGAGGACTTTTTCTTCCATCCAGGCAACGCCCAGGGGGAGCCAGAGGGGGACGGTTGTTTTTGGGGCGGGTAGGCCGGTTATGTCGCTGAGTAGCTCCAGCAACTGTTTGAGGGAGGTGTTTTGGTGACCGAGGATGTAGCGCTGTCCGGCTTGGCCTTTTTCTAGGGCGAGGAGGTGGCCCTGGGCAACGTCTCGCACATCAATTAAGTTGAGCCCGGTTTCGACGTAGGCGGGCATTTTTCGGTGCAGGAAGCGCAGGATAATATCGCCAGTGGGAGTGGGTTTGATGTCGTGGGGGCCGATGGGGGTGGAGGGGTTAACGATGACGACGTTTTGTCCGGCTTGGGCGGCTTGGATGGCTTCTTGCTCGGCCCAGTATTTGGATTTTTTGTAGTCGCCGATGAGCTTTTCGGGCGGGGATTGGTATTGCTCGGTGCCGAGGCTGCCATCGCTAGGGACGCCGATCGCGGCCACAGAACTGGTATATACGGTGCGTTCAACCCCAGCTTTTTGGGCGGCGGCGAGGATGTTGCGGGTGCCAAGGACGTTGGAGGCGTGGAGTTGGGAGCGATCGCGTTGCCACAGTGAATAGTGGGCGGCGACGTGGAAGCAGTAGCGACAGCCCTGCATTTTGTCGACGAGGTCGGGGTCGGTGAGGTCGCCTCGGACGATTTCGAGGTCGAGGTCTTGGTCGATCAATTCACGCAGGTTGGCGAGGTCGCTGCTGGGGCGGGCTAGGGCGCGGATGGGGTGACCGCGATCGAGGAGGAGGCGGGTGAGGTTTGCACCGACGAAGCCGGTAGCACCGGTGATAAAGATTCTGTCGCTCACGATTTAGGGAGTGGGGGTGAGGATTTGGCTGGCGGTGAGCGATAGCTCGGCGAAAGTGGGAGAGATGATGGGCTCAGCACCGCGAAATTCTTGGTCTTGGTAGCGACCGTCAATCAGAGTACAGACCGTGACGAGCTGTCGCTCGGGGTCTACGATCCAGTATTCAGGAATGTCGAGGACAGCGTATTCGCTGTGTTTGCTGCGGTAGTCTTCGGAGCGGGTGGAGGGGCTGACGACTTCAACAACCAAGTATGGGGGCGGTGCATCGTTGAGGCGGATGATGGCTTCGCGGTCTTGCATTTCGGCCCAGAGGTCAGCGGCTAGGACGGTGATGTCGGGGATGCGGCAGGTTTCCCAGCGGGTGCCTCGGGGGGATTGGATGCCGACTGCACCTTGAATGGCTAGAGCTTTGAGGTTGATGCGTTGTGCTTCTTGGTCAAATTTTTCGGCGAGGTATTTGATAATGCTGCCGTGTCTTCCGGTGCCTAGGCTCATGGGTTTGAGGACGCCGTCGAGGAGTTCATAGCGGCGGTTGGTGCCGTCGCTGTGGTGGAGGTATTCGGTGAGGGTTAGTCGGCGATCGGTAGCGAGGGTCATAAGGTTAACCGCCTGAGATGCGATGATTTTAGTGTATCGGAGTGGGATGCGGAGCTGGGGCTGTTTAGTTTTTGGTCTGGTCTGATTTTGAGCTGAGCTTGCGTTGCTTGCTTTTGCGGCTAGGAGGCGCTGCGGGTGGCAGGGCGGGGAAGAGCAGGGCGCGGCTGGCGGCTTTGTAGGTGTCGAGGAGGACTTGGTGGGTGCGGGCTTGGTGGGGGGTAAGTTGGGTTTTGCGGTTGAGGTGGCCGATGTAGATTGCGCTGGTGAGGGCGAAACTGATAGCGGCAATCTGGGTGGTGGTAGTGAGGCGGTTGGTTTTCATGTTTAACATTGACCTTGAATTCGATGTCTTTACGATGCGCTCGAATTGCTGAGCCATGGTCCAGGTCTAGGTTTGGCTTGCTGTTAATTGTCAACTTTGACAATATGGACAGAGGTTCTAGGTAGGCGGTTATGGCAAGGCGCACACTCCAGGCTTCTGAGTCCGGCATTCAGGCAATTAAGGCGGCGCTGAAGCAGCAGAAGCGATCGCAGGAGTATCTGGCTGTGGCTGTGGGCTGCTCTCGCCAGACGATTTGGAGTTTGCTGCAAGGTAATGCGGTGGATTGCGAGACGCTGATGGCGGTG
The DNA here is from genome assembly GCA_938002085.1 of uncultured Pseudanabaenaceae cyanobacterium. Classification (GTDB taxonomy): domain Bacteria; phylum Cyanobacteriota; class Cyanobacteriia; order PCC-9006; family JAAUQQ01; genus JAAUQQ01. Next base: position 33,881 of record CALLAT010000093.1, read on the forward strand.
TGTAAGGAATTAGGGCTGGATTGGCAGGCGGTGACTGTTACTGAATCGGAACCGCAGACCTATCAGCTGGATGAGTTGGTGCGGGAGGTGCGGGGGCAGGCGAAGCGGTATATCGATGAATATTGCAGCACGATGCGGGTGCTGAATATGACGCAGAAGATTGAGCTGAGTGAGATTTATACGAGTGTCAATATTTTGCAGAAGCTGACGCGATCGCGGCAGTGGCGGTTTGATGAGCTGCTGGAGCTAAGCCGGGATATGTTTGAGCTGTTGGCGCGGGGGGAAATTGTGAAACGAGGGGTGCCGGGACTGAAGGCAGTGCAGGAGCACTCTAAGCTGATGGTGTTTGGCAAACCGGGGGCGGGGAAGACAACGTTTTTGAAGTTTGTGGCGCTGCAATGTTCGGCGGGGCAGCTGTTTCCAAAGCTGATTCCGTTGTTTGTGCCGCTGAAGGAGTGGGCGGAGGCAGAGGGCAGTCCTGGGCTGTTGCAGCATTTGATTAATCTGTTTGCCAGCTATGGCATTGCGCCGAATGCTCAGGTGAAGCAAGGTTTTTTTAATTTTCTGATGAATCAAGATCAGGAGTCGGCGCAGAAGTGTGTCAATCTGACGGCTGTAGAAAAGGTTCTACGGAGCGGGCGCATTTTGCTGCTGCTAGATGGCTTAGATGAGGTTAGGGAAGCGAATACAAAGCACGTGATTCGGGAGATTGAGGCGTTTACGCGGCAGTTTTCAAAAAATCGTTGTGTGGTGACCTGTCGGATTGCGGCAAAGGATTATGTGTTTGAGCAGTTTACGGAGGTGGAGGTTGCCGATTTTGATACTAGACAGGTAAAGGCATTTATTGGTAACTGGTTCAAAATAAAGCAGCAGCCCCAAGTAGCGGAGCGATTGAAAGAGCAGCTAGAAAGTAACCAACCGATGCGGGAGCTGGCCTATAGCCCAATTTTACTAACGCTGCTTTGTTTGGTATTTGAGGAGTTGGGAGAGCTGTCGCCGAATCGGACGGAGTTGTATAAGCGCGGTTTGGATTTGCTGCTGAGCCGCTGGGATGCGACGCGGGGAATTGAGCGGGATCAGGTCTATCGGCGGCTGTCACTGCGAGCGAAGGAAGAGATGCTGAGCGAGATTGCGTTCGGTTATTTTGAACGGGGTGAATACTTCTTTCGACAAGAGTCAGTGACGGAGGCAGTTATTGCGAGTCTTTATGACTTGCCTGGTGCTGATGATTCAGAAGATTTAAGAGTCACTGCAAAGGTAGTGCTAAAGGCCATTGAAGCCCAACATGGTTTGTTGGTAGAGCGAGCCAGTGGTATTTATTCCTTTTCTCATTTGACCTTTCAGGAATATCTGACGGCTCGGTGGATTAGAGAGTTTCGACAGGACTTGATGCTTGAACAGTTGGCTGAGCACTTATACGAGCCTCAGTGGAGAGAAGTTTTCTTGCTGATTATAGGAATGCTCAATCGTGAGGGAGCTAATCAGCTTCTGTCACTGATACAGAGAGGCATTGAGGAACTGGTTGCAGATGATGATAAGATTCAGGCGTTTTTTGTCTGGTTACGAAGTAAAACTGAAGCGGTAGAAACTTTATACAAAGTAGTGGTGACCAGGGGATTTTTCACTTATGTGAGCAGTCATTCCCTCGCGGTCGCGGTTTCTCTTGCTGGCGAGGGCAACCGTGACCGCGACCTTGCCCGCGCCAGTGACTTTGCCGGCACTGTCCAGCTAGAGAGTGAGAGCTATAATATAGAGCTACTCTAGGTTTGGCAGATATGACTTGTCTCTATTGTGTAAGCGAAGCCATCGTCAAGAACGGTACTAAAACCTTGAAGACAGGGCAGGTGCGACAGGGT
>CALLAT010000094.1 GCA_938002085.1 uncultured Pseudanabaenaceae cyanobacterium
TTCACAATTGGGTTCGTCCTCATTGGTCTTCTAAACTCACTCCCGCAACCGCGATCGGGTTCATTGAACGGCCATTGACTCTTGAGGAAATGCTGCTCTCTAGGGGCTTTCACTTCCTACCTACTTAAGAGGCCAGTGCCAAAGAGAAAGAATGGCGAACTCTATTCTCACAACCAAGCGCTGGCATTGATGTTGATGGCTTTTGCCCAATGTGCCAATCTCTAACGCTACATTGCTATTACGACAGCATCAATTCTCAAGCAATAGGTGGTCTCTGGGAATGGTGTTCGAGCTGTTACTCCTATGAACATTACAGCGCCAAAATACCAGAGTGGTGGACAGAAAACCCGCTTAATTTATCTGGCGTTACGGTGACAGCAGAGCCTGAAGCACTTGAAATGGCGAGGCAAGCTCAAGCATGAAAGAATTCGTAATTCAATCATCTATATCTGAGAATCAATTAAGTTTTCTAAGATCCACAGCAAGTAGCATGTTCATCATCAAAATCTCGTCAACAGAGATGACTGTTCAACGAGAAGACTTGTTCTCTACAGGTTCTTACGAATGGCTGACAGACTTTTTTGAAGGCTTGGCAAGTCAAGACAAACCTTGGCAGGATATTAAAGACTGGGAATCCTGGGAAAAAGAGTTCAGGATATCAGCAACTTGTACAAGTCTTGGACAAGTTTATTTCGACATACAACTGGCCAGCAATCCCGAGGATGAGGAAGCCTGGGTAGCTCGGTTCAAAATACGCAGTGATTTTGGTGCTTTACCCCAACTAGCAAAAAATGCTAAGGCTATTTTTGGACCAGGTCCGAATGCTCCAGACTTCTGATATCTAATCTAATTACTCATCACACCAATGACCCTGCTGCCCAATTTCAGCTCCTCTGGTAAGAATCAAGACCCCCGCTGCAAGCAGACGGGGTATGCCAAGAGGAGTCTGCTCCTAAAGCTGCGGTTTAACTTGCAGAGCCTTTTCTGCGCTGCAAGCAGCAGGGAATATGACCCGTACTAGATTATATGAGCAGCACAAATATAAGTCAGATTTTTTCCAGAGAGAGCGACCCCAAGAGCCTAGACACTATACAAGTGTCCAGACTCTTGGGGTCGCTAGGTTGAGCTTAATGATGCAAGCGCTCTTTAAGACTCAAAAGAGAAAGAGCGAACAAGGTCGAAGAAGTACTGCACATTTTCAACAGGTGTTGAGGGGTGAATCCCATGGCCAAGGTTCAAGATATACCCCTTGGGACCGGCCTGGTTGATGACTTCTAGGGTACGTTCACGAATGGTGCGCTGTTCCCCCAGCAGAATAATGGGATCGAGATTCCCTTGCACTACCAGATCACCGAGTCGGCGTCTCGCAACACTCATATCCGTCATCCAATCTAGACCGATGACATCCACGCCAGACTTCGCAGCCTGTTCCAGCAAATTGCCGCCACCATTGATATAGAGAATGACTGGCGTATCTGGATAGACCTGCTTGATCGCCTCCACAATGCGCTTTTCATAGGGAAAAGCAAAGGCTTGATAGTCCGCTGGACTCAGCTGACCTGCCCAAGAGTCAAATAGCTGAATGACCTGGGCACCAGAGGCAATTTGATAACAGGCATAGCGGCCAATGGAGTCGGCGAGTTTACTCAGTAGTTGATGTAACAACTCTGGCTCGCTATAGGCCATTTGCTTGATGGTGGCGTAGTCCTTCGAACTTTTACCTTCCACGATGTAAGCCGCTAGGGTCCAGGGGGCTCCGACAAAGCCGAGAACTGTGGCGCGATCGCCCACTTCCGATCGCAGACCTGCCAAGATCTCCCGGATAAAAGGGAGCTCAGCTTCTGGCTCTAGCAACCGAACCTGATTGACCTGCTCCTGGGTACGGATAGGCTCTTCAATGACTGGACCAATGTTGTCAACCAACTCAAAAGGAATCCCCATTCCTGCTAATGGCGTGAGGATATCGGAGAACATAATCACACCATCGGGCTGGAAGCGACGAAACGGCTGAAGTGAAATCTCAATGGCTAAATCAGGAATTTCACAACGTTGCTGAAAGTCATGCTGCTGACACAACGCTTGGTACTCAGGCAGGTATCGCCCCGCTTGGCGCATGATCCAAGCAGGAGGGCGATCCACCGTTTCACCTTGGGCAGCTCGAAGTAGCAGAGTCTTGGGAAGAGAAGGGGCGTTGTTTTTCATGGGAGAGTCTCTGCTTAATGCCCCGCCATGACGCCGCCGTCTACGGACAGAACCGTGCCCGTGATCCAAGCGGCTTCTTCAGAAGCGAGAAAGAGCAGGGCATTGACCACATCAGCGGGCTGACCATTGCGCCCCAAGGGATGGAAAGCATTAAAGCTGGGCAGCGTTGCGGCAACTTGCTCGGGGCTGAGGAAGGTTCCGTACACAGGCGTCTCGACCACGGCTGGGGCCACTGCATTAATCCGAATGTTGTCACCTGATAGCTCGATGGCGAGGTTCTTCACCATCTGGTGAACGCCAGCATTCGCGGCGGAATAGGCGCTAGAGGGGGTCGCGGCGATCGCTTGGAGTGCCCACATCGAGCCTGTTTGCACGATGACGCCTCCATTCCCTTTTTGCTTCATTGCCTTCGCTGCCGCTTGGGCTGTGAAGAACTTGCCCTTCAGGATGATGTCGATAAATCGGTCGTATTCCTCCTCGGTGTGATCCAGGAAAGGCTTGGGCGCAAACACACCCGCGTTATTCAACAAAATATCAATTCCGCCAAATCGCTCTACAGCAAAGGCGATGACCCCTTGGGCCACTGCGACGCTGCTGATATCCCCTGCATAGATGGCGACCTTAGTTCCGCTGGGGTCAATCTCCTGAGCAGCAGCCTGGAGTTTGGCTTCGTCACGGCCATTAATGACCACATGCGCTCCCTCTTGAACCAGTCGCTGGGCGGCGGCTTTGCCGATACCTGAGCCTCCGCCCGTGACGACTGCGACTTTGTTGATGAATCGATTAGTTGAAGGCATCTGCTTATCTATCAAGTACTAGGTAGGTTCGAGCTCACCATACTCAGCGCCTTCCTCGGATGTCAACCCCTATCTAGTACTTGATAGATAAAAAGAAGGCTTATAATGAATTTGTTCTAGATAAAACTTTTATGGCCAGCACCTCCGAGCCTGTCATCTCAAAAGCTGATGAGATTTTGATGGTGTCTCAGAAGCTCATCCAAACTCGGGGATACAACGGTTTTAGCTATCGTGATATCGCGGCCTTGATTAATATTAAGAGCGCGAGTATCCATTACCATTTCCCGACAAAAGGGGATTTGGGTCGGGCATTGACGGCACAATATTGCGATCGCTTTGACCAAATTTTGCAATCCTTGGCAAGCCGAGAGACTGGAGCTAGGGCACGGCTGGAGGGCTATGCTGCGCTATTTCGAGACACGTTGGTAGAGCGAAAGCGGCTTTGTTTATGCGGAATGCTAGCTGGGGAAGTCGAAACCGTTCCCGATGAGGTCAAGGTGGAGGTGGCACGTTTCTTTAAGGAACAGCAGGTTTGGCTAACTCAAGTGCTTCAAGCGGGGATTGAAGCAGGAGAAGTTTCGGCCTCAATCAATCCCGAGATTTGGGCGACGACATTTCTGGCAGCTTTAGAAGGAGCGATGTTGGTTTCCCGAGGATTGGGTAATCATGACCACTTTGATGTGGTTGCCAACAACTTGTTAGAGATGGTGTTTGCGGAGGCCTAAACGTTTTAACGTGCCAATCTAAACGTCAAGGTGAGCAAGCTAAGAACCCTCGCCTGCTCATTTAACTGTCTTGGACCCTGGTTTACTTTGTGGAGGAATGGCTATCTTCCAGACCAGACAGGCTTCCCAGGGCACTGGCATACAAAACCCATCCATCTTTTGAAAGATAGGCTGTCATCTGAACAGCCATTATTTTCCAGCCCAGTGCCCTCCCTATCAATTGATTGTTCAAGAAGAAAGCCTGTCCTTCAGGCTAAACCAGTAGCTGCGCGCCCTCTAATGGAAGACCACTGACCAGTATCTCATGCTGTATTTGTCCATTCTCCATCAGCCAAAGCACAGAGCGCTGGATCAGAGAATTGCGTATCAAGAGATCAGCATGGCCATCATTATTGAAATCACGGCTTCCCTCGACGTGCCAATTTGAATCTGGAATAATACGCCCCGCTAAATACTCCGCTTCGATCTGAACGCCATCCAATTGCAACACGAGTAGCTCATTAGATTGCGCATGGCGCAGCAGCATATCGGCTGTTCCATCTGCATTGAAGTCATTCGTTGCAATAATCTTCCAATTCTCGTCTTGAAATCCTCGCCCTACGATCGCTTCAGAAAGGATATTTTGCTCAGAATCGAGATACCAAACAATCGTTTGATCGGCAATAGAATTACGTAATAGAAGATCTGTATTCCCATCACCGTTGAAGTCTGCTGCCCCTTGAATAGACCAGTTAGGATCTTCCACCGGACGACCGATTAAGCGTTCAGAGGCGATCGCAGTACCATCTTCTTCCATTGTCCATAGCAACGTTTCATTGGAGAAACCAAACTGGCGCAGCACAACATCCTCCTGCCCGTCACCATTGAAATCTCCTGCAGTTTGAAACTGCCAACTCTGATCCGCAATGCTGCGTCCCAATGCTGTGCTAAACACACCAACAGGGCTCAAACTAACAGCATTAATTTGTCCTAACTGGCCACCATTGGAGCCTGTATCCCACGAGAGAAATGTCTCTGTATTCTCAACAACATCGTCATAGCTAGCAACAGCTAAGCCCGAATTGATGAAATTATATTTTGAGAATGCTCCAAAGATATTGCCATTTGAATCTACGGCCAAGGGACCATCAATCCCTTGGCCTACTCCATTGTTGCCAAAACTACTATCAATACTACCGTCGCTGTTGTAGCGCAGAAATATGGGCTGATAGTCGATAGCAGTTCCTCCTCCGGAAGGTCTTGTCGTGACAATATCGCCCGTTTGGATCAACTGACCATCTGCAACTTCAATGACTTCTTGGCCATACTCTAAGCCACCTAAATCTCTGCGAACAATACCATTGGTACCAAAGCTACTATCAAGACTACCGTCACTGTTGTATCGAGCAAGGGCAAAATCAGCATTTCCTGTAGCAGCATCTGTGGCACGGCCACCTAGCAAAAGCTTGCCATTGCTATCTATGGTGAGGCTGGCAGAAATATCATTCGTCCCACCAAAATCTGTAAACGTGCGCCCGCCTGTACCAAAATTAGTATCCAGACTACCGTCACTGTTATATCGAACCAGCAAAAAGTCATTCGTCCCTTCATTGGAAGCATGACCACTAACAATTAGCTTGCCATCACTATCCACACGCACCGTTTTAGGAGCTTCGAAGGAACCATCAAAATCTGTAAGCGAAAAGCCATTGGTGCCAAAACCTGAGTCCAAGCTCCCATCAGCATCGAATCGAACAATGCCAATATCCCCATTCAAGTTACCGACTGCAATAATTTTTCCATCCGCATCCGTAGTGAAGTCAACAGGGTTACCAAAACCTGTATTGAAGAAGGATGAGACATCAATCTCAAGTTCTCCATTATCGCCAAAACTTGTGTCTAAGGTACCGTCATCGTTGTAGCGAAATGCATTCAAATTTGAAGATGAGAAGTCATCGACTTTAATCAAAAGAAACTGATTCTCGATGCTGGGAATGACGCGGCCAGCATTTATTGCATTATTCGTCAGGATGCCATTGTCTGCGAAATCCTCATCAATGCTGCCATCACGATTGCGACGAACCAAGATAGTCTTCCGATCTCCGCCTCCTGCCACAATCAGCTTGCCGTTATCTTCTAAGAAGAGACTGGTGGGGTAAGAAAATACATTTACAAATTCTGTAGAGACAGCACCATATGCATCAAAGGTGAGGGGCTCAAAGGTTCCCGGATAGGTTGCGATCGCCTGCTCATGAAAGGGCAGTTGGGGGACGATGGCTTCGGCAGAGTCTGCTTGAGGTGAGAGCTGCCAAGTGCCTCCCAGAGAAGGGTTTCCGACCTTATGAGTTGAACCATATAGCTGTGCGCCAGTAATCTGACTCAGCTTCACGAAGAATTCCTCACCCGCATCTCCCGCTGCGACATTACATCCATAGAGCGAGAGATAAGGAGATTTTTCCTGACTGCTGGCGCTAAACCACTGCTGAATCAATGGCCGATAATATTCGAGGCTACTGAGGCTAAGTTCAGTATTTCCCAAGTAGAGACAGCCGGGCTTGCCATGGGAAACAATATGAATAGATTCAAGACTACGATGATGCTTTAAAGCATCTGTAATCTGCTCAATTGCATCAACTTCCTGACCCAGGACATAGACATCTACATCTCGATCAAGTCCTTCTACCAAGCTTTCATAGCTTTGTATTCCAGCATCTATAAAGACAACCGTTGAGGTAGATTTTTCGGCCGATTGATTGTAGAGCATCACTAATTCATATCCAGAGTGAGAAGAAATAAAAGCCTGGGGTTAAGCCGTTATTGGAGACATATTAGAGCTTGCTCTTCTGAAGTCTCAATGACTATGAAGTAGCGTAATGTTCAATTCGGAAGCACCAAGACTAGAACGAAGTCTCTAGAATCAGATAGAAATCAAACGAAGTAGATCGAAGTTTGATGCAAATTTAGCGAAGTTCCCCTCAACAAGCCCTCAACCTCCACATCAAGAGCTTTTCGACTGATCTCAAACAGCAGCCCCTGCAAGACTCCCAATCCCAACTTCTGAACTCGCGATCGCCAAGCCTTCAGCTCCTCCGCTATGATCAAGGGCGCTGCACTTTCAGGACCCGAGAGCCATCTTCACCCCGCCCCTCGCCCGCCTCATCGAACAGCTCCAGCGCCTGCCCGGCGTCGGCCCCAAATCCGCCCAGCGCCTCGCTCTCCATATCCTCAGCCGCCCTGAGGCCGAAATCGAAGCCCTCGCCGAAGCCCTGATCAACGCCAAAAAGAAAGTCGGCCAATGCAGCGTCTGCTTCCACCTCTCCGCCGAGCCCATCTGCAACATCTGTAGCGCCCCCAACCGGGACAACGAAACCATCTGCGTCGTCGCCGACTCCCGCGACGTCATCGCCCTGGAAAAAACCCGCGAATATCGCGGCAAATATCACGTCCTCGGCGGCCTCATATCCCCCATGGACGGCATCGGCCCCGAACAACTCAACATCCAGCCCCTCATCCGCCGCGTCAGCCAACAAAGCACGGTTGAAGTCATCATGGCCATCAGCCCCAGCGTCGAAGGCGAAACCACCACCCTCTACCTCGGCCACCTGCTCAAACCCTTCACCCGAGTCACCCGCATCGCCTTCGGCCTCCCCATGGGCGGCGACCTCGAATACGCCGACGAAGTCACCCTCGCCCGCGCCCTAGAAGGCCGCCGCGAAATGGACTAATCCCATCCCAGCTAATCGTCATCCACCGTAAGGGCGGGTTTAGCAAACCATCTGATGATGCTTCACCACAGACTTCGTCAAAACCCGCCCCTGCAAAGCCCTCTGACTCTGCGTCATTCTCTGCCTCTGCCCGAACTGATCCCTCACTGCTGGGTAAGGGCGAGTTTAGCAAACCACCTTTGCTCCATCTTCTCTCCAACCCCCGTCAAAACCCGCCCTAACCCAGCAAAACAAAGCGGGCCATGGAAACCATGACCCGCCTACCAACTCAACCAGAATTGCCCCTAAGCCAGCTTCTGCTTAATAAAGCCAACCACCTGAGCCAACTGCTTCTTCAGCGTCGCCACTTCCTTTTCAAGGGTGGCAACACGCGCATTGAGCGCAGCCACTTCTTCAGCACCCGCACCCGCACCCGCGTTCGGGTTAGTCGGTGCAGCCGAAACATGGGGACGATTACGAGCCTTCATCATGGCGGCCTTAATGGCCTCCATCAGCTCTTCCTTCTCGAAGGGCTTCTCAATAAACTCAAAATACTCGAAAGGCTCAGGCAACTTCTCCGTTACCTCTTCCTTCCGGCCAGACATGACCACCAAGGGAATGGCAGCCAGAGAAGGGTCAGCCTGAATATTCTGGAAGACATCCCAGCCGTTCATCTTAGGAAGCAAGAAGTCCAACATAATCAGAGTGGGCATCTCATCACGAATGAGTTGCAGGCCCTGAACGCCGTCCTTCGCTTCGAGGATGTCAAAGTTTCCGGTGGGGAGCATATCCTGCACCCGCATCCGAATAACTTTACTGTCGTCAATGACGAGGATTTTATGGGACGCCACAGCTAATTCTTCTCCAAGATGTCACGCGAATGTTCGAACATGCTGTTCATGGGGAGAATGGGGCGCTTCTCCTACCGTTAAGTCGCAGTCGTTTTAAGTTTTCCCAGAAGGTTACGAAAACCCAAAGGGAGTCGTCAAAAACCAAGGCCGCGATCGCCTGTGGCTAAGATAGCACAGCCATTTCAGAGCGACCATGCCAGAAGCCTGCCGAACGAGGCTCATTTTATTTCACAGAAGTAAAAAGTCGTAATTTCTTCATTCTCTCTACAGTCCAGCGCAACGGTCAGAACCAAACGGTCACATCCCTCCTCCGTTTAACCTAGCCGTAGCAGTTGCACTATATATAAAGTAGAAACAGGCCCTCCGGCCGCCCCTCATGACTGCGCCCCGCAACCGCCACGAGCCTCGCCCATGACATCCCCCCAGCATCCCGCCCCAGGGCTCCCGCAAGGTTTACCCCGGTGGCTCAAGCGCCCCATCGGCAAAGCCAGCGAGCTCTCGGAAGTGCAGCGCATCATTAAACAGCGCAACATCCACACCATCTGCGAGGAGGGCCGCTGCCCCAACCGGGGCGAATGTTATTCCCAGGGCACCGCATCATTTTTGCTCATGGGTCCCACCTGCACCCGCTCCTGCGGCTTTTGCCAGGTGGATAAAGGCCATGCTC